>NZ_CP064687.1 GCF_023100905.1 Bradyrhizobium sp. 4
GCCTTCTCCGAGAGCGTCTTCGCCGCGCACGTGTCAGGTGACGCGTTCCCGCAGAGGTGGATCGCCGAGTGGGCCGCTCTCGGCATGCTGGGCCTCCAGGCCAAGCGCGCTCACGGTGGCTTGGAAGCATCTTATTTGTGCAAAGTCCGCGTCGCGCAGGAAATGGCGCACCACGGGTTTGCGGCAGCGTTCTGCCTGAACCACCATCAAGGCGGAGCCACGCGCCTATCACAAACCGGTACGTCGATCCAGATCGAGCGCCTGCTGCAGCCCGCGTTGCGCGGCGAGCTTCTTCTGACAACCGCCATGACGGAGCCAGCTGGTGGCAGCGATGTCTCCGCCCTGACCACCACCGCGGTTCCAGTCAACGGCGGCTGGGCTCTGAGCGGCACCAAGGCGTGGATGACCGACGGCCTGCTGGTCGGTGGTCTGATCGTCCTGGCCCGCGTCGGAGACGCTGCGGGGACCGGTGAGATCGCCAGCTTTTACGTGCCTTTCGGCCAAGCCGAGACGGTGAAGCGGACCGAGATCGTCGTTCCCGGAGCGCGTTCCTTCCGTCTGGCCGAAGTGGCCTTCGACGCCCACTTCATTCCCGATTGGTGTCTGATCGCAGCGCCCGGCGCCGCGCTCAAGGCATCGATGGCATCGGTCAACGCGGCCCGCGTTCACGTGGCCGCCATGTGCGTCGCAACTCTGCATGCGGCGCTGTGCGAGGCGGTGGACTACTGCGAAGGCCGGCAGGCGTTCGGAAAGCCGCTGACCGGACATCAGGGCCTGCGCTGGGAGCTGGCGGAGGTGTCGGTCCGGCTTGAGGCCGCCAACGCGCTCGTCTTCCGCGCCGCCGAGCAGATACAGACCGGGGGAAATCCGGTCGCCCTCGCGGCGCAAGCCAAGAAGTTCGCTGTCGACACCGCGCTTTGGGGCATCGATCAGTGCGTCCGGATCGTGGGCGCGACGGGCGCCGGCGCAGCCCACCGCCTGAACATGCATTTCGCCGAGGTCCGGATGGCGGCCTACGCCGACGGCACCAACGAGATGCTGCTCGACCGGGTCGGCCGTGGCCTGTCAACGACGTACCTCAAATCAATCCCGTAGCAGAGACGGCGGATTTACGATGCGCAACGTAGTGGTTGAAGACGCGGCGGCGGCCGTGGAAGGCATCAAGGACGGCGACGCCGTCATGATGGGAGGGTTCGGCGGAGCGGGGCTTCCGCTCGGAGTGGTCAAGGCGGTGCTCGACCGGGGCGTCCGCGACCTGACGCTGATATCGAACAACGCCGGCTCGACCGAGGACGATCTGTCGCTGTGGTTCGAAGCCAGGATCGTTCGCAAGATCGTCTGCTCCTATCCGCGCAGCGCCAAGCAGTTCGCCGAGCAATATCGTGCCGGCACGGTCGAGCTCGAACTCGTTCCGCAGGGCACGCTGGTGGAGCGCATCCGGGCAGGCGGCGCCGGTCTCGGCGGCTTCCTTTCTCCCGTCGGCGTGGGAACGGTATTCGCTGACGGCAAGGAGAAGATCGTCGTCGACGGACGCGAATTTATTCTTGAGCTACCGCTTCATGCAGATTTCGCTTTCGTCAAAGGTCATCTCGCCGACACGCTCGGCAACGTCACCTATAACAAGACCGCGCGCAACCACTGCGCGGTGATGGCGACCGCCGGCCGGACGGTCGCCGTGGAAGTCGACCGCGTGGTCAACGTCGGGGATTTGGATCCAGAAGCCATAGTCACTCCATGCATCTTCGTCGATCGCGTTTTCGCAAGGAGCTCCCGATGACACCGCTTGCACGCGATGCGCTGGCCCGCATGGTCGCACTTCATCTGCCGCAGGAGGGATTCGTCAATCTCGGTATCGGCGCACCGACGCACGTCGCTGACTACCTGCCGGAGGGGTCTAGCGTGATCCTTCACAGCGAGAACGGAGTCCTCAACGTGGGTCCGAAGCCACCGGCGGGCGAAGAGGACTGGGATCTCATCAATGCAGGGAAGATGCCCATCTCGATCCGAACCGGCGGTTCCTACTTCGACTCCAGCCTCTCGTTCGCGATGATGCGAGGCGGTCATCTCGACGTGGCCGTGCTCGGCGCCTTTCAGGTGTCCAAGGACGGTGATCTCGCCAACTGGACGACGGGTGACAACGGGTCTCCGCCCGGCATCGGCGGAGCCATCGATCTGGCGGTCGGCGCCAAGTCGATCTGGGTAATGATGGACCACACCACCAAGGATGGCCGCTCCCGCATCGTGGAGCGATGTGGGTATCCGCTCACGGCGCGCGGAGTGGTGACCCGCATCTTCACCAACCTCTGCATCATCGACATAACCGAGGATGGCCTGGCCGTTCGGGCCCTACTTGACGGCCTCGCGATCGAGGCGCTGCGAGATCGGACGGAGGCGCCACTGCGCGTCATGGGCGATCCCCTGACCATCAGGCAGGACGGGAGCGTCGCATGACCGACCGCGTCGCGGAACTCGTGGCGGACTGTCTCGTCGCGCACGGGGTGGACAGGGCCTTCGGCGTCCCGGGAGAAAGCTTTCTGGCGCTGCTGGACGCGCTGCGCGACCGTAACGATTTCGATCTGGTGACTTGCCGGCACGAAGGAAGCGCGAGCCTCGCGGCGGTCGCTGACGCCAAACTCACAGGGCGCGCAGGCGTCGTGATGACGAGCCGTGGTCCGGGCGCCTTCAACGCAGCGCTCGGGTTGCATGTGGCCGCGCAGGAGGCGATTCCGCTGGTGATGCTGGTCGGTCAGGTCGATCGTCCGAACCTCGCAAGGGACGCGGTGCAGGAGATCGACTGTGGCCGATCTTTCGATGGCGTGCTGAAGTGGTCGGTGCGTCTGAACTCGGCGGATCTCGTTCCAGAGATGATGGCCCGCGCGTTCGCCGTGGCCCATGCGGGAACGCCAGGTCCCGTCGCCATCGAACTGCCGGAAGATCTCCTTGAAGACCCGGCCGAGGGATTTGTGGCCACAGCCAACGGAGCTGTGCGTCCGGAGCCCGGTGCTGCGGCCATTGAACAGGCGAGGGCGGCGTTGAGGGCCGCGGAGCGGCCGATCCTGCTGGTCGGCGGCGAATGCCGGACGGCATCGTTCCGCCAAGATCTGATCGCGTTTTCCGAGAAATGGAACGTGCCCGTCGTCACTATGAACAAAATGCAGGACCAGTTCCCGAACTCTCACCCGCTGTGGGCGGGTCAGTTCGGGTTCTTCACGTCTCAGCCTCATGTGAAACTGCTCGAACGCGCCGACCTCGTCGTTGCCGTCGGAACACGTCTGGGCGATCTGTCCTCGCTCGGCTTTGCGTTTCCGAGACAGGCCGAGCCTCGCCAGCCATTGGTACATGTCTATCCAGATCCCGATGCGATCGGAAAGCGCGTCCGAACCGACGTCGCGGTCGTCTCTGGATCGCATGCATTCGTGTCGGCCATGCTCGCAGCTCCCGCGACGGCGCGGGCCTGCGCCGAGTGGTCCTCCGCGGCTGCCGCGGCGCGGACGGCCACGCATGGTTGGCCTCAGTTCGGCGTACCATCGGCGGACGTCCTCGGTCACGCGGTGGCGGCGATCGCCGCGCACTTCAGGCCCGATGGCATCGTCACGACGGATTCAGGCAATTTCGCCGGATGGGTCCATCGCATCTTCAGCCTCGAGCCGACCGCGCGGCTGCTCGGCTCGGCTTGCGGGGCGATGGGCACTGGGGTCCCGTCCGGGCTCGCTGCCAGCCTTCGCTTTCCGGAGCGGCAGGTGGTTGCGTTCTGCGGAGACGGCGGCTTCCTGATGACGGGCAATGAGCTTGCGACGGCCGTCGCCAGAGGCGCGAACCTCACGATCGTCGTATCCAATAACCAGTCCTACGGGACCATCCGGTCGCACCAGGAGCGTGCCTATCCCGGTCGTCCGTACGGCACGGATCTTTCGAATCCCGACTTTGCCGCTTTGGCGCGCGCCTTCGGCGCGACCGGCTTCGTCATCGAGGATGCGGAACGTGCCCCCGGGACCGTCGCGGAGGCGATGACGACCAAGGGACCGGTCGTCATCGAGGTGCGATCAGACGTGCGCCAGACCCTTGACAAATCGCTCGCCGCATCACGTTGAGACCAGTTCGGATTAAGGCCCATGGAGAGAACATGATGGACGCGACCGCAATCGATGAGCCCGAGGTCACCATGTCCTGGCAGGGCGTCGTCCGCTTTTTGCACAAGACCCCGCGTGCCTTTTTGCCGATGCGCTCGTTTCCCTCGCTCGAGCTCGTCGCTGGACGCGGTATCGAGGGCGATCGATATTTCGCCGGCCAGGAAACAGGATTCTACTCCCACAAGCCGGAGGAGGGGCGGCAGGTCACCCTGTTCGAGATGGAGACGCTCGAGGCCCTGCAACGCGACCACAAGATTGAGTTGCTGCCCGAGGAACATCGCCGGAACGTGACCGTCGAAGGCGTCCCGCTGAATCATCTCGTCGGCCGTCGCTTCCGGCTCGGAGAAGCGATTGTCGAGGCGACCCGCCTTTCAACGCCGTGCCGGCACATCGAGGAGATACTCGGCAAGTCCGTCTTCGATCCGTTGATCAACCGGTCGGGGCTGAACTGCAAGATCATCGCAGGGGGCACGCTACGCGTAGGCGACGCCGTGAGGCCGATCTAGATGGCGAAGGCGATCAAGACGGTCTCCACCGTCGTCTCGAAGGTCGAGGATCTCGGCAACGACACCAAGCGCTTCACGCTGGTCGACCAGGACGATTGGGAGCTGCCACCCTTTCGGGCCGGGGCCCATATCGACGTTCACCTGGAGCAGGGTCTCGTCCGGACCTATTCGCTCTGCAATGAACCGGACGATGATCGGCGCTACGTGATCGCGGTGAAGCGCGAACGCGAAGGCCGCGGCGGCTCGAACTTCCTGCACGATCGCGTGGAGGCGGGACAGCCGATTTCCGTCTCGCTGCCGCGCGGCGGGATCGCACTGCTCCAAGAGGCGACAAACGTATTCCTCGCGGGAGGCATCGGCGTGACCCCGTTCATCTCCGCAATTAGGCATCTCGAGCGCCGAGGGCGCTCGAACTACGTGCTGCACTGGACCAGCCGCGGACGACCGGTCCTGACCGACATGATTGAGCCGGCAATCGGAGCAGGCCGTGTCCGCCTGTACGACACAACCGTGCAGGCCAAGCCCGTCGTCGCCGCGATCCTCGCGGAATTCGCTAGATCTGGCCTAGCGGCCTGCTGCGGACCCGCGGCGATGCTGAAGGCTTTCGAAGATGCCGTTTCGGCCTGGCCGGAAGAGCGCAAACACATTGAAATGTTCACCCCGCCCAAGGCCATCGCCCGAAGCGACGTGCCTCCCTACGAGCTGTATCTGTCGGCGAGCCAGAAGCTTGCAACTGTCACGCCAGATGTTGGTCTTCTCGGAACGCTCGATGCCCTCGGCGTCGACGTCCCCGTGTCCTGCGGCGGCGGCATCTGTGGCGCCTGCCGCACGCGCTGGACCGAAGGGCCCCCCATCCATCGCGATCGCGTGCTTTCGCCTGCTGAGCGGCAGAATGAGCTCATCGTCTGCGTCGGCGATTGCGCCGGACAACGGCTAGTGCTGGATCTGTGATCAGTCGGCCGCCCCTTCCAGGGTTTGAATCGTCGGTTGTTTGGTGCGAGATCGATGCGGGCAATAACTTGGGAAAGAGCCGAGCGCAATGACACTCAACCTCAAATTCCTTCGCGTGCAGAGCGGCATGACGCTGGAGCAGCTTGCCGCCGATTCCGGTCTGACCCGCAGCTATCTTTCCAAGCTGGAACGCGGGCTCTCTTCTCCGTCGATAGGCTCCGCGCTCAAGATCGCCGCGGCTCTCGGAACGACCTTAGACCGCTTCTACGGCCAGCCGGACGACCACGACCCGATCACGATTGTCCGCGCGAAGAACGGGAAGGCCGGCGACGTCGACACGCACCTGTCGCTAGTCGCCGGTCTGGCTCCCGACCGCACCATGCGCGCCTTTATCGTGCGACCGACCAAGACGGCGAAACGCGGTCGCATCATGAGTCACCACGAAGGTGAGGAAATCCTGTTCATTCTCTCCGGCCGGATCGAGCTCGTCATCGGAAAGCGCAAGGAGACATTGAAGCCGGGCGATTGCGTCCAGTTCGACTCCACGATTCCGCACAAACTGACGCAGGTGTCTTCCGAACCAGCCTCGGCGCTCGTCGTGATAGCGACCAAAACTAACTAGAGGTGCCGATATGCCGATGATGCTGCGGAAGAAGGACTTCTACGCCGGGCTGCTCATGGTGCTACTGGGCGCCGGGATCGGCGTCAACTCAGCAACATATTCGCTCGGGACCTTCGCGCACGTGGGACCGGGCATGTTTCCGTTGATGCTCGGCCTCATGATGGTTCTCGTCGGAGCCCTGATCTTCGTCACCGGATTGGCGACGCCTCTCGAAGAGGGAGAGCGCGTCTTGCCCGCGGCGATGGAATGGCGTGGCTGGGCCTGCATCCTCGCGGGTCCTCTGATGTTCGTCCTCTTCGGCCTCTATTTCGGAATGGCCGCGGCCACCTTCATGTGCGTCTTCGTCTCCGCGCTCGGCGACAGGACCGCCACGCTGAAAGGATCAGCCGTCCTGGCCGCGGTCGTCGCGGTCGTCGGCTGCCTCCTCTTTTCCTACGTGCTCAAGGTTCCTTTCCCGCTGTACCGTTGGGGGTTTTAGATGTTCGCGAGCGCGCTTTCCGATCTCTGGTACGGCTTTGGTGTCGCTTTCGAGCCGCAGAATTTCATGTGGTGTTTTGTCGGCGTCCTCGTAGGTAACATGGTGGGCGTCCTGCCGGGAATGGGGCCACTCGCCACCATCTCGGTGCTGCTGCCGCTGACGTTCGGCATCAAGCCGGTCGGCGCCATCCTGATGCTGTCAGGGGTTTTCTATGGGGCCCAATACGGCGGCGCGATCTGTTCGATCCTGCTCAATTTACCGTGCCATCCGCCGCACGCGGTGACGTGCCTCGATGGGTTTCCGCTGACGAAGCAGGGCCGCGGCGGTGCGGCGCTCGGCATCACGGTCCTATCGTCGTTCGTCGGCGCTTCCTGGGGCATCCTGGAAATGATCTTTCTGGCTCCGGTGCTGGTGAAGGTCGCGCTGGAGTTCGGTCCAACTGAAATATGCTCGCTGATGCTTCTGGGCCTGCTCGCCGGTTCGACGCTGGCGAAAGGCTCGCCTCTCAAAGGCATCGCCATGACGTTGCTCGGCCTGTTTCTAGGAATCGTGGGAACGGATGTCGAGACCGGCTCGGAGCGCTTCACCTTCGGCATCCCGAATCTCCTCGACGGCATCGAACTCGTCGGACTCGCTCTCGGCCTATTTGGTATCGCCGAGTTCATGAAGAGCGTGAACCAATACTCTGAGGTGAACACGCGCTATTCGAAAGTCGGCTTGCGCGATCTGCGCCCATCACGCGACGAACTGCGCCGTTCCATCCCTGCGATGTTGCGCGGCACCGTCATCGGGAGCCTTTGCTCGCTCATTCCGGGAACGGGACCAACGATCGCTTCCTTTATCTCCTACGCAGCCGAGAAAAAGATTTCGAAGACGCCGGAGAAGTTCGGCACCGGCATGATCGAAGGCGTCGCCTGTCCAGAGGCGTCGACGCATTCGTCGGTACAGGGCGACTTCATTCCGACAATGAGCCTTGGTATTCCCGGGGACGCAGTCATGGCGCTGATCCTGGGTGCGCTGATGATTCAGGGCATCGTACCCGGTCCCCAACTGATCAAAGAGCACCCCGACATCTTTTGGGGCCTGATCGCGAGCTTCTGGATCGGCAACGTCATGCTGGTCTTGCTCAACGTCCCGCTGATAGGGCTGTGGGTGAAGCTCCTCATGATTCCGTATAAATATCTCTATCCAAGCGCGCTGTTCTTCGTCGCGATCGGCGTCTACTCGACCAACAACGACATGTTCCAGGTTGGCGAGACCGTCGTCGTTGGATTGATCGGCTATCTACTCCTGCTGCTCGATTTCCACCCGGCCTCGATCCTCCTCGGCTTCGTGCTGGGGCCACGACTTGAGGAGAACTTCCGCCGTTCGCTGCTGGTCTCGCGCGGTGATGCCATGATTTTCGTCGAGCGGCCGATCAGCGCGTTCTTTCTTTTTCTTTGCGTGACGCTTCTGGCGGCGCAGGTCTATGTGCGTTTGCGCAAGCCGAAGGCTCTTGCGGCGCTCGACAATGCGGAGGGGAACGCCGTCTCGACCGCCCGGCCTGCCGAGTGAGCTTCATTCGTTCAAGAGCAGGTCGCTTCGCCGGCCAATAAAGACGACAGGCACTCCAGGCAACAAGAGCCCCAAGATGAGTCGTATCTCGACGAACGCGCCACCCGCGCGATGGCGCAGCATCGGCACGCCAGCAAACGCAAGGTGCAGGTGATGATCACGATCGGCGAAACAAAGGGAAAAGTAGTATCGCAGGCAAGAAACTGGTCCGGTAAACTGCAGTTATCTGGCACTGTTGGATAGGCCAGCCTTGCCCTAAATCGAACTCGTGAACCCTGCCACAGGAATAGGGGAAGTTGTCATGAGCAACGAAACTGCTCACGTGAACACGGAAATCGCAGGCGCTGCGCCCGTCTACAAGACCTGGATGTGTGCGCTGTGCGGGCTCATTTACGACGAGCGAGACGGATGGCCTGACGAGGGCATTCCGCCCGGCACCCGCTGGGAGGACGTGCCCGCAGATTGGATCTGCCCCGACTGTGGTGCTGGCAAGAGTGAATTCGAGATGACCGAGGTCTGAACCAAACCTGTTGATGCTGCGCGACCCAAGGGTGCACAGCGTTCCCGCAATAGCCAAGGAGTTGTCATGTACGTCCCTCCGCACTTCGTTGAGGCTCGCGCCGAGGTGCTTCACGATCTCATTGAAAATAATCCGCTCGGCATCCTCTTTACGAACGGGAAGAGTGGACTCGACGCGAATCATATTCCGTTCGAACTGCATGCGCACGAAGGTCAGCAGGGCGTGCTTCATTCGCATGTGGCTCGTGCGAACCCTGTTTGGCAGGATCTCGCCACCGGTGATGAGGTTCTGATCGTCTTCCGCGCCGCGGATGCCTACATCGCGCCGAACTGGTATCCGAGCAAGGTCGAGTTCAAGAAGCAGGTCCCGTCGTGGAACTACATGGTTGCGCATGTGTACGGACGTGTCACGATCCGCGATGATGAGCGTTACGTCCGCGGCATGGTCGCGCGCCTGACGCGCATTCATGAGGCGAAACAGGCCAATCCTTGGAAGATGACCGACAGCCCCAAGGACTACATCGACACGATGCTCAAGATGATCGTCGGCATCGAGATCGAGATCACACGCCTGGTCGGCAAGTCGAAGCTCAGCCAGAACAAAGAGGTCCGGGATATCGTCGGCGCCGGCAATGCCCTGAAGGCACAGGCCAACATGATCGGCGACGCGATGCTGGCCGTTGCCGCCGTCAAGGCGGAGCAGGCCTCATAGCCAGAGATCTCAAAAAAACCCATCGCGGCGACGCCGATCGTCGATACCGCAACGATCTCCGATCGAAACACCTCGGTTGACCTGCTCATTTTGGCGGCCTTGCGCTCCAACTGCAAAGCAGAGTGCAGCTCTTAGCAGGCAATCAGTTAAGGGCTATCGAACTCTCAGCGGCCCTCGCATCGAATAGAGCGAGCGGAAGTGATCGGGGTTGTCGACCCAGTTCGATATAGGTCTCCATGACACGCCGCAGCTGGGCCTCGCTGTTGGAATGTCGCGCGCGCAAGCCAGTCAATGGCGGGCTCTCCCTGAGTCGCCCTTTAGCTTCCGTGGTCATTGTCGCTGCAATTGTCTGCTCGTCCCTATCCTGCCGCAGCGGCCAGGGCGGCATTCGGTCGATTGGGCTTCGCAGCCAACGGCCGTGTAGCTCAACTTCATACGGGAGGTCGCCTGTTCCCCGTTCTCGGACATCGGGCAGCGATCGCGTCGCGAGCTGACCTGCTAATGCACGGCTTCTGACGGTTGCCCTGGCCAGACCGTCTATTCCGGCACGTCAGCTCTCGGCCGCGGATGCACCCTCGCGTCAACCAAGACCTCGGTGATAGCGTCGCGGAGGCCGTCGCGATCCAGGATGCGGTGCAGCCAATCGACCGTGGTCTGCGCGTCGTCCTCGCGTGTCAGGTAGTTGGCCAGCGCGTTCATCGCGTCGTCATAGCTCTGCTCGAGGCGGCGGTCAGGGGCGCCATGCTCACACAGCTCCGCGCAGTGGAAGTGCCAGTTGGACAGCAAACGGCCGGGTAGCATTCGCTTCGATGAAGGCGCGCAGGGCTGGCGTGATCTCGGCGTTGCCCGCGGCGCGCTCACCAAGCTCATCTGCGACCTCGCTGGTGGCGTCGCGCGACCAGCCATCAACGGCGTTGAAAGCCACGATCCGGACCGGATAGGCGTACTGGCCCGTGATGAGGTCGCGGATGATCGTCGCGAAGTCGGTGTCCTGCTCGTCGGTCTCGCGCCATGAGCAGCCGGCCCGGGCACCGAAATCCTCCAGGACGAGGTAGATGTCCCGGTCGAGCCGATCCAGCGGCACGATGGACGGCGCATGACGCATGACGCAACTCCTACTGCGAGAAAGGCAATCCTGCTGACGGTCGTTCGTTCCGGGATCGGCTCGGCCCTGAAGATGGCATTGCTGCGAGTTGCAGCGTCAAGCCGACTATCTCGACTCGACCGCTGACGAGCAGCCGTTCGACAACCGCGTCGCTGATCACCTTGGTGCCGAAGCGCCAGCCACCGCGCGGGCGACGTTCAAATGGGCCATGTTCAAGCAGACGCAGAAGATAGCGCAGGTTCGTCCGATCCATCATTGAGTAGCCTCGCCCCAGTGCCGGCGGCGGGATCGTCCTTTGACACGCGCCCAGAGTCAATCGTGGGCGGCACGATCATGGAGGTTGCAGCCGGAGTTTTGTCGCGGGCAGGCAAAACGTAGGTCTGCCATGTCACTGCGCGAACGGCCTCAAGAAGCCGCTTAACATTCAGGTGCTTGATCGGCATCAAGGTCAGCCCTGCCGATCCTGTACGGTGCGGCCTTGTAGCCGAACAACTCCTTTCCGGCTGCTGAGCGATCGGCCCGTCCTCCAGGGTAGTACACCGGGCCCGTTCTTTAAGGCCATTGATGGAACCTCTGGTTCCTCTGGAACTTGTCCTACCCCGGACGCCTTAGCGCCGATTATTGTCCGGGATGGAATGGCGGCCCCAGCCTGCAGCCCCCCGCTGGGGCCGTTTTGTTGCCCGCTGGGCGGGCGGAGGGCACCGCAAGCTCCACGAACGCCATAAGAAAACGCCGCCCGCTTGAAATGAAGCGCAGGCGGCGGCGTTCCAGCCCCGAGAGGGATTAGCAAAATCCCGGACATTCATTCGTCTGAACGGTCAGCGTAAAGGTTCAGGTGGCGGAGCGCTGGCCAGCGCGGGACCACAGCTAGGGCGGCAACGCCATATGGCCGGCTCTTAGCAAGCTCCGGCTTGCTATCCTGGGCATGGCCATAGCTGCTCTTGTACTGGGCTCAGCCAGTCTTGCAGATTAGCAGCAGACACGGGCTGGAGGCCGCTGGGGCAATGAGACAGGCACGCTACCCCCTTGATGGGCGGGGTCGATGAACCCCGGGAAGGGCGCGTTGCCGCCGATGGTGTTCTCCTCGCGCGACGACTGGACAACTTCTCGCCGATCACTGCAGCAGCGCGGTACGCGCACTCCGGCGACGCGCAATGGCTGGGCCTGCGCAGCTGCAGCACGTCGAGAGCGCAAGCGTAGATATGGGCGACGATCAAGGACGCGATGACGGAGGCGTGGGATTGGCCGTACGGCAAGCGGCTCAAGGCGATGATCCCGACCTTGCTGCCCGCGAGCAATATGGCCGATTGCAGCTTGGCCAGGCGGACCGTGATCGTGTTCTGGCCATCAACGCTGCGACCGTCGATCGCCTGCTCATCGAGGTGAAGATCGCGGCGAGCGGCGGCAGGCGGCGGCGTGCCCGACGCTAGTCGGCAATCGGCGCGAGGTCCCAGTCCGCACGTTGAGCGACTGAAACAGCCCGCGGCCCGGCTTCTGCGAGGTTGATATGGTAGCTCATGACGGCACGTCGGTGGCTGGCTCGTTCATCCAGACCCTGACGATGGTCGTTGGTGACGCTGGAATGTTCGCTGGCGGTGGAGGCGATCAACAGCGCGCAGAGCCTCTTCCCCTGGCTCAGGCGCGGCGTAGACTTCGACGACGACAGCATTTTCATGAACGATGTCGTCGCGCCATGGTATCGCGAGCAGAAACTCGAAGTCACACGCTCACCCGCGGACTCCCGGCATTCGTCGAGCAGAAGAATGGTGCCTCGTCCGTCCCTGATGGGCTACGGCCGCGTTCAAGGGCGTCGAGACGGCGCGCGCCATGGGCCGTGATCCAGTCGCTAGCGGCGTGGCTTTGACAGGCAGGGCGGGCCGCACCCCTCATCCCACTTTTCCGTTAGCCAAGTACAGCAGACCCTGTACAGCAACCAACAAGCATAGACGACGTCCGCCGAGTAGCACTGGCCCGCAGACATCTGTCCCTGCGCGACGTAATGCCGAAGCGTCGGGCCTGGCTGCACGTTGAAGACGCGGTTCATTTCTTCAGCCTCAGATAGGTCTCGGTGTTGGACAGCCGAATGAAGCTGTGAGCCGCATCCGGTTGCCCGATGAGGCCTGCGGGAACGGTCGCGAAGACCGTTTTCGGCCCCCGGCCGCCCGGTAAGCGGAGGACGCCGAGCGGCCCTTTGGGCCGAGCCCGCCGCCGGCGAGCTTGGCGGGGCAAGCCTAATGCTTCGGTCTTGGCATTTGCAAGGTCGGTGCTGAGCGGGAGGAAAGCCCAGAATGCGGGTTCCCTTCCCAATTCGTTCTGGACAGCCGCATGGTCCGATGTAGGCTCATCATCATATTTTAATGATTTCGTTGCGGAGTGTGGCGTTGAGTTTTCAGCTCACCATCCTCAAGGTTCTGGACGGCCATCCCAGCGGCCGGGCGACGCTCGAAGAGCTGAAGCGCTATCTTGCCGTGCTCATGACCAGCGGACCGGAATGGACGGCGCGGATGAAGCGCATGGAGACCTGTGCCGGCGGCAGCGTGGACATCTTCGGCAAGAAGCTGATTGTGCGCGAGGCTGGCGAGTGGCGCATAACCGACACGGGCAGGGCCTTTCTCGCCGCGCTGGAGCGTCCACCAGCCGAGCACGAGCCGACACTTGATGAGTTGATCGATGACGCGCCGTCGAGGGGTCCCCCGCCGCTTTCCAATACGCCGCAACGTCGCGTCAATGATCGCAAGGGGCGTCCCGGGAGAAGGGGGCGGACGCCACGAGAGCGCCGGTCGGCGTAGACCAGGAGGAGTGACGATGACCAACGTGCTTCCTTGGTACGCGGGACTTGTTGTCTGGATCATCATCATGGGCCTGGCAGTCGGTATTCTGGCAGCGGCCATGCATGATCATCGTGTCAGGCGGTAAAAACGGAGACAGGGTTGACGCGATCGACGCAAACCACGGATCCTGTTGGGCGACATTGGCAAGGCTCGCCACGACGACGACCTGGCTGACAATTACCTCCGCGGCGGCGGCGTCGCGGCGATCTGGATCGACGGAGGCCGGGCACACCGGCGCGGCGGACGATGCGACCGCCGACGACCAGCCGGCCGCATCGTCTGTTGCTGCATCCGCGGCGATCACTTCCGCCTCAGCTATCGCCTGTACGATTGGAAGCACTCCGTCCAGGCAAGCCCCTTGTCATCGCGCGTAAGCTCGAGGAGATGGTGGCCAGGCTCTCTGGAGGGCGCTCGCGCCGCGGTGGCGGCCTTCCACGCTGCCATCGAGAAGATGGAGGCCATGCGGCGAACTGTTCGACTTCAAGGCCGCGTTCAAGGCCGCCCGGAACGTGGACCCAACCATCCGCTACTAGGATTACCTGCGCGCCCGAAGGCGGCTATCCTGGATGGCGACCGAGGCGCAGCGGTAAGGCTGTCGTCAGGTTTTGCGCCTAATCACATACTAGCCGTCTTCTTCACCAAACCCCGTTGTGCCCATTCACTTTTCAGACGAAACCCCTCTTGATCAAATTGACTTGCCGTCCCGTCTTCGCAATGCGCTCGAGATCGAGGGCGTCAAGACTGTCGGCGAGGTCCGGAACATGGCCGATGCCGATCTGCTGAGCTTCCAGAACCTTGGCGCCGCCTCCGTTCGCCATCTGCGTCAACTATTCGGAGCTTCGCGAAGCGACCCACCTCGAAAAGGACGTGGCGGCGGCTGACCCGGGAGCGGCGCGCGAGGCGAACGCCGGACCGCTCTTTCAGTGTCCTCGCCGAGAAGGCTGCGGCGGCCCACGCGCATATTGGCGCCTGGCCCTCGGGTTGCATGGCGGCGAGGGCGTCGAGCTCGGCGCCCTTGTCCGGCGACGTCCCGGCGACGCGGTCAAGGTCAGGCCCGAGTGCCTTGGCGCGGGTCGCGCCGCGAGCGAGGGCTGTCCGAGATCGTTCGCTCTTCGCGGCGTATCGTCGGAAGGCTTTCGGTTTCAAAACACGAACTTGGGATTTAGATCGGCGGTCGCCACGCCTCTTTGTCTCCGAATGGATCGCTTTGTAAGCCGCCTTCCGTTCACGATCAGCTTCGCCCGCTGCTTGGGTGTCAGGTACCTTCGCCAAGATCATCCGCGCGCTGTTTCATCTCAGTCTTTGCCGACTCGAGGACGTGATCGGCGGCTTCCTTGACGCCGGTGATCGCATTCGAAGCCGTGGTCGACCGCGCCGGCATAGATGAACTCATCACCCTTCTGCCGGCCGACATAGACGCCATCCCAGCGGCTGCCGCCCAGGGCGAACCCAGCGATCTTTCATCGGCCTATTCGGGTGTGGGGTATCATGCACTCCTTCATCGGCATCTCCGAGGCCCAACGTCACCGTCCAACTTTCCGTCGGCGCCACCGTCAGCACCGTAGTCGCCGCGCATGCGGGCCGTTGCTATCGTGGCCGCCAGCAGGCATCGCGACATCTTTCTCCATGCCCGAACTCCTCGATCGGCACATTGGGGCCGAAGGGGAAAGACCGGTGTATGTTCCGAGCATGGAACGTCGCCCGTCGCTGCGCAGTTGAAGAATCGGGAGCTGCTCCATGAGCCTTAAACGACGGGTCGAAAATCTTGGACCCTACCAATCGTTATTTCTATTGGCGGTGCCGACGGCGACCGTAGAGCCGTTGAAATTGGTCGCGGTCGCCGTTGCCGGGGAAGGTCACTGGATCGCCGGGACGGCGATGATCGCAACGTGCTATCTTCTCAGTCTGGTCGTGCTCGAACGGCTCTTCGTCATCGTCAAGCCAAAACTGCTCACCATTCCGTGGTTTGCCAAGCTTTGGACGGCAATCCTCGCAGTGCGCACATGGTTCGTCGCGGCGTTCCGAAGGATGCGTGCAGGCACGAGTTGAGTTGCCGCTTGCTCAAGGGCAGGTCGATCACGACGGAGACCCAAGGCGACCTCGGTCCTGGTGATCCGCAGGAGCGGAACGCTACGGCGGTGATTCTCACGTCAACCATCCGCCCCTTCTGCTCGGGCACGTCCGGTACGCCTGGAACAACAAGGGCGATCCGGACTGACAGCCCAATCAAGTTCGGAGGCTGGCGGCACTTCGCCTCGTTCGCCGATCAGTGGCGGGGCTCGAACGGCGTATCGTTTGCCGCCTGCCAACGGCGCGAGCCCCTTCTAATGTCGCGCGATCTCGGCAGCCGGGCGGTCTTCAAGCAGCAGATCGATCCCGTCCCGCATAACGATGATCGCGGGATCGCCAGGGTTGCCGGCGGCGGCGCCGACCGCAATGCTATCGATCTCTACGCCGGGCCTCGAGCTCGTCGGTTTGCGCGCCAACCGTCCTGACGACAAGTTCGGCATCGCAGCCGGTTATGCTCACGTCTCCGAGCGGGCGCAGCGCTCGAATTGAATTATCGGGCGCGAGCTCATCCAAATTGGCGGGTGCGAAGGTTCGAACGACTTCTGGCCGCACTCCATTAAATTAAAATTAAGGACGCCTGGACCGTTCAGCCCAATTTCCAATACACCGTCCATGCCGGCGGCGGTGCCACGCTTCCGGGGCCCGCTCGCTGTAAGGCCCTGAGGAACGGCTCGGCGTTCGGTCTCAGGACCACCTTGAATTTTTGAGACGACGGGAAACTGCGCTAAGTTGAGCCGCGCCGCTACTGAAGAGCTTGCAGTTGCAAGCAAGCCCCGGGATACCAAACGGCTTTACCCGTCGTTCGTCTCTCCCGCCTAAGTTCTGAAGGGGGTAGGACAATCTCGATGGATTTATTCGCGCGACTACGTGCCGCGTTCGCCGTGGGCGATACACGGATCCGCTGTCGTTCGCTGGTCGTCGAGCAATTCCGGATTTTGCGAAAGCAGGTTCCAGTTCTCTACGCTGTGCTGCTGGTCGATAGTATCAGTGTAGCCCTGGTCCTCCCCCTAACTGTATCGGCCTGGCTAAGATTCGGCCTGCCAACCGCTCTCCTCGCACTGTGCCTGCTCTGGTTGGTTCAGTGGCTCCGTTTGAAAACCGTCGATGTCACGCCGGAGCAGGCGCACCGTGAGCTCAGGCGGACTCGCGTTATCGCCGTGGTACTCAATGCAGGGTTCAACTTCTGGATTGTCGCGCTGTTCGCGACCGTCGATCCGGCCTTCGCGCGCCGATCGCCTTGCTCGTCTTCATGGGGTGCATCGGCACGGCCTACCGCCTCGGCAGCGTTCCAGCGGCGTCCCTGCTGACCATGCTGATTGCCGGCACCCCGATCGCGACCGTGCTGCAAAGCCGCCAAGATTGCTGAGCATGCCGCTCAGGGAATCCTCGGCGCCTCCCGGCTGACCGGAGATAGCGTTGCGAGCCATGTCCGCCAGCTTGTCCCGATTTTGGTAACCGGCGATTGCGAGTACACCCAAGAGCGGTCATCGATGGCATTCCGCCTCCTGAGCTCGACGATCGGCAACATACGAATGAAAAAGGGCGACCCGCCTGGGGCGGGCCGCCGGCTCATTCATCGCATTCCGGTGCCGTAGAGTTGGCGTTCTCTGCGGACCTCCTCCGCCCCGTAAGGCTTGGCGGAGGGATCGTAGCTCTTCCACCCGGCCTTCTGCCAGGCTGCGCTTCGGTCGCGCAGATTGACGGCGGACTGGTTCAGGATCGCTTCGTATCGCGCGCGGTCCGCATCCGGCACACGAGCCGAAACCAGCGTGCCGCCGCGCCTCACACCTTCGGCGTAGAGTGGTGCTTCCTCATCGGATACGCCGGCCTGCGTCAATGCCCCGACGACTCCGCCCGTCGCGCCGCCGGCAACGGCTCCGAGCGCGGTGGACGCGAGCCATCCGGCCGCCACTACCGGACCGAGGCCGGGGATAGCCAACAAACCAAGGCCCGCCAACAAGCCGGCCGCGCCACCAAGACCTGCGCCGAGGCCCGCTCCCGTAGCCGCGCCTTCCGCCCGATCGTCAACCCCATCGCGATCGCGATCGACCTTCTTGTCGGTGCTGTACCAGTTGTCCGAATTGTTCGCGACGATGCTCAAATCCGAATGCGGCACGCCCGCGGCTTCCAGGTTCGTCACGACGCGCTGCGCATCGGAGTAGCTATCGTAGAGACGTGAAATAGTAACGGACATCTTGAATCCCTTTCAATTGTCGCTGGTGCGCGCAGGCTATTTCGCCGCGTTCACGTTGCCTTGGAAATCCAGACTGACGTCGGTAGAGGCATTGCCTTTGCTGGCCTTTCCGCGCCAAACGCCCTTGTCGTCCTTCTTCAGGGATGTGACGTTGGTGTAGCCCGCGTCCTCGATCTTCGATTTGGCTTGGCCCTCAGTGAAACTGTTTGCGCCTGCAACCGGCTTGTTGGAATTTTTCTGATCGGAACTGTTGACCGCGTTGTTGTTGGGCCGATCGGTTGCCGGCGGATTTTGCGCAAACGACGGACCCGCCAGAAGCGAGGCAGCCGTTAGCAGAAGAAGAAGTTTCTTGTTCATATCGTCCTCCAGTAGTTGCACGGCACAACCTCCGCTAGGCCGAGAAGTTCCAAGTTTTCCCGATCCGAGGAGCGTGATGCGGATCTAAAAGCACCTACAAGAAGACGGTGGTGGCCCCGGCTGCGCAGTTCCAGCAATCGGTGTCCTGATCGTCATGAGGCAGATAGCGCTGCCTCATGACGGCACCATCAGTTTTGGTCCGGCTTGTCGCGGGACCACGCTTTTGAAGCATCGAGTCAGCCCGGGCAACAGGAGGCGCTATTGAATAAGAATGCTTCAGGACGGAAAGTCCGTACTTGGACCCAAAGCCCAAGAGCGGTTTAGGTGCCCCTGATTTCCGCTGTCGCCCGTAAGCCGGAAGAGCAGCAGCACATGGCTCAACTGCAGCTTTTCTCCCGTGGCCGATCTCAGCCCAAAGCGCGGCGCTGTCCGCTTCATGCTGAAGGCAGCCTGTTATCGATCGCGGCTGTTTGAAGCGGCTGTTTGACTGATCGCTGCTGAATCCAATACTCGTCGCCTGAGTGGGATTTGAGGCGACGCAATGGTTTGTGAGGCCGAACCGATGTAGGCTAGCTCGTTCGTCCCGCAGCAGAGATGCTGGCATTGGGCTGCTCAATTGGCGGGCTCCATTTGGACCGCGCGTCGGGACTCCTAAGATGGTCCGCACTTCAGATGCTCCGAAGAGTTCGAGATTATGGTCGGCAGAGAGAGGACGAACGGAAACTCGTGGAAATGCGCGAGAGCAGGGCGTATTTTCGAGAGATAGTGGCTCTCGGTCTCCGCCAAGCATCGGTCGAACCCAAATACGCGATTCTGATGAAACGCTCCGGGACTTGATGCCGCTCAACTAGCAGAGATGCTCCATTTCACTCTTCATAGCTCGCCGCCGTGATGCGACGCAGCTAAATGTCGGCTGATAGGGGGCGCCCGGAAATTTGCGGGTGAGCGCCAAACTGCCGCTACTGACCCTGGTCATGTGAAAACGCGGAATCTCGCGAAGCGCAGACAGTCTGCTTCTCAGATGGAATCTAATTTTTGCGCGATGCTGCGCAAACCGGCTAGATGCGGTAATGGGCCCTGCTCCGAGCAAGGGGTCATGATGGTGGCTGTCCCCCGATAGATGATGAAACAGGGTCACGACGTGAGTCGGCCCCAAGCATCTAGAGACGGAGGACAGCGGTGGAGAACTATGCCCGAATCGACGTGTCATAGGAACTGTCGAGCGTGTGCGTTGTGGATGCCCAGGGTAAGATCCTGAAGGAGGCGAACGTCGCGAGCAAACCCGACGCTTTAGTCGAGTTTTTCGAGGGGCTTGGCTTTGCAGTAAAGCGAGTTGGGCTGGAAGCGGGGCCGCTGTCGCAATGGCTGCATGCGGGCTTGAAAGGAGCGGGGCTCGAGACAGTCCTGCTCGAAACGCGGCATGTGAAGGCCGCATTGTCTGCAATGACGGTGAAGACCGATCGCAAGGATGCCCGCGGGATCGCCCAGTTGATCCGGATGGGATCCAGTCGGTACACGCGAAGTCGGTCGGCGCGCAGGAGATCCGGGCACTCCTGGTCGCACGCAAACAGCTTCTCGGGCGGCTGATCGACGTAGAGTTGAGTATCCGCGGGATTTTGCGTGGCTTTGGGCTGAAGGTTGGCCCGGTGACGCGGAAGACTTTCGAAGCGCGGATCCGAGAGCTGGTTGCGGTCAGCCTACATTGCAGCCATTGCCGGCGCGATGCTTTCGGCGCGATCGGCCTTGAAGGCAGAGTACGGAAGGCTACACAAGGCTGTGCTGGCAAAACTGTACGTGACGATGCGGTCTGTCACCGACTGATGACAGTGCCAGACGTTGGTCCCCTCGTGGCTAATACCTACAAATCGCGCGATTGATGACCCTCATCGCATCTCAAAATCGAAGGCGGCAGGCGCGCTGTTCGGGCTCACGCCCAAAAAATGCCAATCGGGAGAAAAGGACGTCGCGGGCGGAATCACGCTGGCCGGAGACGAGATGGTGCGAACGGTGTTGTATGAAGCCGCCAACGTTCTGCTATCGCGCATCACCCGGTTCTCAAAACTCAAGCGCTGGGGCATGGATGTCGCCAAGCGGCGAGGCTCTAAGCGCGCAAAGGTCGCCCTGGCACGCAAGCTCGCAGTGATCCTTCATCGGATCTGGGTAGACGGCACAACTTATCGATGGACTGAGGCTGGCTCTATCGCAGCATAGAAGGCCTGGAGGAGATCAAGAACGCGACCGGGATGAACTGAAGCCCGGTGCCCGAAGACCCGTCGCCGGGACGGCGGATGTGGTGAAGCCGTTCCACGCCCAGCGGTCGTCGTCATCTGACGAACCACGCGTATCTAGATAGGCTCACCGCTCCCTCTGACAGCATGATGTGGCGGCCAGGCGTTGACACACGGACAGAAGCATTGAGCTCGGCGGCGTGACGTTCACTCGGGAGGCTTGACATCATCGGGCCCATTACAGAATGGCGTGGACTCATTAGAGCGTGGCCAACTCTGGATTGATGCGAGCTTGAGGAAGGCTAGGTAGTTGGCCGCGAGTTTATCGTAACGGGTCGCTACACGCCGACATTGCTTGATCTTGTTGAAGAACCGTTCGATCAAGTTTCGGGCGCGATACAGATAAGGGCTAAAGCAGATCGGATTTTTGCGATTTCATTTGGGCGGGATGTTGGCCCATGCTCCTTGCTGGCGAGCAAGCTCCCTGATCCAGTCTGCATCGTATCCGCGATCCGCGAGCAACATCGTTCGTGGGCGCCGAGAAGAACCGAACACAGCCGAGGTCGTGTGCCTCACCGGGCGTCAGCGCGAGATAGACCGGCAGCCCGTTGGGGTCCACGACCGCGTGACTCTTGCTTGTCAAACCGCCTCGCGACCGGCCCATATGTTGCTGATTGTTTTCAGTGATGCAGGCTCCGTGCTGGTGCACGCGCACGACGGAAGTATCCATCATCTGCACCGCCGCATCATGAGCGGCGGCCAGCGTATCCATGATCCGGTCCAGACGCCAGCCCGCCGCCAACGAAGGAAACGATTGTAACAATTGGTGCGGGGACCATATATCTCAGGCAGGTCGCGCCATGGCGCACCTGAACAAAGAATCCAAAAGATGCCGTTGAGCACGCGACGGTCATTAACGCGCCTAACGCCGCGCGGCTTGTTCGGCAGCATCGGCTTGATGGCGTTCCATTCATAATCGTTTAGTTCGTAGCGCATGATTCGAGGCTCCGGTTTCGGAGCTTGAGTCACGTCTCGGGCAGCGCCATCAATCTGCCGTGGCCTATAGGGTTGCCGCTAATGCTCTGAAGTTACTTTCGCTTTCGGCGGCATAGCGGACATGGCCGGACTTGCTACTGGCTCGACGAAGTCGCGAATGACCCAACTGAGAAATGGGGCGTAGCCGTCGTCTATCTTGCAGGAATGCCGAGAAACGTTGATATTCATGCCGGTTCGCGCGTCAGCGGTAAAATCCCGTAATAGGGCGCCCCAATCAACGAGGTGTTTTGTCATGAAGAGGTATCCGCTCCCAGTGGCCGCCTCGGTGCTAGGCCTGGCGCTTGTGCTGTCGCCGTCCGCCAACGTGCAGGCTGCCGAACTCAGGCTTTTGGCAGGTGGAGCAATGTCAGGCGTCTGGGCAGATATCAAACCGCAATTCGAGCAAGCCTCTGGTCACAGGCTTGAGATTTTCTTCGGCACAACTCCGAACCTCATAAAGGAGGCTACGTCGGGCAAGCCGTTCGATGTTGGCGTGGTACCTGTCGAGGTTATGCAGGACGCGTCAGCCCGAGCTAAATTCGTGGCAAGTCCGACAATCGATATTGCCCACGTTGGCCTTGGCGTTGCTGTCCGCTCTGGCGCTCAAAAGCCTGAAATCGGCAACGCGGACGCGCTCAAAGCAACGCTGCTCAAAGCTCAGTCCATTGCCTCGATCCCGGAGAGCGCTACCGGTTATTCAATCGCAAAGGTATTTGATCGCCTTGGAATCACTGAGCCGATGAAGGCGAAGATGAGGGCGCAGCCCAACCCTGCGCAGGTCGTCGCGGTGGTTGCCAAGGGTGAGGTCGAATTGGGCATATTCCTTATCAACGTTCTCACCGCTCCCGGTTTGGACGTCGTCGGGCCATTTCCGGCCGAACTGCAACAAAACGTTGTGTTTACGGCCGCGGTTGGATCGGAAACCAAAGAAGCCACCGCTGCCAAGGCCCTCATTGAATACCTTAAAGGTCCGGCGGCGGTTGCAATCATCAAATTGAAGGGCATGAATCCCAGCTGATCCGACGGATCAACTCGTCGCGCGGTAGACGTCTCCGCGCTCGCGTCAGACATGATCATCACCGGTGCCGCCGAGTGTTCGCCACAGCCGGTTATGGCAAATCGCGTCATTTCGCTGCTCTGCGGAATTTGGTCGCTATCGGAGCATAGCTGACTCTGGCGCCGTCCGCCCGGCAGATTTATGGGTTTGAACCGCCCCGGGTTTGCCGGAGGCTCCAACTCCTGAGAGGATGGAGCCATGACAAGCAAGACGACGAACAAGTTTTCACCCGAGGTCCGGACCGGTTCGGATGGTTCTGGATCACGCCAGCGAGCATCCGTCCCGCTGGGCGGCAGTGGGGACAATCGCGGCCAAGATCGGCTGCACGCCGCAGACTGTGCCGCCGAAGCACTTGAAACGATCGCCGCCGCCGCGCCTCAGCTTGAACGCGTCGCTGACGCCCTGGAGACGATCACTGCTTTGCTTGCGAGCTGCATCGGGGTTGGCTCAGCTCGGTGCTACGCCGACGGCGGGCGGTTTAGCAAAGAAGTGCCGACCAACTATCTGCGCACCGGCAACGGCGCCAAGCCGTTTACGTGTGACGCGGACAACGCGGAGAGCGGCAATGACTGATCGCGACGTAGTTACAGCACTGAACGCACTCGCCCAATCAAGCAGCGGTGAAGCTAGACGCGATTAGCCGCAGCGCCGTCGCGAGCGGGCTCTTGCCGCACGTTGCACCGGGCTCGCCAGTCGCGCGCGTGGTAGAGCAGGGGGAGCGGTACGCCGCAATGATGCCGCAACCCGCTGAGCGCACGAAGTGGACACCGCCGAAATTATAGTTCAAGGGCAGGCCGCGCAGCATATTCGCTGCGCAGCTCTGTTTTTGTCAGCGTTGGTGACCCAGGCCGATGCCCAACACGAGGGCCTTTTGGCGCAGAGAACCGATAGTTCGCTTCATATCCTTCGAGATTTTCAGGACTGGCGTTCGATCCTTCGAGTGCTTCTTGAGCGACCGTAAATCAGCGGGTGTCCACTCGCGGCGCGTCGGCTTCTTCTTCTTGGCAGGACGTTTCAAGTTAGCTCCTTAGTTCTTCGAGGGACGGCGCTGTTAGCACAGCGACTGCGATCTACAAACTAACAAGTAGGTAATAGCGAGCCGGCCGCAGGACATCAGCCAGTTAACACTGAACTTGATCGTCATCGTGTCGGGCAATGGCTGCCAGCGGTCCGATCTCGTCTCCCCACCGGATCCACTGACAGAGTTCAATTTCTTGCGGTCAAGCTCACCACCCAAGAATTGGGTCCTTCACTTTGCAAAGGTCTTAGAATTTCAACCTGGGCTCGTTGATCACGGGCTACCGTCGGAACATACCGTGCATCATACCTCCGAAAAGTTGCCCCGGACCGGCAAACGTTCCGCCACCGCCGCCCACACTGCCACTGCCACCGCCACCGCCACCGCTACCGCTACCGCCCCGGCGCGCTCGCCGGGCGGGCTTGTCCTCGGACGGTTCGTCGCTGCTTCCCGAGTTGCTCGCAACAATCTCTCCAAGTAACGCCTTGTGCTGGAGCTTGTTGAGATAGCCGGTCGACGGATAGCCGCGGGCGGCCTGCCATCGCTTGAGTACCGAGCGGGTATCGACGTTGAATGCACCGGTCACCTTGATGTCAAACCCGAGCCCGTTGAGGCGACGCTGCACGTCGCGGCGTTGACCCTTGTCGAGGCCGATCTGATCCTCTGTAAGCTGGCTGGCATCATCGGTGAAGGTGGCAGGATCGACACCAGAGGTAAGGTTGCGGGCTGTGGTCGACGGGCCGTTCTCGATGGCAGCGAGTCGCGCCAGCGCCAACGCCCTGAACTGACCGTTTGGATATGCCGAGAGATATGCGTTCAGTTCTTCGGACTTGTTGGTCTCTTTCACCGAGCGCCAGTACTCAAGCTCGATACCGTCCGAATGACTGCTGGTGTTGGCGGCCGGTGCGCTGGTGGAAGGGCTCGGTGTGGCGTTGGCAAGCTGAGTCTGCTGCGCTGGATTGAGGTAGACGGCGCCGATCAGGTTGGTGTGGCCCCAGGGAAGCTGACCTTTTTGCGTTTCCTCGTTGACCTGCGCGCGGACTGAGGTCATGGCCTGCTGGATCTCGACCCCCGGCTTGGTGATGTTGTCGATCAGCGCGCGGGTGAAAGGGCTATTGTTGCCCTCCTGGCCGTCGAGCGCTGTTTGCCCTGGGCCAGTTGCAAATGCGATCAGAGTGCCTTCGCCGGACTTCATTTCGGCCAAGCCACTCTGCACGTTGACGCCACGGGTCGTCGAGTTGGCCTTGATCTTGGCAGCGAAGGGATTGTCTCGGCAGGCATCGAGAAACACCAGTTTGACTTTGGCGTCGCTCATGGTTTGGTCAAGGGTCAGGTCGATGTTGATGGCCGCGCCAAGCTTGACGTCCATCTCGGACTTGATGTCGGCATCAACGGGCAGCAAATAGTTGCTGCCGTCAACCGCGATGCCGTGGCCGGCATAATAAAACACTGCGACGTCGGAGCCCTGTGTTTTGCGGCCGAAGTCCAGCAGCTTGGCCGTCATCTGATCGCGGGTGAGGTTCGAGCCTTCGATTACCTCAAATCCGACATTGCGCAGCGTCGCCGCCATTGCCTTGGCGTCGATCGGCGGGTTGGGCAATGGCGTCACCTGCCTGTAGGCGCCGTTGCCGACGACGAAGGCGACGCGCTTCTCAGCAAGGGCTGCTGCATTCGCGCTCGCTAGAAGAGCTGCTGCCGTTGATGTTGCGATGAAAAAGCGCATGAATGTTGCAAATAAGAAGCGCATGATCTTGTCTCCTCGCTTGCCTGCAAAATGATGCTCCATTCCCGCCAACCTGACAATTGATTGCAATACTGAACCGATGCCGGAGAGCGGATTGTGATCTAAATCACGCCGGTATCGTGGGCCTTCATCGAACTGGCGGCGCGCTCTCCCGGAAGCGCAAGCTTATTCTTCGTGAACACGACCGCCAAGCGCCAAGGTCAAGCGACGAAGCGGTGCTGAAGCAATGCGAATATTGCCCAATCGAATACTATTTTCGTTTGCGTGACGTGCGTCACAGTCTGGTTCCAGGATGCATCTATTCGGTGCTGCATTTTCGATGACAGCAGGATTCGCGCTCGCCGGAGAGGTCAACGTCTCAGCCGACCAGATCCTCTCCGCCCTGAAGCCGAAACAGCTGACCCGCAGCCTTTCTGTTGCTCCGCAAGCGGACCCGTCTGCAAAGGGGCACACAAACGCCCTCCTGGACAGCGTTCGTAACCGCGAAACCCGCTCACTATCGTCGAGCGAACGCGAGGAGATCGCGGAGATCGCCTCGACCAAGCCAAATATCGATCTGGAGATCAAGTTTGACTTCAACTCAGCCGCCATCAGTCCGATCTCCGTGACCTCTGTCGAGGCGCTGGGCAATGCCCTGTCGGATCCGAGCCTGAAGGGTTCGACTTTCGTGGTCGCCGGGCACACCGATGCGATTGGCAGTGATGCCTTCAATCAGGATCCTTCCGAGCGACGAGCCGACGCCATCAAACGCTATCTGGTCGAGCACTACGGTATCTCCGGGAGCGATCTCGTTACCGTCGGCTATGGCGAGACTAGGCTGAAGGACTCAGATCATCCCAACGCTGGGGTCAACCGCCGGGTCCAGGTCGTCAATTTGGAAACGAAGAGCGCTTCGCAATGAAATGTCCCAGTCTGATCGAGATTTCGACCTAAGAGACTTTTGGTCCCTTATCCTGACCGCACCCTTCGCGGCCATCAGCCTTCAATCAGAACTCAGATCAGCTTCTTAACGGACGACTAGAGAATTGCAAAACACGCAAGGCGCCAATTGCCCGATGCCTTGCCTAGGCCGATGTCAGCTGCAATGTCGCTGAAGGACGTTACGCTCGCCCGGATAAGCTTTTCATCCTCCTGAGGGCCAAATCCCCGAACTTTAAGCGGCCGTCCAAAGGTGGACCGCTATCACGCAAATTATGGCAGCTATCATTCCAAACAAGGGATACAGGGCGGGCTGTCGTCCACGCGCAGGCCGCAGCGTAGATAACAATAGCTTCCCATCGTGAGATAGCAGGTACTCTAATAGCCTCCGAAGCGCTGTTCAGGCGAATAAGAACATACTGCACGCATGTCAGGTATCGCATAAAAGGTATCTTAACAACTTTAGCGCGTAGTACCTTCGATACTAAAATGAATTTGGGCCAGCCAATGAGGGCAATTTCTGCGGCCGATCTCATTACTGAGTTGGATGACACCATCGCGAGGAGCTCATCCGAACGTTGTGCGCGCATGCTCTGGCGCACCACCGACCTACTCGTCGACGGTAATCACCGACTGCAAGAGCCGCAGGTCGGCCTTCTTGACGACGTTCTAATTCGCTTGGCCCGGCGGATTGGGCCCGGGACGCTCGCCGAGCTCAGCACGACGCTCGCCGAGCTGGGTACTGCTCCGATGAAGACCTTGCGACGTCTCGCCTCGTGCGGCGATCCGGCGATCGCAGTCCCGATCCTTATGAAATCTCCCGCCCTATCGCCGGCTGATCTCGTGGCGATCGCGACGTCCGGCAGCGAGGATCACCTTCTCGCCATTGCTGGCCGGCGCAGGATCGAATGCCCAGTGACTGAGGCAATATTGCAGCGCGGCAGCAGCAAGACTTGTCTGGCCGTCATCGGCAATCCGGGCGCTGAATTCTCAGGCGCGGCCTATGCCAACTTGGTCCGTAGGGCTGTGGATGACGACGAGATCACGAAAGCGCTGACGCTGAGGCCAGACACCCCGGACATGGTGGTTCGGGAGCTGCTGTCGGTATTGCCACGGCCGGCAAATAAGGCTTCCAACGCAAACGCTTCATCGCAGGTATTAGCGACAGCGAAGGGACTTTGCGACACTGAGTACGCCGCCGCGAGGCCGGAGATCATATCGCTCAATCGGAGCGGAAAGCTGAGCGATTCGACTGTCAATCGGTTCGCGATCCGGCGTGAGACAGCCAACCTGTTCACGGCGTTGTCGGTGCTGTCGGGAGCACCGATTGAGGCCATCGAGCAGGTTATGGCAGAGTCTGGTTACGAAGGCCCGGTTATGGCGTGCCGGGCATCGCGCTTGAACTGGCAGACCACGCTGGCGGTCCTCAACACTCGCGGCGCGAGGCTTTCACTAGGCGAGCGCGCACGAGCTCAGGTGCTGTTCGAAACGCTTCATCTCTCGACCAGCCAATGGTCCGTTCGTTGGGGAGAAATCTCCGCGGGCGCCCGCGGTCGCACTGCAAGTTCGGCAGGAAACCAATGAAATTCGACGGTCGCAAGGCGTCTCGAGTGCGCATGGACAACAGACAGCCCGTGAACCTGATGGGCTCCGACGGCACCTGGCGGCGAAGCTGCGTCTTGCTCGATATCTCGAACACCGGCGCCAAGATCGAAGTCGAAGGATCGCTCGATGTTCTCTCGGCCAAGGAGTTCTTCATGCTGCTGTCGTCGACGGGACTGGCCTATCGACGCTGCGAGCTGGTCTGGATCGATGGAACCACGGCTGGCGTCCACTTTATCCAGGCAAATGGCAAGAAGGCCCAAACGACAGCGAGCGACAGAGGCGTGCAAACCAACTTGAGCCGAGCAGTGTCATCGAAGTGAGCCAATAGCCTTGCACCACCGGCCATTCGGACCGGCACCCGACGAACGAAGGCACCAGTCATGCTCGTGCACGTATTGGCCGACACTTCCGAGAAGCTCTTCGGGCTCTGCTCGCTTTTTGGAAAGCAGTTCACCATTGCCGGCGAGCGGCTCGATGTAGAAGCAAAGCTTCCGCACGCTGCTGCTGCGGTCGTCGTCCGTGCCGACCTGCGGGCGGTCGAAAACATTGCCGCGCTGAAAAAGAGAGCTGCGCGGTTCGCCATAGCAACGAAGCGCATCTTCCTCGTCGAGCAAACCTCCCACTTTTGCATCTCGCAAGCTTATGCGCTGGGCGCAACGTTGGTGTTGCCTGGCAAGATCGAGGTGACTAAGCTCCTGGCCGCTTTGGCTGATCCAGGCCACGAAACTGGGTCGACGAGCGGCATCTCGCAGCCTGACAATGCGGTTGAGGCCGCAGCAACCGCCATTGCGTCGATGTTCACCTCGATCACCCTCGGGGAGCGGGTCGACGTCGCCGGTCCCAAAGAGGCCGGCCGCAAGATCACCAACCGAATTTCCGAGCATGGGCTATCCGAATGGCTGGCCACTGTGCGGCGCCATCACGAGGGAACGTTCCAGCACTGCCTGCTTGTGACCGGCGTCGCCGTCGATTTCGGCCTTAGTCTCGGTTTTCGTAAAAGTGACCTTGAACGGCTCTCCACCGCTGCCATGTTCCACGACATAGGAAAAGCGAGGGTGCCCTTGGCGATCCTGGACAAGCCAGGACGCCTCGACGACGACGAGCGAGCGTTGGTCGAAACCCACCCAGCGACGGGTTACGATGTGCTGAAGGGGCACGGGGACATCTCACCCGAAGTCCTCGATGCTGTGCGGCACCATCACGAATATCTCGATGGCAGCGGCTATCCTGACCGCCTCTGCGCCGAGAACATCACCGACATCGTTCGCATTCTCACCATTTCGGATATCTTTGCGGCGCTGATCGAACACCGGCCGTACAAGCCGACAATGCCGCGCGCGGCGGCATACGAGATTCTCTGCGGCATGACGGGAAAGCTGGAGAGGGCGCTAGTGGCCTCCTTCAAGCATGTTGCGCTTACGAGATAAATTCTGCTGAAACCTATGCAGGGATACTCCAACTCTCGACTCAAGGCGTGATCGGAGGCGGTCTCAATTCCGTGCACTTCGGCTTCTGATGCTGTTGTCTAATCGCTGCTGAGGCGTCAAGCATATAATTTCGTTCAGTGGACACTGCCGGGTGCATGGTTGTCTTCGCGGTCGGCATTAACCGCCGCATGATGGAGCTTCGCAGGACGAGCCTTCAATGTGGACGACGCACTTTGCTGAGTCAGCAGTGCAACAGCATCAGCGGAATGGCTCGGCTCACGTCCCGGCAGGGACACCTTGGGTGTTCGGGTTCTGAACGCGATCGGGGCTTATGCGGTGGCTCCGGCATTCGGATTGAAGAGTTCGCCAGTCTTAAGCATCGTGTGCATTATAACCGCCAGTTTGCGCGCCACGGCCACGGCAGCTCTTTTGAAGCCGATCCTCTCCCGGAGCTTCAGACCCCACGTGCGCAGAGTGCTGTCGGTTGAGCTGCGCGTCAGAATGACCGCAGCGGGGTTTCCCGCCGGGACGAATCCTTATGCCGCCCGTATCGTTCCGGCCGTTAGCACAAGGCAGGGCGTCGCCGAACGGACAACCATCCAACCCGTGAAGAGCGGGGCACGTCAATGCCTTTAAGACTCAACTTCCTTTGGAGGAGACTCAAGTTCTGTCGCAAGGCGCATTCATCCATTTGAAGTTATTACTGAATTGTCGTTCGCATAACATAGATTATGGAATATTTCGACGGATCCGCACGTTCGGATTTCAGATCTTCAAACCCAGATGTCGAAATCCCATGTGGACACGCACATTCCGCTATGGCGCCAACACATCAATACGGTTCAATCGCGACTCAGTGACGAATGAGATCAAACCGATGAACTTCAAAGCGGCAGCCGCGATCGGCGCATACGAGCCTACCTTACATTGTCCGAACTGCAATCACGAAATTCGACTGACGGAATCGCTTGCCGCGCCGCTGCTCGAGCAAACCCGCCTGCGCTTCCAGGAACAGCTCGCGGGAAAAGATGCTGAAGTCGCGCGCAAGACTGAGGCGCTCCGTCTGGAACGCGAACAGCTCACCAAGGACCGCGAGGCGGTCGAAGACCAGGTCGCGAAACGATTGACGGCCGAACGCGAGCGGATTGTCGCTTCTGAAGCCAAGAAGGCGCGCGAAGCCTCTGCCACGGAACTATCAGCGAAAATTAATGAGGCTGCCGAGCTCCGTCAGCTTCTGGAGGCGAATAGCGGCAAGCTTGCCGAAGCCCAGCAGGCTCAGGCTGAACTTATTCGCAAGCAGCGCGCGCTGGACGATGAGAAGCGTGAGTTGGACTTGACCATCGAAAAGCGCGTTCAGGCCTCCGTTGCAACGGTTCAGACCAAGGCCAGGCAGGAAGCCGACGACGCTGCCAGGCTTCGCGTTGCCGAAAAGGATCAAACGATCGAGTCGATGGCACGTACGATCGAGGAACTGAAGCGCAAGGCGGAGCAAGGTTCGCAACAGGCCCAAGGCGAAGTCCTCGAACTGGAACTCGAGGAGCTTTTGCGCAGCCGTTTCCCAACGGATATCATAGAACCGGTCGGCAAAGGCGAGCTTGGCGCCGACGTCATCCAGCAGGTCAACGGCGCCGTCGGGCAGCCGGCAGGCATAATCCTATGGGAGACGAAACGTACCAAATCGTGGAGCGACGGTTGGCTGGCGAAGCTCAGGGATGACCAACGGCGGTCGGGCGCCGACGTATCGCTCATCATCTCGCACGCGCTACCCAAACACATCGAACAATTCGATCTGATGGATGGCGTGTGGGTCGCTCATCCTCGGTGCGCCCTCCCCGTTGCGGTAGCGCTGCGTCAAGCGCTGCTCGACGTATGCGGCGCACGGCTCGTGCAACAAGGCCAGCAGACAAAGATGGAGCAGGTCTATGACTATCTGACCGGCACCAGATTCCGGCAACGTGTCGAAGCGGTCATCGAGAAATTTAATGACATGAGAGACGACCTGGACAAGGAACGCAAGTTTATGGGTCGCCAATGGGCTAAACGCGAAACACAGATTGTATCTGTGATAGATTCGACCGTCGGGATGGTCGGCGACCTCCAAGCGATAGCCGGCAAGTCAATGCCTGAAATTCCCAGTTTGGCGCCTCCCCTGCTAGAAGCCGGTGATCCGCCCGAACGCAAGGCGAGCTAGTTTTCACAAGACGATCGCCTCCCTTCCCTGCGCGTGACCAAGACGATGGGAACGGGCCTGTAGCTCAACGGTTAGAGCCGGCCGCTCATAACGGTCTGGTTGCAGGTTCGAGTCCTGCCGGGCCCACCAGCGTGATCAATCAATGTGCGTCCACTTTAAGAGCGACTCGATTGGACAATAAGAGCGACTCAATTCCGGACCGTAAGAACGACTCGATTTTGTAAGTGGCTGTTGGGCTTTCGAGAATCCGGGAACCCCAACATTAACGCCAAAAAGATTCGGCCGTGAGGTGAAAACCGCATACGGCAACGAATTCGGGGCCATCAGAACTGGCAGCCAGCACCAAGATGACTACCTTGTCTCAACGGTTGAAACCGCAGCCTGAAAGTTGCATTCGATTGGAGGCCGGTCATTGAGCATGGATGACAAGGAAGTTGCGGAAGACTATCGCCGGCAACGCCAGGCGGCGTCGGCAAGGATCACCGGCTACAAGGCCCGGACGCCGGCGGAGCAACTCGAGTGGATCGACGAAAACAAGGAAACGCTTCTCAAACTCATGAGAGGAGCGGAACCTCCAAAACCCGATCACGAGGATCACCTGGAAGCCTACAGGCAGGCGATCAAGAGCGCTTCGGCAGGCTCGGAATTCGATGACGTCAATCTCCGCGCGACGCTAGACCGCTTGATGGGAGAAATCGAAGACGCGTGCCTAGAACACGGAGTTTCGACCCACGCCGGTGTTGCCTATGGAAATGACGCGGCGCTGGATCTCGGAATCGGTCAACTCCCCGTCCTCGAAACCGAAGCCAGCATCATCGACGTAAGCGTCCACTTCCTATCGTTCATCAACCAAATATCGAGGCTGCTCGGACGTACCGTCCCCCATGATCGAGTGGGCGAAGACCATGTCCTGATAGTGCGGGACATAAATCTTGCCCGTAAAATGCTGGAGCGCGACATCGACCTCGCTCACGACTGGAGCGAAGCGCTGACGTCTTTTGCGGTCACCGGCGTGCAAGCGCAAAGCCCCACGGTGCCTCTGAACGATCCGCAAAATGTGATACGGACGCTTTTGCTTCGAGCGATCGAGGTATTCGCGCTCGGGCATGAATATGGCCATCACTCGATGAAACATGGTCGGGTAACGACGTCCGATGAATCTGCGACCGACCCGTTTCAAGACGAATTCGACGCCGATCTGTTCGGGCGCAATTGCTGCATCGTCATCTGTTCGAAGGAGGACGAAGAAAACTTCTACGCAGTGTCGGGGGCTGGTGCCGTCGTCATCCTCGGCGCGCTGGATCTTATCAGGCGCGTAAGAGCGGTGCTAGAAACAGGCCGAGACGAGCCCCCACCGAGATCCCATCATCCACCCTATCCGGAGCGTGTCTCCAATCTGGCCAAAGTGGACGGCAACCTGCACGCAGATAATCGACAGCAAGCTGCAGACTGTCGCCAATTCTTCTTCGATCTCATCGAAGTTGTCTGGGAACGTATTAAGCCGATCATCATCGACTATCGCGCATCCGGCATCCGTCCGAAGCCAGATACTGACGAAGCAACCGGATGGCTTCCGTCACGCTAAAGATCGGCCAGACGCGTCAGCGTCTGGTCGATCAACCGGTCGTCGGTCTCGGTCTGCGCACGCTGCACGTCGCAGTCCAACTGATAGACCAAGTCCGCCAAATCGTGGTCGTTCAGTGAAGGGACCAGATTGAGCTGCTGCCGATTTGATGGACACCCGATTAAGCTAATCCCACCTTGCGCTCGAACTCAACTGGACTGACGTACCCGATCGTGGAATGACGGCGGATGCTGTTGTACAACGACGTTTGAGAACGCCCACAGGACCGTTCTTCGCGAGGTTCTTTATCGGCATCATCCTTGGTTTGGGCGCCGAGTTTGCGTTCATGGGGCCATCGACAAGGCCGACGATGTCGTTTTTCGCTGCACCCTGGACGGATCGCAAGCAGACCGTTGGCTGGAAGTTCCAGCATGGATGTTCGACCGGACGGCATGCCCTGACGCCGGGTTTCTGACAGCTCAGCCGCTTGTTAGGATCGATGCACTTGCGGCGCTTTCTGCGCTTCTCGAGTAAGCGTCGTTCTCACGCCACGGCTTTGAGGGATTGCGCGCGATAGGCCCAGGGAAGCAGCTGATCGATTTCGCTGTTTGGGTGACCGTTGACGATCCTGGTGAGCGCGTCAGTCAGGAAGGCAAGGGGATCGACGTCGTTCAGCTTACAAGTTTCTACCAGGGATGCGATGATGGCCCAGTGCTCGGCGCCGCCGTCGGAGCCAGCGAACAGTGCATTTTTCCGGTTGAGTGCGATCGGACGGATCGAGCGCTCGACGGCGTTGTTGTCGAGCTCGATACGGCCATCATCGATGAAGCGCGTCAGGCCCTCCCAGCGTGAGAGCGCATAGCGGATTGCGTCTGCCAATTTGCCCTTTTGACTGATCAGCGCAAGCTTGGCGCGGAGCCACCGTTCGAACGCTTCCGCCAGCGGTCGGCTTTTCTGTTGCCGAACGAGACGGCGCCCCTCGGCGCTGCGGCCACGGATGTCCTTCTCGACGGCATAGAGCTCGGCGATTTGCTTGAGCGCCTCGCTCGCAATGGGCGCCGGACCGGGTGTGGCAAGCTCGTAGAAGTTACGCCGCATGTGCGACCAGCAGAATGCAAGCCGAACATCGCCACGCTCGGCGAGCTTGCCATAGCCGGCATAGCCGTCGACCTGCAGAATCCCCTTGAAGCCTGCCAGATGAGCGATCGGTCGATCGGCTTTGCGATCGGGGGCATAGACATAGGCGACGCCGGGCGGATCTGCGCCGCCCCACGGCCGGTCGTCCGCAGCATAGGTCCAGAGCTGACCTGTCTTGGTGCGCCCACGGCCGGGATCGAGCACCGGCATCGTCGTCTCGTCGGCGAACAGCTTGGGCCGTTGCTTAAGCTTGCCTAGGAGGCGCTCATGCAATGGACGCAGATGGAAGGCTGCCTGCCCCACCCAGTCCGCCAACGTTGAACGATCGAGCTCAATGCGCTGGCGCGCATAGATCTGCGCTTGCCGATAGAGCGGCAGGTGATCGGCATATTTTGACACCAGAACCTGTGCGACGGTTGCTTCCGTTGGCAGTCCGCCCTCGATCAGCCGAGCCGGAGCTGGCGCCTGCATGACGCCATCCTCGCAAACCCGGCAGGCGTATTTGGGCCGCCGGGTCACGAGGATCCGGAACTGCGCCGGGACCAGGTCCAGCCGCTCGCTTCTATCCTCGCCGATCCGATGTAACTCGCCTTGGCAGCAGGGACAGGTCCTGTCCTCGATGTCGACGATGACCTCGATCCGCGGCAGGTGCGCCGGCAAGGCGCCACGGTTGCCCCGGCGCTTGCGAGCTCGCGCATCACGGCCTTCAGGTGCACTGATGTCCTGTGCCGTCTCGCCGTACGCTGCGACTTGCTCGACGTCTTCCAGGCCCAGCAGCATCTGGTCTTCAGGCAGCGTCTCTGCCCGTCGGCCAAACCGATGCCGCTGCAATTCCTTGATGATCTGACGCAGCCGCTCGCTCTCGCACCGCTCGGCGAGCAGCATCGCTTTCAGCGTCTCCGGATCGTCAGGCAGGACGTCGCTCACAGCCAAATCAGAGCATATTCGCCGCCATCTGGCGACGCATCCGACGGTCCTGATTCACTTCGCCGCAGCGCTGCCAACAACTACCCGGGCTGCGCTGGCGCCGGCGTCCCCCGTGCCTCGTGCACAAGCCGCCAGTCGAGTCCTTCCAGCAGCGCCGACAATTGCGCTGCCGACAGGCGCATCACACCGTCCTCGATCTTCGGCCAGCGGAAGGTCCCATCCTCAAGCCTCTTGGCGAACAGGCACAGGCCCGTTCCATCCCAGAACACCAGCTTGATCCGGTCCGCCCGCTTGGCCCGGAACACATAGACAGCTCCCGAGAATGGATCTGCACCCATGCTCTCGCGCACCAGGGTCGCAAGACCCTCCATGCCCTTGCGGAAGTCTACCGGCTTGGTCGCCACCATCACCCGGACCGCACCTGACGGACCGATCACCGGCTCACCTTCAGCGCCTGGACAATCGACGCAATCATCGCCGTATCCGCTCCACGACCGGCTCGGATCGTGATGCCGTCCACTTCAATCTCGATGATCCCGCTATCTGCCTTGCGCACCGTTTTGCGCTCCCGGTGAGCACTTGGCGCCGGTACCACTGCGTCCACCACCGCCGGCACAAACTGTACTTCGTTAGCTTCGGAATGACCGCCTGCTGCTTCTCGCAACTGACGTCGCCAGCCAAACAGCTGCTGCGGCGACAATCCATGCCGTCGAGCCACGGAACACACCGAGTCGCCACTCGCCACGATCTCCGCGACGATCCGCACCTTGTCCTCGTCGCTCCACTTCCGCCGACGACCGGCTCCGGTGAAGACCTCGAGCCGCCGCACCGGCTCCGTGATAGCAGTATGCACTGTGTCCATTCTAAGCCTAACGGTCCAAACCGAACCGCAGACTCGCAGATCACACCGTCATCCGGTAGGTGGCCGCTGAACAGCGCTTACCTTCTCGATGTAGCGTTGAAGGATCGAACGCCATCAGCTGCCCCGCTTTCTGGCGCATCCAGAGGCTCTCACGGCCAGAATCGGGGAGCGACTCATGTCAAGCCAGACGGCAATGCCAGGGAGCGGATACCGACACAATCAACGACCGCGGCCGCAGCAGCAGATGGATCTGTTCGGGAGCGGCCTGTCGAACGGCGCCATCGGCGCGCCGGCATGGTCGGAGCTGCCGGCGGAAGCGCAGGCGGCCCTTATGAGTCTGATGACGCAGTTGATCCTCGACCATGCTGCGATGACAGCGACGCCGCCCGCGAAGGGGGTCGATCATGATCTCTGACAAGGTCAGGCCTCATCATCTGGAGCGTAAGGCGATTCTTTACGTGCGCCAATCCTCAGCACATCAGGTGTTGCACAATCGCGAGAGCAGCGCATTGCAATACGCCATGCGGGACCGGCTGACGGCACTCGGGTGGTCAGGAGATCGTAGTGATAGATGATCTCGGTCGTTCAGCCGCCGGCGGCGTGCAACGCGCCGGTTTCGAGCGAATGGTAGCAGAGGTTTGCCTCGGTAAGGTTGGTGCGGTTTGCGCCCGCGAAGTCTCGCGCTTCGCCCGCAACAGCCGGGATTGGCAGCAACTCATCGAGATGTGCCGCGTGGTCGATACCGTTCTGATCGATCAGGAGACGATCTATGCACCGAGGCACGGTAACGACCGCCTGCTGCTCGGGCTCAAGGGCAGCCTCAACGAGTACGAGCTGGATCTGTTGCGCCAGCGCTCGCTCTCGGCCCGCTACGAGAAGGCGCGCCGGGGCGAGTTGGTTGTGGCGGCGCCCGTCGGCTTCGTGAAGGCCGGCGATCATTATGAGAAAGATCCGGATGGGCGTGTCCAGGAGGCGATCAAGCTGGTGTTCGACAAGGTCGAGGAACTGGGCAGCGCGCGACAGGCGCTCTGCTGGCTCCACGAGTACAATCTCGATCTGCCGGTGAAGCAGACCAGCGGCGACACGGCCTGGCGGCGACCAAGCTACTCCGCCATCCACCGGATCATTGAGAACCCGGTCTACGGCGGCGCCTATGCCTATGGTAAGACGGCTGTGGCGGCGGGATACAGCGCCGCAGGCGTGAGCGTGAAGATCCGCCGCAAGGCGCGGAACGAATGGCTGGCGCTGAAGCCCAACACCCACGAAGGGTATGTGAGCTGGGAGAGGTTCGAGGCGATCCGCACTATGGTCAGCAGCAACATTCCCACCGGCCGGCATCACGGCGCGCCCAAGCATGGTGACGGGCTGCTGGCCGGCCTGATCCGGTGCAAGCGCTGCGGCCGCAAGCTCACACTCCGATACTCCGGCATGAAGCACCATATCCCGCGCTACAGCTGCAGCCGCGCCTGGATGGACAATGGTGGCCCTCACTGCATCGGCTTCGGCGGACTGCGCGTCGATGATGCAGTCGAGGAAGCGCTGCTTGGCGTCGTCGGTCCGGGCGCTATCGCCGCTGCAACCGCGGCCGCCAAGGAAGCCAGGGAACGGCGGGATCAGGTGCGCGATGCTCTCAGTCGCGACCTCGAAGCGGCGCGCTATGCCGCCGACCGGGCCTTCCGGCAGTACGATGCCGCTGACCCCGCGAACCGGCTGGTGGCGGGCGAGCTTGAAGCGCGCTGGAACAGGGCACTCGCTCACGCGGCGGAGGTCGAGGGCAAGATCGCAATGCATGAGGCGGCGACGCCCGCCCCCATTGCCGATCCAGCTTCGCTCGGCGTTCTAGCCTCGAACCTCAAAGCGGTCTGGGATGCGCCGACGACGGATGCTCGCCTCAAGAAGCGCGTTGTGCGCACCCTCATCCATGAGGTCGTGGCCGATATCGACGATGCGGCCTCCGAGATCGTCCTCATCGTCCACTGGGTCGGCGGCGTTCACAGCGAGATACGCCTGCCCAAGCGCCGGCGCGGGCAGCGTAACAGCACCTCCGCCAACATCATCGAGGCTGTGCGCCGACTGGTGCTGATCGCCAGCGACGATCTGATCGCCGGCCTCCTCAACCGCAACGGCCTCGAGACCGGTAACGGCAATCGCTGGACGCGCGAGCGTGTTACCTCGCTGCGCTCGAACTATCGCATCCCGGTGTTCAAGCCCGCCGAGGACGGCATCGAGCACTGGCTAAACCTCAGCAACGCCGCCAAGCTCCTGAAGATCGCGCCCAAGACGCTCCGGCTGGCCGCTGAAGCCGGTGAAATCGAAGCCATCCATCCTCTGTCGGATGGTCCTTGGATCTTCGCCCGCAGCTCGCTGATAACAACTGCTGCTCGATCTATCGCCGAACGAGCGCGACAGAACCCAAGATACCCCACGGGATCGAATCCCAATCAGCAAAGTCTTTTCTCTTCAACAACATAGACAGATGGGTGTTCTGATGCGCGGTTGTAGAACCGCTCGATATAGTCGAACACATCTGCTCTGGCCTCGTTTCTGGTGCGATAGGTTTTGCGCGCGATGCGTTCGGTCTTCAGCGACGAGAAGAAGCTCTCCATCGCCGCGTTGTCCCAGACGTTGCCGGATCGACTCATGCTGCAAATAATGCCGCTGTCTGCCATCAGGCGCTGGAACTGTTCGCTGACGTATTACGTCTCCATTAAGTACACCGAGCGCCTGGCCGAAGCCGGCGTGGAGCCCTCTGTCGGCAGCGTCGGAGATTCCTACGACAATGCTCTCGCCGAAACGATCAATGGACTTTACAAGGCGGAGGTGATCCATCGGCGCGGACCATGGCGCAGCTTCGAGGCCGTCTCGCGACGCTGGAATGGGTGGACTGGTTCAACAACCGAAGGCTCCTCGAGCCCATCGGCAACATCCCGCCGGCCGAAGCCGAGCAACGCTACTACGCCATGATGGAACACCCCGCCATGGCGGCATAACTTAAACCAAGTGGCCTCCGGCAAACCCGGGGCGGTTCAGTTCAACCGCGGTGGGGATAACATCACGAGAGATTTCGCGCGGATGGTCAGATTGCCAAGCCCAGAAGACCTTCATGTCTCGATCAGCTTTCCAAAAATGCCCGGTACCACCTGACCTGGCTCTCACTAACCTGAAAGCGTCCGTCCATCATTTGAGCCTTATCGCGGTCAGCACCAACGATTACGCGGCCCAACTCCTGAATGCGGTCGAACAGGTCAATGACTTCGTTTGAGCGCTCTAGAATGCCTTCGCTGGAGATCGGTTCACCCTTGTATGTGTACTGGTTAGCAAGTTCATCCAGCAACCTTTTGTAGTCTGTGAGGATCGGCCGCATGTAGATCATCGCGACATCCTCGACTTCGGGAGGAACGTCTTTATCGCCGAACAGGAGCTTGGCGAGCTGCAGAGCTGGCGCCCACGTCCAGCTTTCGCTCCCCTGCACCAGCCGTTCCTTCATCAGATCGACAAAGTCGAGCTTGCCATACTGAAACGGCGCATGGGGCCACCCGTCCTGGATATAGAAGTCGTACATGCCGTGAGGAAACAGTGCTCGGATGGTCTGGTCGCTGGTGATCTTATTGATCTCGACCGGACGGGCCGCTGATAACTTGTTGCTCAGGTAAGCAAACATGATCTCGGCAATCTGGCGCACCGAATAAACGCCTTGGGATGCTTCGCCCAGAAGGGCCGAGATCATAGGCAGTTCGGTCTTGGTGGCGAACTTCTCCAACCATTCCGTTGAGGCGCGCCGCAACCGCACATCAATGGGGTGGGGAGGCTGCGTGAGCTTTCGGGCGTTTTCGAGGGCTACCCTGTAGCGGTGTATCCAATACTTCGTCCGGCTTGGCGGCTCCAGGAACACATCGCCATAGGCAACCTCCAACTCCCGCGCCAGCCACTCCTCCTGCTGGCGTTTGAACACTCCCGTCCGGGCATCGTGCAACATCCCCCCGAGGTCCTTCAGGACCGGGTGGGTTCGCGCCCGGGTGCCGAAGATTTCCTCTAACTTTGCTTTCTCGGCATCGCCTTCAACAATGTACGGGGCCTGGTCTACCCAAAAGATGATGGGCGCAGGATCTCCAATCCGGAAAAGCCGTTGCCGGTAGGTGTCCGGAATCAGCCCGGTCAACTCGTACCCGTCGGCGTTATCGAAGTGCAAGAAGGCACTGATGTTGAAGTCAGCATCCATCTCGGGAAGATACATCGAGTTCCCGGCCCAAAAGATCGGCACGCCGATTGAGTCGACCGGCGACAGTCGAATTGCAGCGGAGACTGCCAGGGCGTCAGGCGTCAAAGGTTGATCCCTGCCCGCTTGTAGACCTGCTCCACGCACTCATAAATCAGTCCGTAGTGTTGGCTGACATTCAGTGGCAGCAACCGATAGGTTTCGATTACGTTTGTCAGTTCCTTCAGGGCCTCAGTGACACCAGGCGTCCGCTGGAATTCTTCTGGGACGACGACGCCCAGCAAGTTCTCTTTCTTCAGCGGGATATCCGCTTCCACCTGAAGTTCGATCACCGCGGCGCGATCGTCACAATCCTTAGTCGACCCCTCCTTGTACAGCTTAGAAACCGCGAGCACCCTGGAATGGCTCATGTTGAGAAGATGCTCCTCCTTGAGCTTCTTCTGATCGTTCGCGTCCCGATCGACGTACCGGCGCGGTGTTTCGAAATACAGGGAGATAAGCCGGCCGATCTGGTCTTGATCGGTGCCGACGTTGAAGTCCTCCAGTTTGAAGGTCGTCAGGTAATCCGGCATCCTTCCCCGCTCGAAGGCGCCCGTATCGAAGGGATGTATCCGCTTCAAGGGTGGCGGATTGCTGAAGCGCATCACGAACACGGTCGGCAGCTGCCACGGTTCCGGGTTCAGCGCATCCTTGCCCTTATAGGCAGCACGACCGACGAACAGATAGCAGAGCTTTTCGCCCTGGAAGACGTTGCACTTCACCGCGAGAAGCTTCTCTTCATTCAAGATCGGAATCAGGTTGCTCGAAGCGGTGCTGTGTATCCACGGCGGACTCTTCGGTACGGCCAGGTTGCTGTTCTTCAAAAACTCGCGGAGCTTCACCTCTGTGGGCTTGACCATCGGATATCCATGGGGTGCAGCAAATCACCGGGACGCCATCTATCAAAACCGGTTGCGGCAGGTAGGTTCTCACAACCGTAATCCCCACTACTCAACCGAAATGTCTGACGATGCCATTGGTAAGAAAAAGAAGCGTACAGAGGGAGACCAAGACGCCAGCCAGGACCGCGAGCAGCATGAGGACAAACCCCCGCTCCCGGCCAAAGGCTCGAACAACGGTCTCGGACTGAGATAGGATTCCGCCCATCCCTACGGCGATCCTCGCCAGGTTCGGTTCTCGCTTTTGCGTGGCTTTAGCCATGCCCGTCTCCGAAAGTGAGCCTCCGGGATGCTTCCCGGCTCGTACCGTACGACCATCCCCGAGGCGTCAACCGCCAACAACGCACCACGACTATCCCCATCGGGTTTGCAGTTTGGAAAAACCTCTTTGACGCTTCATCCAACACCAATGGTTATTTCATCAAACCGCAACGCACCAGTAACGAAGCGGCTCGGGAAGCGCCATTTTCAATAGTTCTTTCAATGTGTTATCCGCTCCGCAGGAACAGGCCTGCGGAGACTATCAAAAGCGCCGTCCAAAATTTGGAGAAGTCGTCCAGAACTACGGATTCGCCGGGTACGGATGACCAGCCTGGGCGTCAAACGCCCGGCCTGTGAATCGGGGCCGAACTGAACCACTTGAACTAACGCCAGCAATTCCTTTTGGCGAACAAAGGAATCTGCGTCGGGATGGGGTCACGATCGGCGCCGATGCTGACCCCATTTCCACTGGCTTTTCTTAATTCCTTCACAGCGTTACTGCCGATATCTGCAACAGCCTGACCCCTGCGCCGATTCACATCCCCATAGTCCTATCGTAAGCGTAGCTCCCCTTTTTGATTGGTGCTTGACGCCTATTTTGAGCGCGTGACGCGGCGCCGCGGCTTCCAAATTTCGGACAAAGCGTTGACGGCGGCCTCGAGGGCCTTGCTGTCGATGACGTTGGGATCGAAGTGTTCGGGCCCCCAGAGGCGCATGTGTTCGTGCTCCGGATGGGTGGGGTCGCTGATGGCGTCGAGGTATTCGGCAGAGGCTGGCGCACCGCCGACGTCCTCCGGAGGACAACGACCGGCGGCCTCGAGCAGGAGGAGAAGTCCCTCTATCGTCGTGTTGTCGAACCATTTTTCGAGTTTGATCACATGGATCCAGCTGTCGCCGAAGTCATAGAGATAATGGATCGCCTTGGCGCCTGTCTCTGAACGATATCGGAGAGGCGAGCAGAAGCTGGCGCAGACGATGCCACAAGGGCTTCAATTCCTGGGCGGCATAGCCGACCCAGAAGGCGAGCGTCGAACGGTCGATGGCGATACCGTGCGTCGCCAGCATCTGCGCCTGGCGGTAAAGCGGCAAATGCCAATGATACTTGGCGTCGATCACTTGCGCGACGAGCCGCTCGGTGGGCAGTCCTCCCCTGATCAGTCGCTCGGGAGCAGCGTGCTGGAGGACGACGCCATGACAGGCGCGGCAGGCCAGTTTGGGTCGGCGGGTCACAATCACCCGGTATTGCACCGGAACGACGTCGAGCCTCTGACTCTCATCGCGACCAATCTCAAAGAGACCGCCTTTGCAAGACGGGCAACAGGTTTCAGCCGGCATCAGGGTTTCGACGATGCGCGGCAAATGCTCCGGAAGCTGACCACGGTTGGCTCTGCGCTCGGTATTTCTCTTCTCGCAGGCTCTGGGATTGGAGCGATCCTCGGCTGCTTCGAGAGCCGCGACGGTCTCTTCGATGTCCTCCAGAACAAGCTGTAGCTGATCAGCGTCCAGCTTTTCCGACGATCGACCGAACTGCGCATCTTTCGCAAGCTTGAGCAACCGTTCGAGCCTGGCGCAGCGATCCAGCAGAGCCGCGGCAAAGGCACGCAACTCGGCTGGATCGCTCGGCAGCTCATCAGGCAAATCACTCATTGGTCCGAGTCTGCCATGCTTCGCGCCTTGATGCAGCGAAGATTTTATTCCCTACGCAAGTGCTTTCGGTTGCGGGATTTGAGGTGCGTGCATGCGCGTCCAATCCATGCCGGCCAGAAGCGCAGACAACTGCGCGGCAATCATCCGCATCATGCCGGCCACGGTGGGAGGCCATTTGAAGCCGCTGCTATCGAGCCGCTTCCAGTACATCACCAGGCCGGTACCATCCCAGACGACAATCTTCACGCGATCGGCGCGCTTCGCACGGAAGACCATCGCCACACCCTTCATCGGGTCTTGGCCAAGCGTCTCCTTCGCCAAGAGCGGCAAGCCATCCGCACCCTTTCTGAAGTCCACAGGTTGGGTCGCAACATAAATCGTGAGGCCCGTGGATGGCGTCAGCATGAACGTGTCCGTCGCAGAGCCGTGAACACGTCACTTAGTACCGCAAGGCCAGGCGTCCCGCGTACCTCTATCCGTGCCCCCTGGAACTCGACCATAACAACAGCTGCTTCCGCCGATATAGAGGGCTCCGCAGCCGCCGGTAGCGTCGATTCCGACACCAAAGGCACAAACGATAAGTTATCAGCCGAAGCCGGCAGCACCAACTGGCCCAAACGCGCTCGACGCCGCCAGTCATTCACCTGCTGGGGCCGGCAGCCATGGCGGCGGGCGACATCTGTGACAATCGTGCCCGGCTCGAAGCTTTCCGCGGCAATCCGTGCCTTCAGATCGTCTGGCCAGCGCTTTCGACCTGCGCCAGCATACACTTCGATACGCGGGGATGGTCGTCTTATGTCGTCCGAATGGTCGTCCATTGTGAGCACCCTTGCAGAAGATGCCCCTTCTAGCGGCGCTCACAAGACTGCGCACAAACAATCTGAAGGGCCTCAGCACCACGCTCACGTCCTATCTCCGGCGTAAACGAGTACGTCTTGTAGTGGACGGACGGCGCGCTGGTCGCACTGTCCATCATGTTGGTTGGTTCATTGGCTTTCCTGGCAGTCTCTTGCCTCATGCAACCGACGGCGCCCGGATATGAACTTTAGGACAGTCGTCAGCCAAGCAGGATTGCAGCGCGCTGCTGGTCCTCGAAGCTCAGGACTCGGTGAGCAAACGCCTTGTTCTCCGCGATCGATCCATCGAGCAATTGCTTGAGCAGACCGAGGTTTGTCTTCTGCTGGTTGCTCAGGTTCTCGCGTATGCTGCAGAGCTGATCCCGGTCGGTCACTTGAACCAGAGCAAAGAACTTGCCCAACAACCCGGCAATGACATCAGACGCCTGCACGCCCGGCTCGTCATGGGATACGACAAAACGGAAATTTTCGAGTCGCCGATCGCCGTCCATGAACACTTCCGCGCCGAGATACTCCTCGATCACCTTTTCCACATCCAGGATGTGGTGCGAATTCTTGAACAAGCAGATCCGCCCAACATAGAAAGGACCGAAACTCTCGACCAGCACGTTGGCCTGCTCGTCCTCAAGGTACGGGAGCGCATCCAGCTTCTCGGCGATCTGAAGAACGCCCTTGAGCATCATGTATTCGAAATGACCGAGCAGCGGCTCGCGCTCTTCTAGACGCCCGCGAAGCTCGGAAATAAAGTCGTTTCGGCGTTGGCTTCCGACATCAGGATAGGAATATCGCCGAAACAGATCAACCGTGTCCGCCAGGTTGAAGCGCAGAATCGTATAAAGCGCGTCCTTGAGCTGACCATGAAATGGAAGGAGTTGATGCTTCTCATACTCCGTCAAAATTGAATCGATAATATCGACGGTGGACCAGTAGAGCGGGTCCATCACGGAGTAATGAGTCGTCCGTGAACAAGGCACTAAGCGATTGAGCAGGAGTCAGTTTTCCGGTTGCGGCGGCATTTGAGATTGCAGGGATTGGGGGCTTGAGGCCCCCAAACCTTGCAATTTTCGTTTGTGGATTCCCTTTCGCTGCGGACCATGATTCTGTGGTGCATCGGAGGGGCCGATGCGACCGAAGAAGCACAGGACGACGGGATCGAACGATCTGTTCCGGGCGCGGCTGGACCAGATCATCAATCTGAAGCACGAGTTGGTTCTGCTTGCCGGCAAGATCGATTGGGACTGGATCGACGGCGAGATCGCGCCGCTCTACAGCGAGAACGGCCGGCCCGGGATCGAGACCCGCTTCATGATCGGGCTGTTGTTGCTCAAGCATATCTACGGGCTGTCCGATGAGGGGGTGTGCGAGCGCTGGGTCCACGACCCTTATTTCCAGTTCTTCACCGGCGAAGAGTTTTTCCAGCACGCTTTCCCGCACGAACGCTCGGACCTGAGCCATTGGCGCAAGCGGCTCGGCGACAAGCTGGAGCTGCTGCTGGCCGAGAGCCTGCGGGTGGCGCACGAAGCCGGCGCCTTACGCAGCCAGGACCTCAAGCGCGTCACGGTTGATACCACGGTGCAGCCGAAGGCCATCACCTTTCCGACCGACGCCAAGCTGCTTCATGCGGCCATCCAGGGCCTCAATCGCCTGGCGAGAAGGCACGCCGTCAGGCTGCGGCAATCCTATTCTCGCGTGGCCAAGGCCGCTGCGATGATGGCGGGCCGCTACGCCCATGCCAAACAGTTCAGCCGGCATCAGCGGCAGTTGCGTATCCTGCGCAGCCGGCTGGGCCGGATCATCCGCGACATCCGTCGCAAGATCGAGCGCCAGCCAGCCCTCGAGGAGGCATTCGCCCTTCCGCTTGGCCGAGCCAGCCAGATCCGCTCCCAGCAGCAGCGCCAGCGCGGCTGGAAGCTCTATTCATTTCATGCCCCGGAGGTGGAGTGCATCGGCAAAGGCAAGGCCTCAGCCCCTTACGAGTTCGGCGTGAAGGCCTCCATCGTCACCAACAATCGCCGAGCTCCCGGTGGCCTGTTCGTACTGCATGCCAGGTCGCTGCCCGATAATCCCTACGACGGTCATACCCTGCGGGACGTCATCGACCGCACCGAGGCGCTCACCGGCTGTCCGATCGAGCGGGCCTATGTCGACAAGGGATATCGCGGCCACGACACGCAAAATCCACGTCGCGTCTTCATTTCGGGCCAGAAGCGCGGCGTGTTCGGCGCCATCAAGCGCGAGCTCCGGCGCCGCTCCGCCATCGAGCCCATCATCGGACATCTGAAGGCCGAAGGTCACCTTGGCCGCTGCTATCTCAAAGGCCGCGCCGGCGACGCCGCCAACGTCGTGCTCTCAGCAGTCGGCCACAACTTCCGCCGTATCCTCGCCTGGCTCAGAGAACTCTTGTGCCTCTTCCTGATCCAGCTATCGCATACGCTTGCCTGTCCGCTCCCGCTCAATTCGGCTTCTTAACGGACGACTAATGAACAGCGAAGCCCTTCTCGATGACCCATCGCAGGAAAGACTCCAGCTTCTGAGCGGCCAACAGCTGCAAGAAGTCGCCCTTGGCTATGTGTTCAAGCTTAATATCCTTCGTGGTTTTTTGGATGCGACAACGCTGTCGCAAGTCATCGATATTCAACTCGCGCGGCGGCCCGCGATAGGCGATGCCGGCGATCACGAAGTATTTTGGCTCCCTCACATTGAGTCCATCCGCACGGGTGTGCAGGCGGCGAATATTGTTCGTCTCGTCGTAATACATCGTGTAGGTCGCGTCGGCTCCAGTCAGTTCATTCAGTGCAATGTCGAACTTGCGGAGCTCATTCACTTCTATCATGTTCGTACTTGCTTGGAGGCAAAATCGGGATTTAGATTTTGTAATGCTGGCCGGTGTTTACCGTCGCGCGACTGGGTGACCGCACTTTCCTGCGCGACAGCTAGCTGCACGTTCGTGCGTGACCTTACTTCCGACGCAAAACATGGCGGTATGGCTGGGCTGCATCCACCGATGCGCACGTTGGTTCAAATAACCTTGTTCGCCCATTTCTCGAGGTCCGCGCACCGACGCATCAGTTCATCAAATGTCTCGGGCTCGTCGAGCAAGAGTCCGTCCGCGATCATGTGCTTGTAATCTCGTTCCAAGACGACTCGCGATTGTCCCTCTGGGACGAGCTTTAAGGCGCCACCGACGGCCGAGTTGTATTCGATGACCGCCCCGGCAGAATCCTTTTCTGAGAAGAACCACGACTTGTGCTCCGCAACGGTTACAGCAAGTTTTCGGTCCTTCATTGCCGATTCCGCAATCCCTGCATCGTCCAATCTCACAAGGTCATACCAGTGGCGAGCGAAGCGTTCGCCTTTCAGTTTCCCTTGAACGCAAAAGACATGGATCGCAGTCGCCTTCTCCCAGAAGGTTCGCTCCGCTTTCATGGTCTTGGGCTTAGCGGTCGGGAATTCGAGAGTTTCAAGGTACTGGGCAGCGTCGCAAACGACGTCATGAAGTTCGCTCGGCTCCCCTGTCGATCGTGCGCCGAATTCGAGCATCACGGCGGGGCTCACATAGCCGCTACCAGTCTCCAAGGGATCGTACGTGACGAAAATCTTGTCGTCCTTGGCTTCAGCCTTGGCGCTCAGCTTGTCATGTTGCAAGCGCTTATTGATTACGGGCAACGCCTTTTCCTTGACCCAGACTGGGAGGCGTTCTCGTGCCTTGTCGCTCCACTTTTTGCTTTGACTGCGGCTCTGAGGGACCGGATTGTCCTCACTTGCGCTCACCAGGTCCGGAGCTATCGCGCGGATGTCGTAGGTGAGATCGACGTCTTCCGAGAAACGGCGGATTGCGCCGTAAGCCTTCGAAAGGGACGTTCCGCCCTTGAAGACCAGATGGTCGCCCATTGGCGAGGAAAAAAGCGCATTCAGGCACCAAACGACCCAAACATCCTTCTCGAGAAGATGTGCAGGTAGTCCTGAGTTTGAAGCAGCAACGCCGAGCGCCTCTCGGCGATCGGCATTCGATAGATTTAGAAATTTATCCAACGCGCAGTTCGCTTACCGGCTTGGCAAGCCAAGTCGGCAATGAAGGTGCGGCAGACCTCAGTTCGTTCGCTTCAATCGGAGTCAGTTTTTGACTGACCGATTGCAAGGCTTGTCTTGCAGTCTCTGGACCGACCCAGGCAAGCGCGCGCACGACCTCACCTGCTCGACGGTTGGCCAGGGTAAGCTGCCAACGCGGTGCATGCTTGAATTCCACAACTTGCTTGCCAAGATGGAGCTGGCGGGAAGGACCGGAGGTCAGAAAGACCTGCCGAACAGGTACCTGCGTCGTCAAACCGAGGTGGTTGGCCGCCGCAGCGCCGCTGGAAACGATAATTTCACCGCTGCGCGCCTTGGTCTCCTCAATGACTTTTTCGACCGACGGAGCTCTAGTCCCGAAGCGGCTTTCGACCGGACGTAGATATACCCCTCGCCTCGCGCGCAAGAGCTTTCCTCGCTCGGCAAGACGCGAAAGGGCCTGATCGACGGCAGCACGCTTTCCAAGTTGCAAAAGTGCCTTGGCAGCGATGGGCGCGCCTTCGGGCAGTTCTTTTGTGACTTCCAAAATCCGGGTGCTCAGGGTGGTCATGGCACTCACTCCACTGTCAGAAACATAGGAGAACTTCTGACACCCTACAAGTGTCGCCGTGAGAAAAGGTTTCCCTTGGAAAAACAATTACTTGTCAAAACATAGGGCCGATCCGGCCATTTCAAGAGTTCCACAATCAGGTTTTCAGGCCCAATCCCAGTCCTCACGAGCTGCACAAGCCGACGAGGTAAGCCGACCATTCCCACTCCTAATTCCCTCCGAGTAGACGAACACCTCCAGCTCGCGAGAAAACAAGCAAACTGATCGACGGGGCGGTGGCGAGATATTCGACGTCGCCCTTTCGCGAGCGCCCCCGCGAGAGATTGGGGCTCGCAGCTAAAGACGGCCTGGCACCATCCCTCCTGGCCATCCATCAAGCGCACAGTGGTAGCAGGCCTGTCCCGGCACCACACACTGTCGGGTCCGGCCGGTTGATCGCGATCTCAGCGCAGATGGCGGCGCTCCGCCGCGAAACCTCCGGGGTCCGCCTTTAAGGTCCGAGCTTGCACCGGCACTGCAGGTGGGCAGCCAAGTCGCACCGGGGCGTTAGCTGTCGGGCCCGGCAAGATCGGCTTGCTCCGCGGCCGTTGGCCCCGGCTTGCCGAGCCTCGCCGCGATGAATGCGTGGAAGGCGGCCATGGTGTACACCTCGTAGGGACGCCGCGTCGTCATGGTCAGCAGCCATCGGGCCAAGTTCCATCGGCACACTCTGCCAAGCGCCCGCGCGGGGCTACGGTAGAGAGACATTTAGCAAATTCCGGAAGATGGCTTTCATCGCTTTAACCTAAGCTTGCCGCCTTCCCTTCAGTTCGGCACCTTTCCCATGATGACAGTAGCAAGCTTCCTGTCCTTCTTCGGCATCATGATCGGGCTGGTCTCCGTTGCCTTTCCACTCCGCTTCCTGTACATCCGCGACCGCCGAATGGCGGCAATCGTGCTGACAGTCTCGGTGGTTACGTTCCTGCCGGTGACCGCCATCGATGGCGCAAAGGAACAGGCCTTGGCGCGTCAAGAGCACGCCATCGCCCCTACGTCGAAGTCGCCCGCCGAACTGGCTGAAGAGGTTTGCCAGGCGCCCGGCGCGATCCCGGATTGCGAGGCAGTCCTGACCAAGCAGATAGCCGAGGAAGGGGGACATCCGAAGAAGCCGGAGCCGGTGCCGGCCGCCGACTCGCGGAACGGCTCCTGCAACTCCGACTGGCGCCAGTGCTCCGATAACGCTGACCTTATGAACAATTTCAAGGACAGCAGCCGCAGTTCGTTGTCGTGCCAGTATGCGGCAAAGAAGCTCGCGAAGTACGGCGCCCCGTCGTTCCCCTTCTTTTCGTTCAGCAACTTCAACAGCGGCAACGACTTCGTGAGGACCGGACAGGCGACGTTGGTCGAGCCCGACGCGGAGTTCCAGAACGCATCCGGCACAATCGTGCACATCGTGGTTACCTGCAAATACGATCTGAATAGCCAGCGGGTAGTAGACGTGAGCCTCGATTGACCGCGCCTTGTTCAGGACAGGCGCTATCCAGGGCACCCCTTTTCGTCCAGCACGGCCCCGATGGGCCCCTTTCGCCGAGCAACCAGGGCCACAGCCGAAGACCGCGCGCGATATCGGCGCGCTCGCCAATTCCTATTGATTGTACGACCGGCCTCATCGCTCCCCTGGTCAGGGAGCACAATAGTTCAGGCAACAATAGGTCTATCAGCAACGTCGGTACATGCGACAAGACGCGGTGGCACAGTTAGGTTCGAGGGCTAGCATGTTCGCTTCTCTCCGCTTGACCGTCGGGACTCATCAAAATCCAGTGCGACTATTGGTCGGGCACGGCTGAATGAGGATCGTCGGCCCGCACGGACGTCTGCAGCTGCGCCGGGTCTACTTTCTTGCGTTGTGCCCATTCGACAAGATTGGTCGGACGATACCCGGGATCGGCGCGCCAGCGCCCAAACACGCTGCCGTCGATCGTCTCGTTTATGTTGATGTGCCTCCCGTCGTCGCGGACATCCGGCTCTTGGCCAATCGACCGGTAGAGCGGTCGCGTGAACCTGGCGTACATCCCGTAGCCGAAGAGCTTGTAGGAATCGGTGATCGGCGCCACCACCGAATTTCCCTCCAAGTCGACCTCTGATCGAAACGAAAGTCCCTGCGATTCTGCCTTTTTCATCATCCAGCGCAGTGGTGCCTGGGCGAGAAGGTCGGTCTCGTAGCCGCCACCTACGTTGGCGTGGGCGCCCACAAACCAGCGTTGCTCGACGCCGGAGAGCGGTCGCGGCTGCGCGATGATGGCCTTCGGATCTTTTGGATGGTGGACATCCCAGAGGGTGGGAACAAAGTCGTTCCGATGCTCATCGATAGCCAGCGCGTGATATCCGTTCAGGATGGGAAGACGCAGTCCGGTCTGAAGATAATCGAAAGACGAACGGCTGATGCCGGGGATATTCCCTGCCGCCAAGCCGACAGACCCGACGGTGTCCCAGACGCCAATCACCTTGATTTTCGTGGGTTGGGCATACTTGAGTAGCCATCTCTCCTGCTCGGTCAGCTTGGCGACGTCGCCAGCCGCTTCCTTATCCTTCAAAGTCCAAATACTTTCCTCGTCACCTTTCCTATAGCGCTCGAAGAGCTCGCTGACGCCTATGGGCGACCCAGCCTTGAGGATGCCGTCGATGGCGATCAATCCAGCCAAGGCTCTTGCGGTGTATGCGCCGCGGCTGAAGCCGAAAATGTAGATCTCGTCGCCGTCGTTGTAATTTTCTATGAGCCACTCGTAGGCGTGCCGGATGTTCTCATCGAGCCCTTGTCCGAACACCCCACCGAGAAAACCGTTCACTCCGACCGAGTAGTAGACGAGCTGCGGCTTTCCGTCTCTCCCTTTCGAGGCGCACAGGGCCCGCATCCGCCAGACATTCGTGTTGCTATCGACACTATTCCACGTCCCATCGAGAAAGACCGCCAGACGCTTCTGTTGCTGCTCAGCACCGGCGAAGTTCGGCTGGTTGCCGCTTTTCTCCGCAGGGTGGCCGATAATCACACCGATCGCGACGATTGCGACAATACCCAAGAGAAGGGCCACCCAGTGCGCGAGCCGTTCAAAAATTCGCCAAATCTTCATAAGCAGCTCCACGCTTGCTGATCAATTCTATGACCTTCTCCGCGACTCGATCGCGGGTCAGGGGATCTGATTGAACCCTGTAGGTACGAGCCCAGGTGGGTGGCACAGATCCTTCGCGCTCACTGAGGTCTCAGCGCGTTCGCGACCGCGCTGCCGATCAGAGCCGCGTTGTGCGCATCGACGGCCGCTTGCGATGGGCCGTTCACGATCCTCCCGACCACCTTCCCTCGCTTATCGGTGACCGCTTGGAAAGACGAGGCTCCGGGCGCCAGCGTCATAAGGAGCTCGTGCGTCCTGGTGCGGCTAGCATCGAGCAAGGGACTGGACGGCGTCGACAGCCGAACAAGACTCCATGTCGCGGCCATACTCGCATCCGTCGTGATGATGAACTTGTTGTCGTATTGCGACGAATCCGACTGTGTGCCGGCAACCCCAAGCGGCGGCCCCTCACCATTCGCGGTCGCGCGTGACGACCGATGGAAATCGATCACCTGGACCGCGTCAACGAGCCACTCCCGGATACCGAGGTTTGAGGCATCCACGAACGGCGAGCTGGTCGACCGAGGCCCGAGAGGGAAGCCTGGAGCGCAGCTGCTGCCTATCATCGGCTCAGCCAGATCATTTGCGGAGTAGTAGAAATTATACTTATGCGAGTGCAGATTTTCGGACGAAAGCTGTCCACCCAAACCGAAGGTGAAAGTCTGCGAATTGGCGAGCGGCATCTTGTACGACGCGCCTGGTGTCACCGAACTCTTCTCGTCTGCCTGCAGCGTAAGTTGAATGAGGACGCCCCAGGAGCCCGGCATGTAGGCGTCCTCCGCGGTGGAGACCTGCTTCCCGTTAACTAACCGTACGGGTACCGGAAGTCTGCGGATTTCGTCCCGGCCGAACTTCAGTTCGCAGTAGATGGCGTTCTTGACCTGGCGTTCCATATCCCGCGTAGCGTTGGGGTCTCCCGCCTGATCCCACACTTCTGGTAGCCGCGAATAGGAGAGTCCGCAGCCTGTCAGCGTACAGCCCAGCGCGACAAGAATAAACGATCGCTCCAACATGGTCGCCCCCACAATCGGAACTTTATTCGTTGCCTACGATCGGTTTGGCCCGCAAACGGCGCAGCAGTGCACTGGCCTTGGGTGAAGCGACCTCTATAGTCGGTCCCGATGGGCTGTCGGCGATGATGAGACCTCGAGCGCAGTAGTCGCTCGCCAATGTCAGGTCGTGAACGCATAGGCCCCCTGGGCATTTCGGCGCTCCTGGCTCACCGCAACGCCAGGCAAACGCCTCGCCTGAAACGAAGGTCACGAAGATTATGGACAAGCAAAACGCGCGCATGAAGTCCCCCCACCATCAGCCCGAAAACCGGCTGCCAACAAACAGTTGATAATATAAATTAAACGACCTTACATTGCGGTTGAATATTTCGCAAGATGGGCATCCACTGATGAGCAACAGCCAACGCGCATCGTCGCGTGGTTACTGCCCGTGCCAACGAATGCGGCGTTCTGATCCCGAAGCTTTCGCAGCTCGCCGCTAGATTGGCCGGCGGCTTGCCGCCTTTAAAGCGAGTACGGTATTTACAAAACGCACACCATAATTCCTTGCCGCTATTGCGCTGAGGACAAATTGCGCGAGGAGCGCGGCCGCAAATACGAGCGCAGTCTTATATGTCTGCATGGTCACTACGCCGATTCCGCCAAAGACCATCAGCAGCATGAACGCAATGCCAGCATAGTCGCGCGTCAGCAGGAACATGCGATGGACCTGCAGCACGCGCGGATCGTCCTCTACCGACTTGTAGAGCTTATACCAAAGAGCATTTTGCTCGCTCGACGTGGTGGGAAACGGCCCCACGTTAGTCTTGAGTGTCCCGATATCGATTCTCGCATCGCGATGAAGATAGTAAGAAAACGCCCGACATCCAGGCAGGGGATCGTGCCAACGCCAAAACACCAATCTGGCCTTGGTTTGGATATCAAGCAAACCGTTGATCACTCCGATGAGCACGGCCCCCAATCCAGCAGGTATAAGCGCCTGCCAATGCTTCAGCATCTCCTGATAATCGGCTGCAACAAGCTGATCAGTCTTAAGCGCAACCGCGAAAATAGCGATGTTGACGACCAGGATGGTGATTAAGGAAGTAGTGTTCTGATCCTTGAGAGATCTCTCTTTCGAGCCCTTCTTAGTCATTGTTCTTGCCTATCTGGGGGCTCGCACCGCGGCAAAGAGCGAGAGAACCGGCTCGCTATCCTTCGGCCAACACGAACGCCATTCGACAAAAAGATGGATCGCCGGGACATCCTGAGATGCGAACGCAAGTCTCAGTCTTCCTGTCTGTCGGGATATGGCAAGCATTCGGCGAGGCTGTAGTCATCGCGTTCCGGAGCGTCTTTGGCAGTTCGCTTGTCTGACCCTTCGGTTGAGATGACATGCGCCCCACGATGGTGCATAGCTCGAACAACGGATTTGCGCGGATGATTCTCATCGGCTTTAGCCGAGCTAATTACCGCGGTGAAGGTTGTCTTACCGCCCTGGGCCGCCTTCCTTTCACCCAAGAGTTGATCCAGCAGTTCGGTCGAAACGTTGTGGCGCCCGCCGTGGTGAGGAACCTGGAATCGATCAATGCCGGGCAACGTCAATCCGATCAAAGGTGCATAGTCGATGACTTCTTTGAGCCCAGTGCGTCCAGTATCGCCGGTAAGCAAGATTTTGCAACCATTGAGATAGGCATACTGAACCACGCTCATCTCGTTTTCGTTGCTCGTCTCGCCCGCGGGAAAATATTCGTCACCCCAAGCTGCCTTGACGAGCGCGGCGGCCTCCTTCGCCACACGAATAACCGCATCGCGCGCGATCTCGAGCAACCCTTTCTCCTCGGGGGTTTTGTCGGAGGAGACAACCAGATCCAGAAAGCGCGAACGGATCGGAGCCATCACGCGGAAAGCACCAATCGTGCTACCCTGAAATGGTTCATATATCGGGATGTTCTTTCGGAGGGCGATCTCTTCAAGAGCAACTAGATTGGAATAAGCCTCCCTCAAGGCTGTCTCCAGCCCTTGAGAGGTCGTGAAGCGTTTGAACCTAGGAAGAAGCTCTGCAGCATAACGCCAGGGTCGCAACATCCAAAGCGCGCCGACCTCAAAATCCTCCAGGACGCGCTGCAGGCCTCCCGCATGATCGCCATCGTTGTGAGTCGCCACGACATGATCGATCCGCCTCGGCTTCCCGTAGTATTTGTTAAGAAAGTTGACGACCTTCTCGCCGGTTGATTGATAGCCTCCATCGACGACATGAATGAAGGTCTGATTATTCAACTCATAGCGAACGCAAATGGCGTCACCGCTGCTCTTTGCTTCGACATCTAAAAAATCGACCTCAAAATAGTCAGCCACGTTTCCGTCTCCAAGAGCTTGGCCTGAGGGTTTCCAGGCAATGATTCTGGTCACAGAGATACCGAAATGGACTCCTTCTAGTGGTGCCGAGAAACACGTCAGTCCTGAATCTCAGATGAGTGGCGTTGCATTGGGATACGGAAATCTCGCATCAGTCAGCTCCCCGTTTGGCCTCCCAACCTGAAAACGCCAATATCGAACGAGGAATTCGACCCCATACGGCGCCGCTCCCGCGGCGCCTCAGACGGCCCGCTGAAGCCGCGCGCAGAGCATTCTGCATACCGCGGAGGTTCTCCGGGGGCTCTTATCTATCTTGAGACGCCGTTTCTCGTCGCAACTTGTCCGAAAACGCGCTTTCTTTGCGCGAATCGCCGTCACCCGCCCCGCAAAGAAGCTCGCCACCGCAAGTAGCGGGCAGTCGATTCCGGATATAATTCAGTTGCAGTACCTCCTGACACTCGTTCTCGCAACACGCGGAGCACAACGTCTGCCCATCGGGATTTCCAGGAATCCCCAGAACGGATCAGAAGCGGGGTCCATGGCTTCCTGACGGAGCTGCCAGGACTCACCCACACCAATTCTCAAGACGATCCGGACCGGTCGTTGAGACCCGCGCCTCTCATCTTCGACCTACCGAGAAGGCTGAGCCAGCGGGCGTATGGATAGCGACTGAGAATGAGGCATCACTACCGATGTCGCCCCGGTGCAGATATTCTTTTCGCGCTTTAGACGCACAGAATCATCAATCGAGCCTCGGCCAGGACTCGCGGGCCGGGAGCGCCACAACTATCAAACCCATCCACAAAGTTGTCGTCTATATCAACGCTGGTCGGCGCCTGCTCAGGAATGAGCGCCGCGCCCCCGAGCGAGATTGGATCATCGGGCTTAGTGAATTGGTCTTCGCTGGCCGTAAGCCCGGATGGGCAGACGGGTGAGAAGGAGCCGATGGCATAGAACGGCTAAATTCTGCAAAATGTACGAGGCGGAAAGCCACCAGGCTCACGCGGCGCTTTCTGCAAAGCCGCCTTCGATATAGCCTACGGCTCCGACCTGTATGCGGCGCAAGACCTGGTGGTAAGTGGAGGAGCCTGCCTCGTAGACGGTCTCTACGACTGAAGCGGGTGCAGCCTGGGGGAATGTCGCAAACGTCTCGTTGAGGACGCGCCCATCCATTTGGCTAGGGGCGACAATTCCCAGAAGATGCAGAATGGTCGGCGCGATGTCGCAGATCCCCGACGGAACTTCTGAAAGGCTGCCCGAGCGGAGGGCAGGTCCGGCGAGAATGCCGACCGCCGCCATCTCTTTAGGATGCAAGCCGCCGTGTACTCCCAGTCCGATCGGCGCGTCGTTGCTCCAGGTTCGGCCGATGAGGCCGAATGGATCGACTTCACTATCGGCACGATAGGAGAACAGGATGTCGCTGGAACGGGCATGATCTGCCATCACAAGCTGTCGCGCAAAACTGCCCGGCGCGATGCCCTCGATGTCATTTCGTCCAGCGGTGAAGATCGGTCCGCACCACGGCGCCTTGGTCATTGCTGCGACGGCTCGCCGGATCTTCAGCTCCGAGGGGTCTGCCAGATAAATGGCCCCCACCTGCCCGGGAACGAGAATCGCATCTACGTCTTGCCCAGGCGCCGAGCCGCAACGAAATCCGGCATCTCTGAGCACTTGGTGAACGTCAGCCTGCGCATGGACGCTCACGTGTCCATGATCTGAGACGGCAATGATGTGGACGTCCTGCCGCCGGCCTTCAGCCTCCCACCAGTCCAGAACGCGACCGAATTGCTGATCGGCCCAGGCGAGCGCTTCCAAGGTCCGTACCTCCGCCGTGCCGCAGTAATGAGACGAGCTGTCCGGTTCGCCAAAGGAGAGAATGGTGACGTCAGGCCGAAGCTGTGGCCAGACGATGTCGAGCAAAGCCGCCGTCAGATAGCTCTGGGCTGCGAGGTCGGGCGTTCCTGCAGGCGGGGGCGCCGGGGGAGGACCGATTCGAGCATTCAGCGCCTCGAGAAGAGATCGGGAAGTCGCGAGCCGCGCGAAGTGCCCCGAGATTGTGGGATGGCCGAGCGTGCGCGCCTTGTGGTTGAACAAGCGGGTCGTCCCGGCAGAATTCGACGCGAGCACCGCGAGCGTCTTGCCGTGGGCGGCAAGAACCTCGCCGAGCGATGGCACGCCCATGAGACGCCCGCCGCTCAACGTATCCAGGGTTTCGACCAGCTGGTCATCGGCCGTGTCGACATAGCGGGACGGCACCGCTGCGCGGTCGAGGTATTGGTTCCCGACCATGCCATGGCGCCCGGGTGATGCGCCGGTAACAAGACTAGGCATCGCCGCCCGCGTTTCGCTCGGATAGACGGTGACATTCCGGCCGAGGGTCACGCCCTGGCGCTGAAGCCTGTGAAGATGAGGAGTCGCTGTAGCATTTATAAGATCGGGACGGAGCCCATCGAAACTGACAAGGATGACGCGGCGGGTAGCAGGGGAAGTTACAGGGGCCTTCACGATAATGTCTTGTCCATGCGGTCGCGCAGCCAGTCCCCCACCAGCGAGATGGACAGTGTGGTGAGCGAGATGATCAGCGAAGAGGGGACGAGTATCCAGGGCGCGCGGGTCAGATAGTCACGACCATAGCCGACCATATTGCCGAGGGAGGTGAGCGGGGGCTGCACGCCCAGACCAAGGAAGCTCAGACCACTCTCGAGCAGAATAATATCCGGAAAGGCAAGAGTCATGGTGACGATCAAGGTTGAGGCGATGTTCGGTAGGATGTGGCGCAGGTAAAGGCGGCAAGGTCCTGCGCCCAGCTGGCGTACGGCGACCACATAGCCTTGCGTGTTCGCGCTCATCGCGAGCGCGCGCGTGACGCGCGCGTAGCGCTCCCAGCCATGAAGGCCAAGGAGGGCCACGAAGAGCAGCAGAGAGTTACCCACGAATGCAAGTACCGCGAGCGCTAGAACGAGAAACGGCATGCTGGCCTGGAAATCGACACATGCGAGGATGACCTGTTCGACCCAGCCGCGGAAATGGGCGGCGAGAAAGCCGAGCGTGGTACCCAGGCATGCGCCTATCAACGTGGCTCCAAAAGCAATGAAAAGGCTCATCCGGATCGATATAAGTAAGCGCGCCAGCAGATCCCTGCCAAGCTCGTCGGTGCCGAACAGATGCGATACGTGCCCCCCGAAGCCAATAGGCGCGGCGAGACGATGCCGAAGATCAAGTGCGGCATAATCATAGGGAGCGAGACGATCTGCCAGGATCGCGATGACGAGCATGAGCGCGAGCCAAGCGATGGCGCCTTGCACAGCAACATTGCGCCAACGAAGTACTCTCTTCTTCTTAACGTGAGCAAACGGCATCTGTCCGGCAGACATTTCCGCCATCTACGCTCCTCCAGCAGAGCGCGTATCGCGCAGACGCGGATCGAACATACCGTAAAGGAGATCGACTGCGAGGTTCGTCGCGATCATGGCGGCTGCCACCAGCAGCAAGATGCATTGGACCACAGCCAGATCGCGACTTACGACGGAGACGACGAGCAGACTGCCGATTCCCGGCCAGGAAAAGACGCTTTCGACGAGCACCGTCCCCGCGATTAAGTTGCCTACCATCAAACCCACGATGGTCAACACTGGTATGGCGGCATTGGGCAGGGCATGACCCGTCACGACTCTGCGCCATGGCACACCCTTGGCACTCGCCGTGCGGATATAGGCTTGCCCGAGCACCTCGAGCATGGCGCTGCGGGTGAAACGAGCCAGAACGGCCGCGCCGCCCAGGCCAAGCGTGACCACCGGCAGGACCATATGGCGCACGCTGCCGGCGCCCCCTGAAGGAAACCAGGGAAGCTCGACCGCAAAGGCGAGCACGAGTACGAGCCCGAGCACGAATGATGGCACGGTGAAGCCCGCTACCGTCACCATCATCACCAGACGGTCCGTGAAACTGTCGCGCTTGAGGGCTGCATAGATGCCGGCCGGAATGCCTAGGAGAAGATTGAGGGCGAGTGCCGGAGCAGTGAGCATCAGCGTGACCGGGATGCGTTCGGCAACAACCGTGGCGGCAGTACGCCCGTCCCGCATGGATTGGCCGAGATCTCCGTGGACGACCGCAAGAAGATATTTTACGTATTGGACCCAGAGTGGTGCATCGAGCCCCCAAGCCTTGCGAAACGCCTCGACCGCATCGGCCGACGTTTCAGGCGACAGCATCGCGCGAGCGGGATCGCCAGAGGCTCGCAGAACCACGAAGGCGAATGTGACTACCATCGCTATGGTGAGCACGGCGCGAGCCACCCGAGTCATGATGAAGCGGGTCATCAGGCGACGCTCCCAACTTGGAGACCATCCCTGTTGATCAAATGGCAAGCGACCCTGCGTCCTGCGCCTACGGATGTGAGCTCGGGCACAATCCGTGCGCAGGCCGGAAGAGCCGCCGGACAACGTGGATGGAAGGCGCAGCCGGCGAGCCGCGCCGATGGATTGGGCGGATCACCTTGCAGGATCGTCCGCTCGCTACGCCGTCCAGGCCTGGGTACGGCAGAAACCAGCGCTTTTGAATACGGATGCAAGGGGGCGCGCAGAACTGCATCGGGCGAGCCTTCTTCGACGATCGAGCCGAGATACATCACGGCGATGCGATCACTGATCTGCCGAACGACGCGCAGGTCATGGCTGATGAAGATCATCGCCATGTGCCGCCGCTCCTGCAGGTCACGCAGAAGATTGACGACTTGAGCCTGGATCGAGACGTCGAGCGCGGACACCGGCTCGTCGCACACGATGAGGTCCGGATCGGTCGCGAGTGCTCGTGCCAACACCGCACGCTGGCGTTGGCCACCTGAGAGTTCATGAGGATAGCGCGCCCCGTGATCGGTTCTGAGGCCAACGTCAGCGAGGAGCCTATTGATCAGGTCCGCTCTTTCGGACTTGCTGCCGATCCGATGAATTTCGAGCGGTTCTGCGATTTGCGCCCCGATCGTCAGCCGGCGATCGAGCGCCCCCAGCGGGTCCTGAAATACCATTTGGATTCGCATCCTGAGATGCCGCCAACGGATATCGCCCATCGGCGGCAACTCTTCTCCGCCGAAGCTGACGGTGCCCGCATCCGGTCGTTCCAGGCCAATGAGAAGCCGGCCCGCGGTGGATTTTCCGCAGCCCGATTCGCCAACAAGTCCGAGCGTCTTGCCGCTGGCCAGAGACAGCGACAGTCCATTGACGGCGTGGACCGTCGAGTGGCCCCGAAACAGGCCCTGGCGCAAGGAATATCGTCGGACAAGCCCATCGGCTTGAAGAAGCGGTGCGACCGTCATCGTCATGCGGCGACGGTCTCGTCCTGGCACCGCTGGCCGGTGACATGCAGGCAGGCAATTCTGTGGTCGGCATTATCCTCCACAGACGTCAATTCGACAGTGCATTCGCCACACCGGTCCGTGCGCAGGTCGCAGCGTGGCGCGAAGGGACATCCTGGCGGAAGGTCCGCCGGGCTCGGAACGACACCGGGAATGGCGGCGAGGCGCTGCCGAGGCCCGTCCAGATTCGGGAGGGCCCCAACAAGCCCGCGTGTATATGGATGAGTGGGATGGTCGAACGGACGCACGGCGGGTGCTTCTTCAATGATGTGCCCGGCGTAAAGCACCAGCACGCGCTCGCAGATCTCGGCGACAACGCCCAGATCATGTGAGATCAGGACCAGCGCCATGCCTCTTTCGCGTTGGATCTCTTGCAGAAGCTCAAGGATCTGCGCCTGAATAGTGACGTCCAAAGCGGTGGTGGGTTCATCGGCGATGAGGATGTCGGGCTGTCCCGCAAGCGCCATGGCAATCATGACCCGCTGATTCTGCCCACCGGAAAACTCGTGCGGATAGCCGCCAAGCCGTCGCGCCGCATCGGGAATGCCGACCTGATCCAGCAGACGACGCGCTTCATTCAGCGCGCTGCGCCTGTCCATCCCACGATGGAGCTGCAGAGCTTCGCCGATCTGATCGCCCACGGTACGCACGGGATTGAGCGCGCTGGTCGGATCCTGAAAGATCATTGCAATTCGGCGACCACGCACCTGTTCCAGATGACGGGCGGGAGCATGGAGAAGCTCTTCGCCAGCAAAGCGTACGCTGCCTGCCGTCCGGGCGCGTGCCCCCAAGAGGTCAAGCGCCGCAAGCCAGGTCACCGACTTTCCGCAACCACTTTCGCCGACCATGCCCAGCGCTTCGCCACGGCGGAGACTAAGATTTATTCCACGCAGCACCGGCACCTGGTCGAAAGCGACCTGCAGCCCTGTGATCTCAAGAAGTGGTGTCATCTGAGCTCCCTGTCCTGCCAGCGTCGACGCGGCTGCTCCTCGCGGGCGGCGTCGTAGGAATTGCGGGAGCCGGGCAGCCCACGTGGTGGATCTGCGCGCAAGCGGAGGAACGCGTCATTCATCCTGAATCAGGTCCGGATCAAGGCGCTGTTGAATGGGCCGAAATTGAGATCGAGCGTCAGCCCCGGCAACCAGGGTACGTCGCGCCGCTTGCCATAGAACTGGCCGGACACATGCAAAATCACACAGGGTGGATCGACGTCATTGATAATCTCGAGCATGCGGCGGACGATTGGACGGCGCTGCTCGGGCTCAGCGGTCTCCTGGAGCTGCGCGCCCAAGGCGAAATACTCCTCGTTCTTCCAGACCCCAACCGACTTCGGCAGGGCGCCGCTGGGGCCGTATTCACGCCAGGGATGGCCAAGATGATCCAGAAACAACGCCGTGTTGGAGGTGTCGAAGATCGCCCGCACCGGCTGGCGCTGAACTTGGGCAAAGTTTTCCATCATCTCGATTTTGACGTTCAGGCCGACTGCACGCCACATCTCGATCATGGTTTGCGCGCCAGAGATCTGATTGGGGTAGTAGTTGTTGAGGAGCCGATAAATGATCGGCTCTCCTTTGTAGCCCGCCGCAGCGACCAGCTCCTTGGCCTTATCAGGATCATAAAGCAGCGCGGGGAAATCCTCGATGTAGCCCTGGCCATAACTCGCGAGTTGATAGCCATTCGGAATCGGCAGACGGTTCGCCCACAGGCTCTCGATCAAGAGCTTGCGATCGAGCGCAAGGCTCATCGCACGGCGGATCCGCACATCTTTCAGCACTGGATCGTTCTGGTCGAGCACGAGCGAGCGGATATTCTGTACTGGCCCGCCCGAGATCTGGAGATCGGCGCGCTTCTCGATACGCTCGAATTGATCCGGTGGGATGTCAGTGATGAGGTCGAGCTCGTTCGCAAGAAGGCCGTTCACGCGCGCGGAAAGCTCGGGAATAATGCGATATTCGACGCCCTCAAATGGTGGCCGTCCGCCCCAATATGCATCGTGCGCAGTCAACGTGACATGGATGTCGAGCTTGTGATTGACGATCTTGTACGGGCCGCTCCCTACTGGAGCTGCCGTCCAGCGCTCCCACGAGCCCGCGGCGGTGAACGCGCGCTTACAGACGATCTCCGCTCCCCAGGAAGCCAGACGCTGCTCAAGCAGTGCGTCGTTCCCTTTGGCGTGGACAATGACCGTATAGGGATCGACGACATCCACTTTGTCGATCCGGTCCAGCGACTGCAGCGCATCGGACATTCCGCTGCGGCCCGGTCCTAAGAGATGGTCGGGCCCGAGGCTAAAGGCGACATCTTCGGCAGTCAGCGGGCTTCCGTCGTGGAACGCCACGCCTTTGCGCAGGAACAGCCGCAGCGACTGCGCATCAACTCGCTCCCAACGTTCGGCCAATGCCGGCCGCAGCACCATCCCATTGGCGTGGTCAAAGCCAATGAGGCTCTCAAACAGCTGTGGCATGATCCGCCGAATGGCGGTGTCGGTTGCGATGACTGGGTCAAACGTGCGGGGAAAGCCCGACATGCCAACTCTTAATCGCCGCCGGGCTGGTTTCTTGCCGTCGCTCTCAGCCCAGGCGGTGCTCGCGGTCGGCAACAAACCTGCTGCGATCGCACCAGTCAAAGCCTCTCGCCGTGTCAGATGGCTGCGGGTCATCACCGTCTCCCGGAATTCGCTTCAATCAGTACGGAACGCATAGCCTTGACCTTGCGGCGATCAACAGATCCTCGCAGCGGTCGAAAACTAAGATCGCTGATCTCGTGTTTGCCAAACCTGTCCGACGTTAGAGCCGCGAAATGCTACGCTGCGATGACATTCATCGACTAAGTCGATGTTCACGTGCGCAGATGAGATGACATGAGGCTTCCGGGCAGAGAACGGTGCCTCCTCGGAACTGGGTCGCTCCCGGTTGGGCTGAGGACGCTGCCCAACTAAAACGTCATCAGCGCTCTCACTGTTAGCGCAACCAACATGGTCTCGAGTGATCAAGTGTCGCGCGGAAACGATGTCCCCCCTAGCTTCTTGACCAGCTCTGAGGTGCAACGAGACACGACGCCATCATCGAGATGGTTGATCATTAGATCGCAAGAATGCGATCACACCATTGGTCGGCCCGCTTAAGAGCAATTAGAAACCGGCAAGATTTCCGCTTTTCACTTAGGTGCTGACTCTTGTCTCTCGTTTAAGACCGACTCAGATGTCGTCCGGCCCCCAAAAAGCTAAGATCATGACCGCTGGCGCGGCCCAATTGCGCGATCAGAGTGCCTGAGGTGACCGCGCCCAGTGATGGCGAGCCGTATCCGCGAAAGAAGGATTTTCCGATGTCCTCCGTCAAACGCCTTCGTACTCGCCTGGACGAGACCGGTCTCATCCATGTCATGGCCGCCCATAGCCCTCTTTCGGCTCTGCTGGCCGAAGAGGCCGGGTTCGATGCTTTATGGGCATCGGGCTTCGAACTCTCCGCGCTTTACGGTCTGCCGGATATGAGCCTGATCTCGATGACCCAGCATCTCGACATGCTGCGCTCGATCGCTGGACGCACGACGCTGCCGATCATCGCTGACATTGACACCGGTTATGGCAATGCAATCAACGTGATCCACGCCGTTCACGAATACGAGCGAGCTGGCGCCAGCGCTGTGGTAATCGAAGACAAAACCTTTCCGAAAGTGACAAGCCTTATGGCTGGCGGACGCCAGGAACTGCTCCGCATCGAGGAGTTCCAGGGCAAGATCGAGGCCGCTGTTGCGACAAGACGAGACCCCAATTTTCTCGTAATCGCCCGCACCGAAGCCCTGATTGCGGGTCTCGGCGAAACGGAAGCTCTGCAACGAGCAAAAGCTTACGAAGAGGCCGGCGCCGAAATGGTGCTAATCCATTCGAAAAAGAAGGATGCATCAGAGATCGAAAGCTTTTCGCGCGCCTGGGGCGGATCGGTGCCGCTAGCGATCGTTCCGAACGCGTACCCGGATCTCGACGCCGAGCGGGTCAAAGCACTCGGGAATATCCGCGTAATAATCTACGGCAATTACGGTATCCGCGCTGCTGCAACTGCGATGAGAGAGACCTTCCGCCGAATCATTGCCGATGGCGGCGTCCAGAACGTCCACAAGGATATTCTGCCGGTCGAAGAGATTTTCGACCTCCAGAACGTGGATAGCGTCAAGGCGGCCGAAGCTCGCTTCCTTCGCTAGATCTCTTGTCCAAGACGGCGTCATTGCGTCTGAACTCTGCTCGGGCGCAGTTTTTGCTGTTCGACAATTGCTGTAAACGCCCCTCTCCTACCGCGCAAAGAGCGATCACGCCAGCCGATTTAACGGCACTATTTCGTCGCGCCTTTGGAAACCAATGTGCGCACCTAGAAGTGAGCTCGTTCGCACGGATTGCACCGCGTCTGAGCGAAATCGCTTTCGCGCGCGACCTGCAGTTGGTATCTAGTAACCCGGCTACGATCATCGAATAATGTGATGGACGATTGATTTCTGGCAATGCCCTCCTGCGAGAACTGACGGGCATGCCCGAAATTCCGGAGCACAAAATGGCTACCGAAACGGATGAAGTGCCACTCAATGCGATCCGGGTATTCGTCACAATTGCGCGCGAGGGAAGCGTAACCCGCGCGGCTAGCGCCTTGCGAATGACCCAGAGTTCGGTCAGCCGCTACCTCGCCGTGCTGCAGGAGTATCTGGGCAGTGACCTCATGCAGCGTCGCGGCCGGCGTAGCGAATTGACGGAATTCGGACGGCTTTTTGCGAACACGGTTGCAGAACCGCTAGATACCGTTTGCTTCACCGCTAAGAGAATGCGCCGCCGGAATCGTCGAGACACCAATCGGATTGTAGTCCGCACGTCACTCTCGACTTTCGCTTACGCCTTTCTGATTCCAAATCTCCAAGCTTTTTCTAATGAAATGGGCGGCGTAGTTGTGGATGTGATTAGCTCACTTTCGCAACCGACGTCGTCCGACGATTACGACATTTTGATCACACGGGATCTTTCCGTCATCGAGCCGGCAGATGATTGGGAACTCTACAACGAGCAACTCGTATGTGTGGGCTCACCAAATCACGTCGATGGCAAGAGCCTCCCGGTTGTTCGCACAGTACCCATCCTGAACATCACATCCCGGCCTGACATAATGCCGACATGGCTGCGGGCCATGAACCTGACCCCAAAGGATATAAAATCGGGAGCGCGATATGATCACAATTACCTGGCCCTGCCGGCGGTGATGACGGGCAAATGTCTTCTCGTCGCGCCCGAAATCATTGTAAGTGACCTGGTACGTGGTGGAGCTCTCAATGTGATTCCACGATCGCGCACTCCGAGCGGCATGCAGTATCGCGCCTATGCTGTCGACCGAGGCGATAATCCCGAAATGTCTCGCGCTTTTTGCCGGTGGCTCGTTCGTCTTTGTAAGAAGACCGCCCTTGCGGAGACGGCATAAGATTGTCGTAGCAGCATTCCAGCTTGCTGAATATCTCACCTAGCACCCGCTTTTCTTGAACGTGAGAGCAAAGCCCACAACGACGACGCTCGGCCCTTCGTCTGGACCAAGAAAAAGGGTCCTTCAACGCCGTTTGAAGCCGCCGTATGCTCAGCTCTGATTTAGATACTATTTTGCAGAAGGCCCCCGGCGGGCATGCCGGAGGCCTCCTTGGAGGTTAACTTCGTTTTTTGAGCCCTCTTTTCTCCTTCCGCTGGTTTAGACAGAGCCTCACCAGTTCCGCTGAGCCCGCAAGAGCAGGGTCAGCGTGCTCTGATCTTTCAATTCGTAAAGAGCCGCCGGCTTGGCGACCGCAGACTGCACAGGCAGTGTCACTGTACTTCCGCTCGTGTACTTTTGGTCGAGCATGGTGTAGGCTAGATCTGCCGTGAAGGTCAGGTTCTTGACCGGTGTCCAGCGCGTGACGACGCCGACAACCCCATAGTTGAAATCAGGATTACAGCCAGCATTGCCGCTCGACAGCGCAAGGTTGGCTACGAATGCACCGCAGATGTAGCCCTTCGCTGCGCTGTTATACCGAACGGCGCCCCAGCCGCCGTAGATGGCACTATTCCAATGAGGATCCCAGTTGTGGGTGTAACCAGCATGGAAGCCGTACGTCTTGGTTAGCTCCTGGCCCGCACCGGCAACGAACACGGAGTCAGACAAGCCCGCCAGGCCGACGCTCTGATAAGCACCTGCCAGCCCCGTGCCGCCGTACATCGCGTAGGTGGTTGGCATCAAATCGTTGAAGTTGTAGCGGGTCGCGCCGTTGGTATAAGCGCCTGACACGTTGATCGTGTCACCGGCTCCGGTCGGGATGTTCTTGATTGACAAGGCCAAAGCAGCAGCCCAGCCCCACTTGTCGTCCGGATGCCCGGTCGCTTCGTCGCCACCGTAGTACCCAGCATGGTTGTCGTGCGCCGCGAACGACGCCTGGAAGAGACCCCACGCCTGGTCAATACGAACCATCGCGATGAGGTCTGGAGACGATGAACCGCCGATGTTGTTAGTACCGTACGCACCGGTGGCGAGAGCGGCCGCCGTTGCTCCACTTACATTCCAGATATTGGTCGTGCCGTAGGCGACCTGATCCTGGGCTGAGAAAGCGGCTGTGATGCCTTGTCCGAAGTCAGCGGTATAGGTGAACTGGTTCACGCCGGTGACCCATCCGCCGCCGCCCGGAAGATCATCGAAGTCGTTGCCTGGATAGTTGGTCCAGGGCGCCGAGAACTGTGAGACGGCCTTACCCATCGTAAAGCCTGCGAACTGAATGAAGGCGGAGTAGACGCCGAGCGAACCACCAGCGACCTGTGAAGCGGTCGACGTTGTGTAAGCGGTCGCCCCATTGACGGCGCTCGTGCCGGCGCCAGTATAGCCGCCTGACGTCCAGGTGAACACGCCCGAGAAATAGGTGCGAACGAGGCCGTACTCAGTCGCGGTGCGCGTGTCGATGCTCAGTCCTTCACGAGCGCGCCAAGTGTAGCTGTTGCCTAGACGGTTGCGTGCTCCCGCTACGCCATTGGCGGCCGGGTCAAAATCGCTGTTGCTATTCGCGACAACGTCAGCGCGCAGATATCCGCCAAGCTTGATGCAAGTGTCCGAGCCAGGGATGTAGTAGAAGCCAGCGCCGTACAGTGAGCAAACCTTCACGTACTCCACTGCTCTGGCTTTGACTGGCAGGTCAGCAGCTTGTGCCCCACTCGACGCGAGAGACGCCGACGCAAGAGTCAAAACAACATTCTTGATTGTTCGAAGTAAGCGAAAGTTCGTTTCTGAGAGTGTCATTGTCCCTATCCACTGGAGGTCAGATTTGTGCGGCCGACGCAGTATCGTTGGGACGCAATCGTTTGGTGACGGAGATCAAGTAATCCGATGGCAGGTTCGGATTTCACGATGGATCACATGAGAACTGGAGTCATCCAATCGACTTCTCGGCCGCAAGATACGTAGGGCTAAGCGCGTGTTGCTGCGCAGGTCCAGGCGAGCGGTCGGATGCCACCCAGCGACGAAGCGCTGAGCTGTCGTACTGGCCGATGAGCTTCGCACCCTGGGAGCTCGATCCACTTCCAGCCTTCGGTGGCGATCGTTTCCGCCTCTGCCTTTCGCTTCTCAGCGACCAGACCGTCGAGCAGAGCGACGTCCTCGAGCCAGCCGCCGTCGTCGGACTGGAACGGGTTGCGCAGCACCACGCCACCGGCCGCCTCGTAGGCATCTAGGCCAACAAACATGGCGCGACGGTCGGAGGCGCGCGCCGACTTCTCCGTCAACATGCGGCGGATCAGATAAGGCTCTTTCTGCCAAGAGCCGGAGATGGTCTGCCAGACCTGCTCCTGGCGGCCGTGATCCGCGGTGACGGCGAAGGCCATCAACTGCTCGAGCGACATGCCCTCGTCGGCATAGACCTCGAGCAGCGCGGGCGAAACCGAGGCGAGTCGCAGGCGTTGGTTCACCACGTTGGGCGAGCACGTAGCTCACGCTGTCCCGCGGAAATAGCCGAGATAAACTGCGATGAGTGCGGCGCAATTGCCGGCTGAGGCTTTCTGCCATTGCGGCTTCGTCTGTGGCGACGCACCAGTCTACGACATCGCGGATAATCTGGCGGGCAAGGTCACCGCTTGTTGGGGCAGAGGTTGATCCGTCGAGAAGGAGACATAACACGGCATCGGCGCGCACTCCGAATCCCCCGCAATCCCGGTTATCGCGCGTCCTCTTTCATTGCTCACTGCGCCGATTGATCTCCATTCCCCTCTCGCTCGCCAGCATCGCTCTGGCTTATGGCGACAAAGCGCTCTCGTACAATATCGACCCGGCCTTCAGGTCCCTTGATATTGCCGTCGAGAAAATGATCAAAATCCTCATGACCTAAGAGCGCTTTGAACTTCTCTGCAATGTAGCAGCGAACATCATCGTCTGCGTTTTGGATTTCAGCCACGAGTTCCTCTCGCCCATCAACGACGAGAAGGATGTCCTCGATGTCACTGCTGCCTAGGAGATCGTCGTTGCCGCGGCCGAGATATGCTTCCAACTTTGTCGCCACGAACAGTTCCGGCGTGAGGCGCTTGATGTTCAATGTCTCGTTCAGGTGACACGTGACCGGCGTCTCGATGCCTTTGGCGTACCAGCGATTGCTAAAGCCGAGAATGCTTTCATCATCCGGCATGAAATCGACTTTGAGGTCGCCGAGCCGCATGCGGCAAATGACCTCGTCTTCCGGAGATTCCACGAACCCCTTCTGACGCAACTGGTCTTGCCGTTGAGCCCATTGCGCATGCCCGACGAGATCAACGATCAGATCCACGTCATCGGTTGCCCGAACGCCTTCGAGCACGATCTCGTCCGTAATGAAAAGGGCTGTTGTGCAACCGCCAACAAACACCAGCCGCTCGCGCAGTTCATCTCCCAAAGACTGCGCGACCGTTTGCAACATATGAAGCAATTGGCCTTTAACGGTGGTCATTTTCTGAGAAGCCTTTCCGATAAACGCTCGGCCGCGAGCCCAGCCTCCCTTTGATGTCCAAGCCTGACACCATCGATAAGGGCCAGATACTCGTACAGGCGATCGTCTTTTTGAATGGCCTGGGGTACGCTTTTAAACAGCGGGTCTACCGCCTGCCCCATGTCCTTGCCTTTGGCGTACGGCCAGACGTAAATGTACTCTCCTGCGCTGATCAGAAGATTTTTAAGCGGGGCGGCCGCAAAGGCGGTGGGGATGCCCCGGGTCATCGCACCCGGTTTAGCCGGGAAAACGAACTTCAATCCGTGCACCACGAAATTATAGAGATTGCGGCGGTTGGGCTTTGCCTGGCCGGTTTCCCGATCTTTGACCGCAAGTCCCGACGAAACGCTCCGGTTGATCGACGCATTGACCTCTGTCTTGCTGATACCAAGGGCTAACTCCAGGCTGCGTACTGAGTACGGGTCATCGTTATGCGCAGCCTCCACAAGATGCGCGTCGCCCTCATTTTTGGCCTGCTCAAGGCTCACGAGCTTCAGCAATATAACAACGTCTTGACTTTTCATGCAGATTCGCTCTCGTCCGCTGTCCTAGGACAAAGGACAGTAGACCACAAGGGGTCTTCGGATCAAGATCGAACGTACCGCGTTGTGGCGCCCGTGTGGATTTCCAGCAATACATCTAGCGCGGTTTGCGTGCCGTGCGCGGCTATCATAGAGACGGCTCCGGATGCCCCGTTGTAGGAACATCGGGCGACCACTCTCTCGAGAAATGAAAGCGGCAGAAGATGCTGTCTTTCACGTAACGTCGTCGTGCATGCCCAACGTGTGCTGCCGTGTCAGAATCTAGAAGATCGATATCATTCGAACCAAGCACCTGCTTCAATCTCCGCTCGATCGCCGACAACGCGTCCTGGGATCCAAATCGCGCAATCCCTCGGCAAAGTTTAGCCCGTCGACCGGTTCATAGTCTTCAATGGCTGTCCACTTCTCCAGCAGCGGCAGGAAGAGGTCAGCGCCCTGGTGCAGCGGCGCAGCATCGATCACTCCTCCCTCGAACATGTCCATTTGAAAAAGGGCTGTCATTCCAAGCACGATGCTGCTGGTCAATCCCGCCCTATCCGATGGAGAGAAAGTGCGTTCCTTGAGGCGTCGTATCGTTCCGCTTAAGATAGGCAGGTACTTGCCTCGCCTTGGAGATCTTCTGCGAGGCTATACGTAGATCGATACTACTGGTGCTCCGGAGGAGGTTGAGAACGTTGCCGGCCTGACTGCCGGCCGTCGAAGGAAAACCGCACCCACTCGCATCGAGCGGAACGGTCCATGGATCGCGGCACCGATCTCGTCTCTTCATTAGCCTCTCTCCAGAAGCTCCTCAAAAAGACTGTCGCTGCTCGGCTGCGGTTGGAGGCGACCGTCTAAGTTGCACCAGACGCGAAAGTCTGTTGTCCCGGAACGGCGTGCTCGACCATCTCCCATCCAACGGGATTAGCGCCCCCAAGGATCGGCCCCCGTGCGCGAACCGCGCCGCGTTCATCCGCTGCTCAGCGGCGCCTCCATGACGAGGCTGGAAAAACAGAGTGAGGATCGGGTGGTGTTTTGCCATGACGATCTCTGCGAACAGCTTTGCGTCGACACCGCCGCAGCCGGTTGGACTGGCCTCTTCGATCCACGAGAAACGTAAAGGTTTGGGGGCGGCGCCTCATCGCCTCACGCCCGCTGCTTGTCTCGGCGGCGAGAATTGATCTGCGCCATCAGGATCGGGCCAAGCGAAAACTCGCCGACCTCGGCTTTTCGCGTCAGACCGCGCAGATAGCCGCCGGCGGAATTGATCGCCGTCCCGCGCTGCAGGATACACGCGACGACGATGGCCGCGGGCACCTCGCCCATAACCTTTTGAGCCTCCTCCCAGGCGCTCGGACTGATCCCCAGCATCGATCGCACAACGGCCGCGGTAGCGAGGAAATCGCGCCAGTTCGAAACCCCACCCTTCGCATAATCGACGATGTCGGGACACGCACTCAGGACCATTCCCAACGGATAAGCCCCCTCCCCGACTCGCGACGGTTGAGGTTTGGGCTCAGCTCCCGCCGCCCTGCCTTCTCGGAAGACAGGTTCAAGATCAATTGGGGTATCTGGATTTGAAGTCTGTATGTGGCGCTCAGAGTGGGACTCATTGGCGCCCGGATTCTTGGATTTGATGTGTTCTTCCAGAAGATTGAGCACGTCATCGGCAAGCTGAGACAACTCGTCGGCGATCGGCTCGAGCTCCTGGCGCGTAGCCGTGCGCGGAATCTGATCGACGATCGCGCGGAAGGCAGCGTGCACAACCTGCCAATCGGCAGGCCCCTGCCCTCCCCTTCGCGTCGGAACGGCTTCTTCGATGCCAGTTGCAATCATCTTCGCGATGTCGCGCCGGCACAGGGTGATGCGCTCTCGTACGAGCTTGAGTGCGCGGGCCTCGGCTTCGATATCGGCCGCCAGGCTCTCGAACTCCTCCGAGCGCACGACCAGCGGCGACAGATCGAAGCCGAACGCGAGCTCGATGTCGCCGGCATTGTCCTTCCGCGCATACCGCTTGCCATTGGGACTGTCGCGCCGAACGATCAGGCCCGCGTCGACCAGCACAGAGAGGTGACGTCGCAGCGTTGACGCTGGCATGCCGTGCGCCCGCCGACTGAGTTGATGATTGGACGGGAAGACAATCAGATCGCCTGCCCCCGTCAGTGCGGTCTCGGGATGGAACGTTAAGAGCGCGTTCAAGACCGAGAGCGAGCGCTCCGACACTCCAAGGCGCGGCCGTGCCGTGCAGATGGCGTGGAAGATCTTCCACTTATGGACGATCTTTTCGGGCGGACGTTCGGTTGCGACCATCTGGCTTGCCACATGGGCAAGCGTCAGCGATCGCCGCCCAAAGGGCGTCGTTGGGGAGTGTGACTGCATGTCTTTGCCTCATGCGGGCAAAGAAAATCCGCTCACCAAAACGGTGCCGTCGCTAAAGACGCTTGACTGCGATTCGTGAAAGTGATTCTCTGTCAGTCGCCAAACGTGACGAGAGAAGGCTTTCGGACGGAGACGTTCCGGGGGCCTTTTTTCTTTTCCGCTATGCTCCTACGGTGAGAGGACGGAAACGCGGGTACGCATCGCGCCGCCCGACCGTGTGAGGTCCAGGCAGCGCCATATCCAAAGCGGCAAGACGCCCGATGTCACTCATCGGTGCCTCCATCGAGAAATGCCCGGTAGAGTTCCGGCAGCCGCGAAATAACAAAGTCTCCAAACGCAGGCGCGGCCTTTTCATCTACAGCTAGCGTGATGCGATCTGCGCGACGTTCAATCTTCACGATCTTTTTGCCTCCGTCGTCCGCCCAGGTTGTCGGCCGTGCAACTTTGGGCTTGCGGGGCGCCAGCGCGGCCATAGTTATCGCGAACCGTTCATCGGAAGTAGCGCGCACAAACCGATCGCTGGCAACGCTGTCGGCCAATACCTTTTGGTCGTGGCGGCCTACAAGCCGCTCCGCCAACTCCATCCAGCGCCGGCGGCCGGTTTTTGGCGCTGGTCCGATTGCATCGAGTAGGCTCCGGGGAAGGGCCCGCGCGACCGTGATGAGGCGGGAGAGCTCCGTCTTGTCGACGCTGAGCGCCGCCATGATGATCTCGCGCTTGAATCCACGATCCTCGAGCGCGGCGGCGTAAGTTGCCCGCTCAATAAAGGACAGATCCTCCCGCTCACCATTCTCCTTGCCTTGTGCCACCACCAGGTCTTCGTCGCTAAGGTCGCGGACCACGGCCCGCGCAGGGCGGCCAAGTTCGGCGAGCGCACGAACGCGACGATGGCCATAGGCAATCTGAAACCGGCCCGGGCTGGACGGATGCGGGCGAAGGAGGATGGGAACCAACTGCCCATTGGCGCGGATCGATTCAACGAGGGCAGAGTGCTTCTCGTCCACGCTCGTCATACGATCGGGAACGATCGAGGCGTCGATCAAATCTGGGGCGATCTCGACGACGGTTTGACCGGTGGTGAGTTGCTCGGTCAAGGCCTTGGCGGCATCGCGCTCCGCGGACAGCATCTCGAGTGAACGGCTCATGGCGCCGACCGCTCCGCGCGACCCAAGTGTTGGCTGGGTTGGTCTGCGATTGTCGCTGGGCTCACCTGACGGTTGTTCGTTGACCGCGGTCAACTTGTCATCAATGAGGTCCGCAAGCAGGTTTTTTCGACCCATTAGGCCCTCCCCCACGCAGCCTGGATGAGGCTTTGGATTTCACCATTGACGCTGTCCAGCGATTCCATGGCGCGGTCGTAGGTAGCCCGTGTGAACTGATCGCGGCTGACCTCATAGAGCGTTTGCTTCGTGATGCCCGCGTCCGAGATCGCCGTACTTTTCAGCATCATGTTCGTGACCATGCGGTCGCCAAACAGCGAGCGCATAAAGCCGACCATTTGGGCCTGCGGTCCATCGCCGGGCTCATAACGCGTGACGAGATAGCGCATCCAATCGTAATTCATGTTGCCGCCTGCTTTAGCCACGACGGCAAGGAGGTCGGATGTCATGATTAGAAATTGGCACATCGACATGACATCGAGCATCTGCGGATGCACAGGGATCAGAATTGCCGTTGCTGCGCAGAGCGCAGAAAGCGTGAGAAATCCGAGTTGAGGCGGACAATCGATCACGACAATATCGTAGCGGTCCTGAACCGTGGCGAGGGCACGGGCAACGCGGGCGAAGAACAGCGGGTCACCCGACTGGCGCGCAGCGAGCGCTTTCGGGGTTTCATGTTCGAATTCCATCAGTTCGATGTTGCCGGGAACGATGTCGAGCCCCGAAAAGTAAGTCTGCCGAATGATCTCATTCAGTTCGCGACGCGCGTCGTCGTAGCGGATGGCGCCGTACAGAGTTCCGTTTTCCTCGACGTCAAACTCTGGCTGGTAGCCGTGCAGCGCGGAGAGCGAGGCCTGCGGATCCAGATCGATCGCAAGCACTCGATAGCCCTGCAAGGTGAGATGTTGGGCGAGATGCGCGGCCGTGGTGGTCTTCCCCGACCCTCCCTTGAAATTAACGACGCCAATGACTTGCAACTGTTCGCCCGCGACGCGATACGGTCGGTATCGGCGCGCACCCTTGCCGGATTCATCGAGATAAGTACGAAGACTTTGAATATCGTCGAATGTGTACGACCTTCGACCCGATGGGCTGGTGTCCGGCTGAGGGCCCCTGCCCTCCAGCGACAATTGGCGGAGGTAGCCGTCATTAATGCCGACGAGCTTAGCGACTTCGCCAGACGTAAAGCGGCGCAGATGCTTGCGTGCTTTCGGCGGGAACAGCTTCGTTCGGTGGGCGTGCAGCTTCGCCGACAGTTCCCGCGCGTCTGCCGCGATCGTGTCGTGGATCGCCTGCGGCGCGCCAGGCGTGATTGACGCCATCGCTTGTTGGTCGTTCAGGGCCACGGCTTTCTCGCGTAGTTACGAATTTCGGGTACACGGCATGCGCAAAGCGTGGCTATTACGCCCGATTCTGGCCGGTCTCGCAACAGTTAAAGGGTAAACCAATCCTTAACGGTCCGAATCGGCCCACGGGTGGTCTAAAGTTGACCGCGGTCAACTCTCGGCACGTAGCCTGCGCGGCTGCTGCGAAGGCGCCGCTCTAAACAGAAGTTGACCGCGGTCAACTTTCTCCGACGCAGTTCCCACAATCGACTCGCGCTCGAACTCTATCACCGCCCCATTCGGATCAAAATTCAGCGTTGAGCCCTGGCGCGCTCCGCTCAGCCGCAACCGCAACATCCGCTGCGCGGCGCCCGCGCCGAGACCGTGCAGACGCGAAGGATGGCAGGTCGGAAGGATGGCAGGTCGAGAGTCCCGCGACCCGTCACGAGCAAGTCGTCCAGCGGATCACCAGATGCGGGCGCTTGCGTTTGCACCGATTCGTCACGTGCCGGCTTGGAATGGCGAGCCGACTCGGCCAGCGCTGCAGCGAGGGAAAGTGCCCTCTTTCACCGCTAAAGCCGGCGCGCTCCCAGCCGCCGTTCCACCCTCGAAGCCGCATGATCATCGGCTGCGAACATGTCGCGCTCGCACAGCACGACCGCGACGTCAGCCCGCATAGCGTGACGATCAAGGGCTTTGGCGGACGGTCGGCTCCCAAGCGGCACAACACCCCGGAAGCAGTGGACCTCGCGCGGCAGGCGTTCGAGCTTAGGCACGGGGTTGAGGACCTGTTATCCCTCGCGGGTGTCCTATGCGGATCACCCGCCGTGCCATCCCGGGTTGCTGGGTCCCACGCTCCACGCGACTGGCGGGACTAAGAAAGCAGCAGGGATGGCGGCGCGACGGGCAAGAGGTAGACCGGAGCCGGTCGGGCGATCAGTGTCGCCGAAACCGGTCTCGGCCAATCCAGTTCGGAAGGAACGGCATCTCTTCATCTTCGCGGAACGGGCCACAATGCGGATCAACGGCGGTGCAGCCCATTTCCCGCTCGCAGCCGAGGGCGAATGCAGATGTAGTCGGCGGAGGCTTCCTCAGCTCCGCCTCCTTGGCGCCTTCCAGCATCCAGGTCGCACCGCGCCGAGGGTTTACCCGAGCGGGTCTCGGATCGGTTGTCTTGAAACCACGCAAGCGCGGGCGAGGGCATCGACGAGGTTGTGGTCGTCCGGGACGGATCGAGGTCAGCTAGGGCGGCAACAATGGAAACAAAGCGCGCCTCGTGTCCGGAGACGGAAAGGGCAGGGTAGGGGAGCGGAAAGGACGGAGGAATAGGGGAGGCGTTTATCAGCCGTTAACCATAAAGTTCCAGTCAGCACCATAAAGAGCCGCACGTCGACCTGAGGCCGCCCGTCACTGGAAGGCCAGCGACCTTGGCGGTCCTACTAACGCGGCCTGCTCCCGTATTCCCTGTATCGAAATCACCTAGGGATAGTTGCGTCTAGAGGAGCATGCCATAGCCGTGCATATCGAGAATTCACAGACCGAGGCGATGGCGCGGGAATTGACGGTGGTGGAAAAAGGTCCGCCTCACCCGAACAGTGCATCGGCACGCGCTCATGAGCTCGAGATCGAGCCGACATCGTTTTTCCTCGACCGCGGCGTCCAGTTCTGCCCGGATCTGCGCCATAGGGGGCAACTCCTCGGCGGACAGCCCACCAAACGATTTCGCGACGGCCCGTATGACGAGATTCATCGGCGCATCGCCCTTCATCGCGCTCATCAGCGACTGAGACGAGGCACGCGAGCTTTTGGCTCGCCTGCAGGAAATCGGAACGCGTCTGACGTCGCCGCAGGCCCTGGGGAGGGCGGTTGCCGTGGCAGCACAAATCTTTCGGTCAGCGCCACCGCGGAGGCGCTCGAAGATTAGGTAGCCTGATCCTCATTGCCGCAGTGCCGGTGCAGCTTGAGACCGCACGGCTCGCTCGACGCCTTTCTCGCTTTGGGCAAGGGCGGTCCGGCGGGCGTCAATTTCCGGACCTGTTTTTACCTACGCTTCACCTTGCATTCCGCGCAGCCTGATTTTCGAGGGCGCCTGCTTTGCCGGGGAGGGGACAGTCACCGGAGCGGCTGGTCCGGAACAGGGCAGGGTTGGCACGAGTGGCGATTTGTGGTTGATCTGAAGCTTGGCGCTGGTGATTTGCAGCGCTGCGCGTGCTGATCGCACTGCGGCGGCACCCCATCGATAAGGCGTGCTTATCGATAGCAAGAGGAGAGCGGGAACAGGCCTCGCTATGACGGAACATAAAGGTGTGTTAGGTTCCGTTTCGCCATTTCCTCTTAAGGTTATCAAGGCCTTGTCTTCCGGCTACAAAATCGCCGATCCACTGCCTTGGGCTCAGCTCGCGGGGCCGCTTGCCGCGGCCGAGGATGCTGTCGCCCGCCTCGACGAGCGACTGGCCAAAAGCCCAATCCGTGACGGTGCGATCAGCCGAATGCACTTCGCCGAGGCTTGCGCCACTCTGTGGCTTGACGGCGAACTTGTCCACCTCGATGACCTCGTGCTCCACGACGCCGGCATGGACGTCCGCGCCCCCACCCACGAGCTGACCCGGGCTCACGCCGTGCTGCGTGCCCGTCGGCGCATTGCCGACGCGAAGCCCAATTGGGCGCTGTCGGTTTCCGGACTGGCTGACCTTCGGGGCCGGCGCGAGCGAGAGGAGGTCGAGGAACGTCTCGGGCTCAACGAGGACGCAGAGCGGGACGCGGTGGGTTTCGACGGACCGCTTGGCGTCATGAACACCGATCTCCATCTGGCCGCAGCCTTCGCCGCGGTCGACGCCGCCAACGCCAAGGCGGAGCGCAGACTCGCCGACGAGCTTCGGTCGTGGCCAGAGCGGGACTCGCTCGTCTACGATCCGGACTGGGACGAGGACGGCCGCCTCGACGACTGGCGCGCCGTCGTCGATGAGACCCGCAATTTGCCGCCGACTCTGGCGGCTGCAATCGCCGCGGATGCCTGGGACGCGATTGAACCGCTCGAGCACACGCCTTGGCTAGGGTGCCTGCTCGCAGCTAGCGTGTTGCGCGACCGCGGCAAGACACGCTGCTATCTGTTGTGCCTGCATGGAGGGCTGAAAAGCATCTCGCGTGAGCGTCGGCGGGCACGCGACGTCGCAGCGCGGCTGGTTGTGCAGCTCGAGGCGATGACGGCCGCCGCCGAGGCCGGCCTAAAGGACCACGACCGCTGGCTGATGACCAGAAACCTCCTCGCCCGAAAACTCGCCGGCCGGCGCGCCACTTCGAAACTGCCGGCGCTCCTCGACTACGTGCTGACCCGGCCGATCGTCTCGGCCGGCATGATCGCGGCGGAGCTTGGGATCACGGCCCGTGCGGCCCAAAACCTCGTCGCCGAACTCGACCTTCGCGAGACGACTGGCCGGGGACGCTATCGCGCGTGGGGCATCCTGTAGAGCGCGAGCCGCAAGCAACGTGAATTCCGTGCAAAGAGCGTAATGGGCGAGCGTTCGTGCGCCGCAGAACATCAGTGAGGCAGCACGGAAAACGGGATCCCACAACGCGTCGATGGATCGCCGCTGCCGCAGGCTATTGAAAGAGTTGACGCGGATCCACACGAGCTCGAGAAGCACTAGCGCGACATGCAGGACACCGAGTTTACGGTCGAGCAGGCAAGCTATAGATGCTTCGGACCCGCGGCGGCACATGCCGACTTCGTGGTGCTTCTTCGAGATCATGAAGGGCCTGCCGGTCACGATCGGGCTTCCGGGTACCCTTCATAAATTCCTGGCGAACACCGATGCGAGGTCGAGGGAGTGGCCGCACCACAATGGTGAGACAGTGGGAAACACAGCGAGTCCCCTTATGATACGGGCGTGCAGGGCTTCTGACCACTCACGTTGACCGGATGTTTATCGTTACCATGAGCGGCGTTTACCAGTGCACGCGGTCACTGCGTGGAACCACCTGTGTTCGCTTGCGTGCGCTGCACGCGCAACGCCGATTAACGCCCCAGCAACCTAAATTAGATACTCACGAGAAGACTCGAATCGCACGGATGTACTGCGGTTCGATTTTTCTAGCGTAAGCGTAGCGTGCGCGTAGCGTGCGCGTAGCGACTTGTGTATTTGCATACCCGTCCGAAGGGCGCGCGGTTCGCGTCCTTCGGCACTGGTCTCTGCATCTTCGCATCAACGCCAGAGACCGGCAGTAGCACACCGCCTCTCCGCTGGCGCCTCAGCCGTTCGCGCGCCGCCGCTCGCAATCCCCAATCGGTCCCAGGCCCGAGACGCTGCGCGCTCGCTGACGATTCAGCCGCTCGAACCGCTGAAGCAGGCGGAAGCACGCCAGAAACTCTGGAAGGCGATGCTGGTGACCAGATCTGGCTGCCCGAGGTCGGCAAGTCGACGCACTACCACGCCTAGTGGGTGCGTCCGTCCTGGCTGGCCGAGATGAAGAAGATGACACGAGCGCCGTCCACACCTTCTACCGGCCTTGCGCCTGGGGCGACGCCAGCGAGGAACCAAACTGGGGCATCCCGCGCAGACCGCCGCACTCTCCCCCCCGAACTCGCCGAGGAAGCGAAGAGCTCGGCCGAGATGGCGTGAGCGAACCGCGGTAACCTTTCTTACGTCTCCCCGCTTGCGGGGAGACGTAAGATCGCTCTTGCGATGCGGGCGAGGGGGTACAGGTCTTTCGACAGCCGAATACGTGGAGAGATGCCCCTCACCCCAGTCCTCTCGGCGCGAGCAAATCTCGTTGCGGCCCCGTAGGAACGGGGAGAGGGAGTAGACCTCCTCAGGCCTCGATATCCAGCGCACAGTCGAAATTCGGCGCTGAATGCGTCAGTGCGCCGGCTGAGGCGTAGTCGACGCCGGTGGCCGCGATGGCTGCGATCGAATCCAGGGTGACACCGCCGGATGCCTCCAGTTTGAGGCGTCCCTCGTTGAGCCTGACGGCTTCGCGCAGCGTCGCAATGTCCATGTTGTCGAGCAGCACGGCGTCGGCAAGGCCGGTGTCGAGCACCTCGCGCAATTGCGTGAGCGTGTCGACCTCGATCTCGATCTTGACGAGATGGCCGGCATGGGCGCGGGCGCGCTCCAGCACGGGGCGGATGCCGCCGGCGACCGCGATGTGGTTGTCCTTGATCAGGATCGCGTCGTCGAGGCCGAAGCGGTGATTGAAGCCGCCGCCGCAGCGTACCGCGTATTTCTCCAAGGCGCGCAGTCCAGGGGTGGTTTTTCGCGTGCAGCAGACCCGCATCCTGGTGCCTTCGGTGCGCGCAACGTAGTCTGCGGTGAGTGTTGCAACGCCCGACAGGCGGCCGACGAAATTCAGCGCGGTCCGCTCCGCCGTAAGGATGGCACGTGCCGGCCCCGAGATCGTCAGCACCTGCTGCCCGCGGGCGACGCGCGCGGCGTCGCGAACATGTGCGCGTATCTCGATGTCGGGCGAAAGCTTTTGCAAGGTGGCGAGCGCCAGCGGCAAGCCGGCGATCACGCCGGACTGCCGTGCGACCAGGATTGCTTGCGCCTTCGTTGCTTCGGGGATCGTCGCAAGCGAGGTGATGTCGCCGGCACGGCCGAGATCCTCATCGAGCGCGCGTAGCACGGCCTCGTCGAGCGCGAGCGGGGAGAGAAAGGCGTCGGGATAGAGCAGAGAGGTCGGGGTGATCATGGCAGACTCCGTCAGGCGATCATGGGTTGCGCGGCTCGCGGTGTCGGGCGTTCGGTCAGACCGTCCGCGAATTCGCGCACTACTGTGAGCGTAGTCATGGTGCGTTGCGCGAGTGCGGGAACGTCCGCGGAATGGTCGGAGCGGAAATGCGCGCCGCGGCTCTCGCATCGGCTCCAGGCCGACGCCGCCACGAGCAGGGCTGCCGTTGCCATGTTGCGGACCGCGATGCTCGTGGCCTCACGTTCGAGCGCGGCGAAGCTGCGAACGGCTTCCGCGAGCCCGTCACCATCGCGGATCACGCCGACATGCGCGCTCATCAGCGTCCGCAGCCGCTTCACGGCCGCAGCATCCGGCGCGCCGCCCCGCGGCGTCGCCACGTCCGAAAGGTGGGCGGGCGAGGGAATCGCGCGGCCGGCGATGTCGTCGGCGATGCGCGCGGCGTAGACCACGGCCTCCAGCAGAGAATTCGAGGCGAGGCGATTGGCGCCATGCGCGCCGGTGGACGACACTTCGCCGCCGGCCCAGAGCCCTTCGATCGAGCTGCGTCCGCGATGGTCGACCGCGATGCCGCCCATGTGATAGTGCGCCGCCGGTGCGATCGGGATGACCTGCGTGGCGGGATCGATGCCGGCGGCGATGCAGCTTGCATGAACGGTCGGGAATCTGTCGGCAAAACGTGCGCCCAGCGCTTGCCGCGCATCGAGGAAGGCGCCGCGCCCGGCCGAGATCTCCGCGAACACGCCGCGGGCCACGATGTCGCGCGGTGCAAGCTCGGCGAGCGGATGACGCGCCGCCATGAAACGCTCGCCACGGCCGTTGATTAGTGTCGCGCCTTCGCCGCGCAGCGCTTCCGTGGCGAGCGGCGCGGGATCGCGGCCGACCATGATGGCGGTCGGGTGAAACTGCACGAACTCGGAATCCGCGATGACCGCGCCTGCGCGTGCAGCAATCGCAAGGCCGGATCCGCTAGCCTCGCGCGGATTGGTGGTGACGGCATAGAGATGGCCGATGCCACCGGTGGCGAGCACCACCGTGCGCGCGGCGAGCAGGATCGGATGTGCGGCGAAATTGCCCGCTTCGCGCAATTGAAGACCGGTGACGGCGCCGTCCTCGGTCAACAGCGCTTCGGCGACGAGGCCTTCGATCACTCGGATCGAGGGCGTGCGCCGCACCGCATCGCTCAGCGCCGCGATGATGGCGGCGCCCGCGCCATCGCCACGCACATGCACGATACGCCGCGCCGAGTGTGCGGCTTCGCGCCCGACTGCGAGCCTGCCTTCGAGATCGCGGTCGAACGGCACGCCATAGGCGAGCAGGTCGTGAATCCGCGGCGCGGCCTCGCGCGCGATGCCCAGTGCGACCGCCTGGTCGACGATGCCGCCGCCGACGGCAACCGTGTCCGCGGCGTGCGCTTCCGGCGTATCGCCTTCAGCCACCGCCGCGGCGATGCCGCCTTGCGCCCATGCGGACGACGCGCCCAGTCCGAGCGGCGCGGCCGAGATCAATGTCACGGGCCGCGGCGCGAGTTTGAGCGCGCAGAACAATCCGGCAAGTCCGCCGCCGACGATGACGACGTCGTCGGAGCGGGTGAGGGTGTGGATGGTGTTGTGCATGGCTGTCTCCATTTACTCCGCCGTCGTCCCGGCACGGCCGCTGTGTCTGTCGCTAGTTCTTCAAATTAATCATCCGCTCGACCGAGCGCCGTGCGCGTTGCGCAAGCGCGGGATCGATCGTGACCTCTTCACGAAGCATCAGCAGGCTCTCCAGAACGTTGGCGAGCGTGATGCGCTTCATGTGCGGGCAGATGTTGCAGGGGCGCAGCATTTCGACGTCAGGCAGCTCGGCCCGCACATTGTCGGCCATCGAGCATTCCGTGATCATCACCAGCCGCCGCGGCCGCCGCTCGCGTACCCAGTTGATCATGTGCGCGGTCGAACCCGTGAAGTCGGCCTCGGCCAGCACGTCAGGTGGGCATTCGGGATGGGCGATGATCTGCACGGAGGGATCGGCCTCGCGGTAGCTGCGCAGCTCGGCCCCGGTGAAGCGCTCGTGCACCTCGCAGGCGCCCTTCCATGCGATGATCTTCACGTCGGTCTTCGAGGCCACGTAAGTGGCGAGATAGCGGTCGGGCAGGAAGATCACGCTTGGTGCGCCGAGGCTCTCGACCACCTGAACCGCGTTCGACGAGGTGCAGCAGATATCGACCTCGGCCTTCACCTCCGCGGAGGTGTTGACATAGGCAACGACAGGCACGCCGGGAAATTTTTCGCGAAGCAGGCGAACGTCGGCGCCGGTGATGCTGGCCGCGAGCGAACAGCCGGCGCGCGTATCGGGGATCAGCACCGTCTTGTCCGGATTGAGCAGCTTTGACGTCTCCGCCATGAAGTGCACGCCGCACTGCACGATGATGTCGGCCTTCACCTTGGTGGCTTCGACTGCGAGCTGAAGCGAATCGCCGCCGATGTCGGCGACGCAGTGGAAGATCTCCGGCGCCTGGTAATTGTGCGCGAGGATCACCGCGCCCCGCGCCTGCTTCAGCTCGTTGATCGCCTTGATGGTCGGCGCCATCAGCGGCCATTCGATCGGCGGGATCACATGTTTCACGCGCTCGTAAAGCGGCGCGGTGGCGCGCTCGACCTCCGGCGTCCATTGCAGCGAAGGCATTGGCAGTGCGGGCCTCGAGCCCACTGGAACGGGACGCGGCGCAGCGGTGGTCTGGCGCTGCGGTCGGTTGGCAAAGTCGTCGGGGCCGTAAAGTCCAGAGATCGGCATTGAAGCCTCCCGCAAATGTTAAATAGGCTCAATTTGAGTACATATGGAGCCTGAGAAACCCGGCCGAGAGGCCGGGTTCGATTTCAGCAGCGCTCAAATATGCTCAATGAGTAAATTAGACCAGGACAACTAACACTACTCCAAGAGCTCCACGGTCGAATTTTTGGATCTCGACTGAACCTATAAGGGGCGACCAGGCTGCAAAGTGTGAAGTCGCATAACCCGTCGAGTAACACGCGCTCGTGGACGGCAACTACGACAGAGACGCGACAACGCAATGCGATTGAATCCCGCGTTCAGGCCATCAATTTCGATGAATTTCACCGCAGCGCCTGTGCGAGGTTGCGCCCCAAAGCTGCTCAGTATGGAAGCCATTTCGAAGCCGTTGCCCGGGATCCGGCAACAGACCTTCGAATTGGCGCTATAGAAGCGGGCGAAACGCCGCGCCGCTGCGCGAGACTACGGATCGAGATCTTCCTTTGAACGTGCATTTCGGTGAGATTACTAGCATTCGCAACTCAGTTAGGCGCGTCCGCCAACGGCGGCCCGAGATTCTCGTCGAAAAGCCAGTAATCCGAATCACTAATAATCGTTCTTAAATCGTGGGCGCAGGTGAGCGCGTGATGCTTGCACAGGATCGCTGCAACGAGCAGAGATCCTCTGTTGAAATCTTGTCAGTGCGAACGAGCTCTGAGGATAGGACCTAACATCCGGTGGCGCCGCATTTGACCAAGCCAGCAACGCAAGTCGGGAACGACTCTGCTGACACTCAGCTGCTGGTGCGGCGATTAACGTTGGAGGTCCGATCCCTCAACATCTGTCTGGAGGATTTTCTTCAAGTCCGGGCCAAGGCACTCGGCATCACTGGACCACAATTGACAATCTTGATGGCAGTGACAGACCTAACGAGCGAGGGGGATGTTGCAGTCAGCACGGTGGCAAAATTGCTGAAAGTTGACCCGTCCTTCATTACAATAAATTCCAAGGCGCTGGAGAAGGCCGGATTTCTGCGGCGCAAGCCCTGTATCAGGGATGGTCGGGTCGTCCACATGTCACTGACCGACAAGGCTTGTAAGCGCCTCGCGAACGTCGCTGCACAACAGAAGGAACTCGATCAATTTGTGTTCGGTGAGCTTGGCGTTGAGGAATTGACCAAACTGTCTAGCCGATTTGCAGCGCTCAGGCGACGGCTGGACGGGGCTCGTTTAAAAGCCGCCATGGATATTGGCGCGGTGACAACCCGAGGCAGGGGACGACTTCAGTCGACGAAGGGAAGCTCGTTGGATCGCTGATGGTTGCCTTGAATGCGAGGGTACCACGCACGTCCAGGCACCGTCATCATCAAGCGCCCATCGGCTCATCGCATTGCAATTCCGCCTCAGCGTTCGACCAGCGCCGATCTATCAGGTGCTCGGGTCCAACAACTTCTTGCGACAACACGGTCACATCCGCTTCGTGAGACGTTGCAGCAGCAAGTAAGGGCGAACCTGGCTGGCTCATGTCAAAGTCAATGAGCAGATTTGCCATCCCGGCCCATACGATGGTCGATCCTGGGCTCATGCCGCTTTTCTGGAAGTCCCGTTCAAGATAGATTCGGTATGCGGCCCGAGCTCTACGCGTGCGGCGCAGAGTTCTGGACTGGCTTGACTCATCGCACGCGAACTTGGTTTCTAAGCGTCTCGGTGCGGCATATCAAAGCGCTTGCAGCTGGTGACGAACGCCTTTTTCGCCTCGGCATTCTCGAAGCAAAAATGTGCCCCCTCATCGGCGCGCTCAATCGACCAGTCGATTTTGGCAGCCCGTGCAATGCGCGATGCCTCTTCGCGCAAGACATCCAATTGCCTCCCATGGGCCCGAACGATCACACAATCTGGCATTTAGAACCCTCGCTAACCCGAATGTCCAGTTCACGATGTACGGCCGGGCTCACAGCGCCATTCATCCAGACCATGGCTCTTGCAGTCCTCGTGATATAGCTGACCTCGTCGAGGCAACACCATTACGCGCTTTGATGCAAGCCACGCCGAAACAGGTCCGGACCGATTGCACATAATTGGAAACAAGGCGGCAGTGATCTCTTCCGGACGCCTCCCCCCTTTCGAGCAAACCCGGATCGCCCCGCGTTAAGGTTTCTGAACGGCAAAACTATGAAGAGAGACGTTTTGTGTGTAGGATCGCTCGCACCGGGGCTGGACCGCATTTTTTCACGATAGGCATTTTGAACCCGGGAAGGCCGCCGGCAATATTGTCGGCGGCCTTTTTCAGCAATAACACGATTTGGGACTGGCCTACATGCGACGGCTTCGGTGCTTATAGCCGCAGCTCAGATTATTATGAATTAGCTGGCCAGCACAGCAGTGCCGCATGGGGGCGTTAATGCACGATTGGAAGAACGAACTTGACGCACTGGTCGCTGAAACGATGGCATTCACCAAATCGCTGAAGCTAGAGATCCAGCTGCCCCGGTCTCTGCCGAAGGAAGCCGTCGAGCGGGGTGACCTCAGCGCGTCAGAGTATGACGGCAGCGAACGCGAAGAGATCAAGAAGCGGGTCGAGAGCTTCAAAGCGCACCAAGAGCACTTCACGCGTGAGCGCGAGGAATATGCCAATTCCCAGCTGCGCCGGATCAGGCCGATCACGAGAGCCTAGACGAGCTTGAGCCCGCCGAAGCTTCCCTGCACGCTCAGCGGCACAAATTGAGGTGACAGTAGTGCGGCGATTTGTGCTTGATAAGCGCGCGGGTTTGCGGCTGTCCCAAATCGGCATATTGCCGTGCGCGGAGTTCTCAAGCTCGGATTGCCTATTCTCCTAGGTTTTTCAAACGCACGAACCCCCACCGCGCTTGAAAAATGCATTCCATCCGCAAAACTCGCAGGAAAGCTGCTCCAAAACCCGAGCGCCTGACGCTTAGACTTACTTTGAAACCGATCGGTCAAACCGTCTACTAAGCGTTTTGCCATTGACCAAGATCAAAGCGTCAATTCTACACTCTCTATCCTCTCAAGACTTCACGGAGGCTAGATCATGCGCAACCTTCTTTATATTGCTGTGCTTGCACTTCCCATGCTCGTCTGCTTTGGATCACCTTCGACCGCCGCTCCGCGGGCTCGTTCGTACATCCCCCCAGCTCGGCAGGACGTTTATTGCCTGCAGGGACGTACCTGGGGATATCCTGGCAACTGCCAGTTCTCAACCTACGATCAATGCATGGCCACCGCATCCGGCACCCTCGCATATTGCGGTCTGAATCCCATCTACGCGTTCCAGCGACAGGCAGGACAATCACGCTGATCTGCGATCGCCACGAGATCGTTGTCAATTCCTGGTCGAGATTGTCCCTTTTGCGGACCTCGACAACACCGACCAATATTCTTCCCAAGGCCAAGACCTTTGTTTTCAAGTTGCCCAAGACATATCCAAAAGACTTCAGTGCGTAACCTTATCTCGATGAGAGAGGAGCGATTTCCCGACCCTTAGACCAGCGTCAAACCTGTGCGTGGCCGGGCTCCATATTTCTGCATCGACGCGTGATCGTTTACGACCCGAGACCATAATTGCGTGCGATGGACATCGAGTACGACGTGAGCGAGGCAGTGCCGGCGATGAAGCTCGCCGCCGAAACCGATGGTGTAGCGCGCGGCCGCAGGCGACTGGGCCCTCGCGCCCCATGTAGACGACAACAAGCTAGATGAAGTGACACTGGGAAACGTTTGAGGGTAGCAGCATTGGGCAGTGCGGGACGAGTTAAAACCTGCCTTGTTTATTACGCAGAAAATGCCCAAGAGCGGGGCCGGCCGCAGCGTGCGCGGTGCCGGTGTCGCTGCGACAGTCGCCGGATCATTGCTTCCCGCGTGCCAGCAACGTCCAGACCGGTGACGTGCCGTCCCAGCGCCGAAGCCGCCCGTAGAACCTCACTCGAACCCCGGCCTCTTTCAACCGCTCGACCACGAGATGCAGTGCGATCACGTCGCCCTCGGCCAGCTCCACGCAACCGCGCTTGCCAGACCACACCGCGCCCGGGAAGCGAAACAGGTTGTACTTCAGCCATCGGCCGCCGTGCTCGGATAGCGGTTCTAGGTCTACTTGTGCGCCGTTCCCAGGCCGCAGGCCGACATCCGGCCGACGGAGCAAATTCGCGATCCAACCCACTAAACTCGGCTCCTAAATCGAGGCAGTCTTTCGGTACAGTCGCAATAGAAGTGCACAGGCCATGTTAACGAGGCAAGCCAAATGACACGAGAGATGCTCCGCCGTACTCGGGAGCAGATCGGTACGCCCACGATGAAGGCCGCCTTGTTCTGAGAGGCGGATTGAGCACTCATAAGCACGTGTTTAAGAGCGAGCTTAAGAGCGATTGATGGGTCAGATTTCGGTGCTGACGGGGCCGGAACGCCGGCGGCGTTGGAGCGAGGATGAGCGGTGCCGGATCGTTGCGGAGGCCTTTGCGCCGGGATCGTGTGTGGCGCAGGTTGCGCGGGATCACGATATTTCAACGGGGCTGATTTACACCTGGCGGCGTCGGCTTCGCCAGGACCTTGCTGACCAGGGCTTTGTGGAAGCGGCGATGGAAGCGGAGCCGATCAAGGAAGCGGCACCGTCCGGTGAAGTGATCGTGGTGGAATTGACGGGGAGCGGACGGATCAGGATTTGCGGGTCGGCGCCGCCCTTGCTGGTGTCGGCGGTGTTGAAGGCGCTGCGATGATTCCGATCCCCTCTGGCGTGCGGGTATGGCTGGCGACGGGCCATACCGATATGCGGCGCGGCTTTCCGAGCCTGGCTTTGCAGGTGCAGGAGGTCTTGAAGCATGACCCACTGGGGGGTCATTTGTTTTGCTTCAGGGGGCGCCGTTCAGATCTGATAAAAATCATCTGGCACGATTCTCAGGGAGCGTGCCTGTTTACAAAAAGACTCGAAAGAGGAAGATTCATCTGGCCTTCGGCTGCCGGTGAAGCCGTGACGATCTCTCCGGCGCAGCTTTCTTACCTGCTATCTGGGATCGACTGGCGGAATCCTCAAGAAACTTTGCGTCCAACGCGAGTTGGATAGCATTCTGCGATTGAACCTACCGGGAAATCTGATTCACTGGCTTCATGAGTTTGAAGCCGGATGACCTTCCTTCGGATCTCGCCAGCGCCCAGGCGGCGCTGTTGATCGAACGTGAGGCGTTGCGGGCTGAACGCGACGCGCGGCTGAGGGTCGAGGTCGAACGCGATGCGGCCGCGGCGAAGGTCAGCCGGATACAGGCCGAAGCCATCAATTGGCAAGCCGAAGCGGCGAACGCGCGGGCGAAGCTGTCGGACAATGAGGCGCTGATCGCGCATCTCGAGCTGCGGATCGAGAAGCTCAAACGCGAACTGTACGGGCCGCGTTCCGAGCGCACGGCGCGGCTGATCGAGCAGTTGGAATTGGAACTTGAAGAACTCGTCACCACGGCGAGCGAGGATGAGCTCGCCGCGCAGGCCGCGGCGGCAAAGGCGCAGAGCGTACGCGCCTTCACGCGCAAGCGGCCGGTGCGCAAGCCATGGCCGGATGACATCGAACGCGAGCGCGTCGTCATTGAGGCTCCAACGACCTGCGCCTGCTGCGGTGGATCGCGGCTGGCGAAGATCGGTGAGGATGTGACCAAGACGCTGGAGGAGATCCCGCGCCGCTTCAAGCTGATCGAGACGGTACGCGAGAAGTTCACCTGCCGCGATTGCGAGAAGATCAGCCAGCCGCCCGCGCCGTTCCATGCCACGCCGCGCGGCTTCATCGGCCCACAATTGCTGGCGACGATCCTGTTCGACAAGTTCGGCATGCATATCCCGCTCAACCGCCAGAGCGCGCGCTTTAAGGCCGAGGGGATCGACCTGCCGTTGTCGACACTGGCCGACCAGGTCGGCCACGGGACCTTTGCCGTCATGGCGCTCTTCCACCTGATCGAACGCCATGTACTCGCGGCCGAGCGCCTGCATGGCGACGACACCACCATCCGTATCCTGGCGAAGGGCAAGTGCACGACCGGGCGGATCTGGACTTATGTGCGGGATGACCGGCCCTTTGCCGGGCCTGCGCCGCCGGCGGCGGTCTATTACGCCTCGAGCGACCGACGAGGCGAGCACCCCCAGAAGCATCTGGCCGCCTTCGCCGGTATCCTGCAAGCCGATTGCTACAACGGCTTCGAGCCGCTGTTCGACCCGCAAAAGAAAGCGATGCCGATCACACCGGCGTTTTGCCTGGCCCATGCGCGGCGGGGCTTCTTCGAGCTGGCTGACATCGAGAAAAATGCTCGGGAAGGTAAGAAGGGCAAACCGGTCTCTCCGATCGCGCTGGAGGCGGTCAGACGCCTCGATGCGTTGTTCGAGATCGAGCGCGCTATCAATGGCTGCGGCGCCGACGAGCGGCGCGCCGTGCGCCAGGAAAAGAGCAAGCCGCTTCTCGAGGACATGCACGCCTGGTTGCTGCGTGAGCGCGAAACCCTCTCGCGCTCCTCCGAGGTCCTGAAGCCTATGAACTACATGCTCAGGCGCTGGGACGACTTCGCCCGCTTCCTCGACGATGGCAGGATCTGCTTGACCAACAATTGCGCTGAGCGCGCATTGAGGGGCATCGCATTGGGAAGGCGCAACTGGACCTTCGCCGGCAGCCAGCGTGGCGCCGACCGTGCCGCCATCATGCTGACGATGATCACGACCTGTCGCCTCAACGACGTCGATCCCAAGGCCTGGCTCGCCGACGTCCTCGCCCGTATCGCCGATCTTCCCGCGTCGCGTCTGCACGAACTGCTGCCCTGGGAATGGAAGCTCCTGCGCCAAGCCGACAAGCCCGCCGGTCAGCAGGCCGCCTGACCTTCACGCAACGCCATCATAGAGCTCGCCGTGCCCGCGCGCATGCGTCAATCAGGCGGTCCTCGTCGTATGCGTACGCAGATCGCGGCGGCGAAGGCACTGCTTCAGCACAAGGTCCGAATATCTGGCACCCTGAGCTTCCAGAACAATAGAAACCTGGCGTTGAGCGGAATGGCGAAACAAGAAGCCAACTAGCTGCCGATCTGTGCAGCTGCAACAAGGCTATGGTCTTTATGGACGCAGTTCGTCGGACGGACTTGCGTGCGTCGGTTCGTGTACGATAGCTGAAGCGAGGAGCGCAACGACGTTGGTGGTGAGCTCCTAGTCAGTGTTTCTGACGGCCTCAGCCAGCATGGAGTAGAGCTGCTGCTTGCTGAATTCCTTGGGCTGTTGCCTCTCCGCTGTGTTCCGCGACACCTTCCGTGCGACTGGACGAGCGCAGGCTGCCGACGACGTCGGCCTCAGCTTCGGGGACGGCCTTATCTTGGGCGTTGCTGTGGGCGGCTTGTGGCCGCGCTTCAGGCCCAGACGGGTCAGCATGCCGCAGACCGCGTTACGACTGCACCCGAGACGACGCGCTATCTGCGCCGCGCTCTGTCCTGCGGACCAGAGCCTATTGAGGAGCGCTATGTCATTCGCATGCCAGCCCATGACAAATATTATACCCCTGGCTGCCGAACACGCTAGTCTAGTCGTCGTCCGGCTCGCGCACGACCGGCGGTTCGTCAGCGTCATCTTCCTCTTCGTCGTCTTCCTCTTCGTCGTCTTCCTCTTCGTCGTCTTCGTCCTCCTCGTCTTCATCGGGATCTCTTGGCGGCATTGCGGTGCCCATAAGCACAAGCGGTGTCCAGTAGATCGCGGTGGTGGAAAATGCTTCGAAGGTATGTTGCTTCATGTGGCTGCTACTCCTCGAAAACACGCGTAGTCGCATATTCATGGCGGACGGCACGCGCGTCTGCGAGGGTGAAACCAACAGAAGTTATTACCCGTTTATCCAAGTGCTACGTGATGCTTGTTGTATGACAGGCGTTCCTCGAGCCCAGCCGCCTTCAGGGCGGTTGGAATCTTGTCCAGGACGGCCAATGAAGCAAAGTCGCGCTTCTTCTCCCAATACTTCCGTATCCGTTCGTTCAGCCTCCTCCGAAGTATTTACTTCAGGCGTCTATTCGGTAACATCCAACACAGTGACGCCATGAAGAACCACGTTGCTTTCGTCCAGCTTAAAAGCTCCGAGCTGCACTGCGATCATCGGCACTGAACGATTGAGGACCCCTAGCACGTTGAAAAACGGCTCGTGATTCACTCTGCGACAATTACGGCTCTGTGTTCTGACCCGGGACGACGCTGCCGCTCAACACCCCAATATTCGATGGTGCGGATAATGTGACTCTCGTCCAACGCTCCCAGCATTACCTCTTCTTCGTAGAAGGTGTCCGCTTCCTCCGAGTACATCAGGAACTCGCTCTTGCCGCCATGCGGCTGACGGCGCTCTCGCGCGAGACTTCAAGCTCGCCCAGACCAAGTCATGCTGGTATCGTCCAATATCTGAGTCTGGAGCCACTTCTCGACCAATCCAGCTGCGCGAAGTTCAACCGCTTCAATGTTTTTCAGCGCGAAACCCATTCCCGAGCTGCACCCCGGTTCCGAAGACGCGGGGTGTGTTATGGGCATGCTCGGCGACTTTGGCCCTGCGACATGTCGGCAGCCTGCCAGGCAGGCATGACTCACAATATTCGAATGTCAACTCGGCGGCGAGACCGGCCGTCTATTCAGGATCGCGCGCTCATTGTCGTTCGTCGTTGCACCTCGGAACACAGCAACAAATCGATCGCCTTGCCAAAGCTCAACGTCGTGCTCGGCATGCATTTGCTCGGCTCGACGCCGCGCCGCCTGCTCGTCAATGCAGTCGAGCTTCGCCACGCAGATCACTTGCCGGCTGCTGTCCACCACGAATGCTTTGTACCGCATTCCGCAATCCGATCCCAACGGGACCGTCATTGTAATCGAATGTTCGTCTAAGGCGGCGGGCAAACTAAGTGTGGGCGGGCGGAACCTTTGTACGTGTGGCAATTCGGCTATACTTGAAATTCATCGATCGCGCAGCGGCGCGCGTACGTGCCTAGGCTATTGCGCTACCTCACTGGCGTAATCTCACTGCGTGCCGAAGCGTGCGGTTCGAGCTTAGGATTGAGAAGCCACCAAGCATCATCAGCAGCACACCTGACCAAGTTGCCGTCCAGCTGCGTGCCTCGTCGTGCGCCTCTGCAAGGTGCGCGCCCATTGGCATAGCTGGAGGTGAGCCGGCGGGCGCGAGGAGCTGCTCAACGTCAATTTGGCCGGGCACGGAGTGCTCAGGCGTAGGCGGCCGGCTGTGAAGATCGGTGGGTACCGCTGAGGTCATGGTGGTGCCCATATCGAGCACGGAAGCGGCATCAGCCACCTTGATTTCGGCTGCAGGCGGCTGGGAGGGCTCGGCCGGTGCGGAGCGCAGCAACTCCGCGCGCGCATTAACCACCGCGCTCTTCCTGGGCCGCGCACTCCCGTTCTCGTCCAAACTGGCGGTGCGATCTTGGGCACCGCGATGACGAACTGTCTTCTTCACCTTCGCCATACCCTCGGTCAGGAACCAGCATTTACGGTGACCGTCGAACCGATAGACCCAATGCGCCCCGTCCGCGGTCGTGTTGCCGGGTCGCGGCAAGCATTGCGCTTGCGCCAAAGAGGTTGCTGCGGGCTCGCGCGGAGCGGCATTGAACAAGTCGGCAAAAGGGTCGGAGACCGCAGGTGTCGCCGCAAGACCTCCAACAAGAACCAAACCGGCGAAGCAAACTCGCAAATAACCGGACATCGAAAACTCCCGGTGTTGCGCCCCTCACCGGGACCACCCTTCGCGGCCACTTAGGCTGCCATGCGGCTCAACTCTGGCGGCGCCATGGATTCATTGTGGGTCTGAAACGAGATTCGGGTCCGAATTGAAAACCAGTGCTGCAGCCGAGTTCGCCAACCGTTGGGGAGGTTTTGCTCCCGCCCGAGGGAGCGGCACAAGCCGGGAACTCGGATCGGCCGCGAATGCGGAAGCTGTTCCGTCGCCCATCATTAAACCGGCCTCAGTGTTTGCGTGCTGGGGCCATCGCATTTCCATGTGCGACTTGGCTACCATTCTGGATCGTCGAAGCCGCCATAGTCTCGAACGACGTACTCCCGGGTGAAGCGCTCGACCGGACGCCAGCGCTCGTGAATGACTATGGTTGCTGTCGGCGGCCTGCAATAATCAGGATTGATGACGATGGCCGGGGACGGGGAGTAGGGATTAGCGGGAATGAACGCGCAGCAAAAGCCCCCTGACATGCGATGGCGGCCGAGGCACTCGCAGCGGAGAGGGCCAGCAGACCGGCAGCGGTGCTTGTTGCATAAGAAGCCGTCCTCCACCTTCTTCTTACGCACCGTAAACGGCCGCGCTGGTCGCTTGTTTCAAAAGGTAAAATTGAAACATGAACCGCAGGACCGCCGCCCACGGGCAGCCGAGGGGCCTGCGTTTGCGGTGTCGCAACCGGTTCTGGGGGGAACCTGATCCTACGAAAGGCCTGAGCGTAACGAGCATCGCAAGCTGATCGCCAGTGCGGTATCGGTGTTGCGAGCTCCGACGGAGGCGCACATGAAGCGCAGCTGGTGGATGTTGATCGCCGTCGCTGGGGCGGCGTTTGTGTTCTTCTCCATGCTGGCCATTCGGGAGCAGCGCGCCGGCTTCGATACGTTTGCCAAGCAAGGGCATCCGCAGGCCTCGATCTATATGATGATCCCGCCCACCGGGAGATCTGCGAGCGTAGTCCTACATGCGCAACGAGCGCTAACGTCGGGCTTGCTTCCTGCCGCGATCATAGGCCCCCGTCGTTTCCGCAAGCCTTGAAGATCGGGTGGCCGGACTTTTCTCCGCCGACTTCGCGCGGTACTCGACCTCGGCCAGCAGCTTCGGCCCGACCCGGAGGCCCTTTGGGCGATCCGCTTAGCGACGAAACGCGTGCCCCGTGAGCCTGCTTCGTTGGCATCCGTCCATGCGTTGCGAAAGTCGGCGTCGGCGGCCATCATCGCGATGCTGCCCCGCCCATCCAGAACTTCAGATCCGATGCCACTCAGCCACTCCGAGAGACGGCGCAACCAATGCTCGGAAGAGACCTGCGGTTTGATAAACCTCAATCGTTCCGCCCAATCCAAGGCCTCACCCGGAACGGGAACTTGCGTGAACAATGAGCAGCTTGACACCCCTTGTTCTGGAACGAACTGTCGCACGCAGACATTCTCTAACTCACGAAGTGAAGGAGAATAGGATGCGCAAGTACTTGTTTGCTGCGGCGATCGTGAGTGCAATCGCGACACCCGCAATCGCGGATGAAGTCGGTGTCGGCGTTGAGGCCGGTCCGGTCGGCGGAGGCGTCACAGTCGGAGAGTCTCACGAGCACCGACCCGTTGATCGGGACCGCACAACGGTCATCAGGGAGCCTGAGCACACGGAAAGTGACAGGACGACGGTCATTAAGAAAGAGAATGAGGACGGCAGCCGAGAGAAAACCGTCATTCATCACGACAACGACTAACAAATGTGCCCGGACCACCGTCCGGGCTTTTCTTTTGCCTTGCGACACAGAGACGATTCGTTTGCTTCGCTACTTCTTACTCGGATCGTCTGCGGGATTGACGTAAGTTATCCCGAGTGGCCCTTGGCCATGAATTTGAACAACGGAAGGACTACTTGTCCAACCATAGTGGTTCATTTTGGCAGGCGCTTCGGCGTATCCGCCCGCTGTTAGCTCGATCGCTTTCTTCTCATCGAGTTTGTCGCCCATTCCGATGTGAAAGTTGCCCGATATGACGGTAGCGCCTTCATCTGTTGGATGATTATGGGCGGGAATTTTATAACCGCTTGGCATTCTTAGGCGGAGAACGAACAGCCCTTCTTTGGACGGGTCGCCCGAGAGTACCGCGATGTCGGCCCCCTTCGGCAAGGTGGGTGGTGCTGCCTCCCATTTAAGCTCACCAGAGTTAATCGGCATTTTCATATCATCGGCAATGGCTGTGTTCACACCTGCCAGGACGAAAGCCGAAGCGAGCAAGCGACTGAGCATGATCTCCTCCTTTTGGTGAGCGACCATCGTGTGCCAGCGGTGAAGCAAGTCAACTGAAAGTTAGCCTGCCGCTGCCGCATTCTAACGATTGGAGGCCTTAGCAGATTTATGATCAAGAGTGACAGCTCCGCTGACCTTGGCTTGCCAACGCTCGGACGAAACATCGAAGAACTCGGCCCTTTGCTTTTTCTCGCTCGAAGCTTACTCAGCTACTGCTCCAAGCCAGGAGCCCATGTTTCAGCTTAACGCTGCGTGGGTTAACCACACCAAGCGAGCAGCCTCATTTTGGACCAACTGATCATGACCGTTGGGCCGCTCTGCACCGGGAGCCGCCACGTGATTAGAATCGTCGTGCTTGGAGTGGCTTGCCTAGTTGGACTGGGCGCTATTGCTGCAGCCGCGAAGAAATCCGGGCCGCCGCCCGCTGCCGATGTGGTCATGCCAATAGTAGCCGGTAACAAGGCTGATCGCCTGCCATTCACAATCAAACTGGATATGCCAGCTGCCGGTGAGCGCGCGGATGTTACGTACGTCCAGCCTGGCGAAGAAGAGCAAGCTGATTTACCGCCATCCGCACCAAAGCAAGTCGCTCTTCCACCGCGTCGCGACTTTACGCCTCGTCATTGGCACGATCCCCATGACCTGAACGCCAGGGCCGCAAACAAAAGAGCCGACGCCGCGAAAGGACCAAGAAAGGGCGCGGCTGATCAGCCTCTAAAGCAGGCTGAGGCTAAGCGGTGCCGTTCGGACGGGCTGGATCCCCTGTTAAGAAAGCTGAACTTATCGCCGCCGTGCGATTCATGACCCCACCTCTAGTCGCCCGCTGCGCAATGGTTCTAATCAATATTGATCTGGCGGCTCATTCGCCGTTAATGATTGATTCAGTTTGCAGCATGATCATTGGGGAGCGACAAGGGATGCGATCATGCGATTGCGCCAGGCGAATACCTTGGAAGAGATCGAGGCGAGGGTCGCTGAAGCGAGCGAAGACCCAATGGCGCGTGTGAGGCTGAGCGCGCGGGATTTCTCGAGTGCCAGCCGAGAAGAGGTTCTTGCATTATTGAAAGCAGACGGCGATCGAAAGCGCACCAATTGGCTGGTCGCAGGCGCGGTGATCGCTGGTTTTGCGTTGGGATGGGCTGCCGGTTTTGGTCGGTACGGTCCTATAACTTTCGCGTCGCTCAATTCAACCACTCAGACAGAAACGCCTTCGCCTCGAAGCGCCGAAACGAAGTCAGGCCGCAGGACCGGAGGCCCGCGAAAGACGGTATCGACTTTGGCTTTGCGAACACCGCCAGGCGTAAGTCAATTCTCCGCGGATGGAGCGAGCATTTCCGCCGAACCTACAGCCACATGGTCCGACAGGCCTCATCAATCCGTGGACGTATCGAGCACCGTTTCTCAGGCGATCGAAGCAGATATGACGGCGACCGGCTCGATAGCGCCCAGCGGACCTCTCATGCCTGCCCCGGAGACAAGACCAGCAACCATTGAGGGTTGGACCGTTCTTGACGTTCGCGGCGGAACGGCGGTTCTCGGAGGGCCCGATGGGGTTCGGATGGCAATGCGCGGCGATACAGTTCCCGGCATCGGGCGAATCGATTCGATCGTGCGTTGGGGCAACCGGTGGATTGTAGCGACAGCTAGTGGATTGATCTCGACTCCGTAAACGGCGCGCAACGCCCGCGGGGGAGCGGAACCTGTCGTCCATCTGCGAGAGGCATTCGGGATGAGCCAACGGCAGGCGTGTAAAGCCATCGGCTGTTGCCGCATGACCGTGAGATACCAAACCACCCGCGCTGACGATACCAGCCTTCGCCAGCGCATGCTGGCGATCGCCCAGGAGCATCGCCGCTTCGGTTATCGGCGGCTGCATGCTCTGCTCAAGCGGGAGGGCTATCTGATTAACCACAAGAATGGGATGGCCTCTACCTTGGTCGCCGCAAGGGCGAGGACCTGATCTACGCGGGCAAAGTTGATCACGGCTTTTCGCCAGCCGACGCGAAGGAGCTTCAGAAGAAACTCAACCCGCTGATGCGCAAGACACAACCCTACACGAAGCGCATCGCGCATCGAGGCATTTGGGGTGAACCGCAATTGCTGGCGGAGATCGAGTACAGGACCAAGAGCGCCGAAGGAAAAGTGCGGCATCCGTTCTTCAAGGGATTGAGGAAAATTTTGGGATGACTGATGCGTTCGACCAATGGAGAGAATGGGCGGGAAAGCCTCCGGGTGATCGGCGCACGACCCCGGCTGAACCGTACCACGCTGTCATGGACCTTCCGCCTGAGGATCGGTTTGACCGTGAGAAGGTCAACGAGGCGGCGCTCAACAACGACAAGAGTCTGTCTGGATTTACGAGCATGGTCATAAGCGCGCTGGCGATGTGGGTTGGGTAAAGGTCTTTGCCACCTAGGAGGCCGCAAGCGGCCTAGGAGGCCGCAAGCGCATGGCTTGCCTAAAACGATCCTGGAAGGCGTGGCGTGGCCCATCCGATTGAACGGGAGAGACAGTGATGACCAGCGTGGGGTTGTATGTCAGCGCTGCCGCCCTTCGATCCGGCTAAGTAAGCCACGGCTCAGAATTCGCTGTAGATCGGGATCGAAGCGGCATGTGCGTCGACGATTTCGACGACTTTCTTTTCCAGCGGGAGATCGCCCTTGCGTTCCGACCATATCTTCTTGAAGCGCTGGACGATTTCCGCGGCCGTGTCGACGGCCAGCTTTTCCGAGATCTTCGCCTTCGCCGCCAGATGCGTGAGCTCGTCCTTGGAGAATTCGGTCATCTTCTTCGTGCGCGAGTAGTTCAGCGCCATCTTGTCGTCCGCGATGTACGGTATCGTAGATAGCAAATCGTAGGCGGGGGACAGGACGGGCGTGCGGCGGTCGGGGTAGATCAACGACCAATTCTTCAGATGCATGTCGGCGTTGCCGATCAGGGTGCTGAACACGAGGCGTCGGACAAACTCGGCGACGCCGGCTTCGCCGGTCTCGATGCCGAGAACGCGCGCGATGCTCCGGTAGTTGGCCTTCTCGTACTTCTCGTCCGGAAACACGCCGAATACCTGCGCGAAGTCCTCCATGTGGACCGGTCCGTCGGCGGAGCGGTCGAACCGCTTGACGGCGAGCGCACGTCCCTTCAGCTCGCCGATTCCTTCCGGAAGCCCCTTGATCGACTCGACGTCGATCAGTTGGAGCTCGGGCACTTCCATGCCCATCTCCTTCGCCAGGGTGATCATGGAGAATTCGTTTTCCGGCACGCCCGGGTACTGATGGGACGGAAGCTTGACTATCCACGAACCGCCGACGCCCTGGACGGGAATGGTCAGCTCGGCAGGATCGTTCTTGAGCGCGGAGAACTTCAGCTGCACGCCCGCGAGCGAGAAGCGCAGCAAGTTCTGCCGCTCGTCCGGTGTGAGATCCTCCTCGACTTGGGAAGGCAACGCTTCTCCTTCCGCCGGATGGACTGACAGGGCGCCCGGGAGGTCCCGGCCCAGCATCCAGAGAAGAAAGAATTCGCGCTTTTCCTTCACGCCCGCGCGTTCCGCGAGGTAGCGACGCAGCGGTCCCTCCGGCAGAAGATTGGAGAAGAAGGGCGGAACGACCTGCTGATACGGTTTGAATGAGGTGAGCAGATTTCCGAACGTGTCCTTGAAGGACAGGCTCAATGTTGGGCGTGCGGCGTCGTCGATGTAGCTCTGGTTGAAGGCGAGCAGCGACCGGTCGCCCTGTATGAGCGTGAGGGTCGCGATCGGGTTGTCGTGCAGGCGTACGTCCAGGACCGATACGTCAGCATCGTCATCCTCTTCGTCGAGAGCGTAGGCCGGGCGGGGGGCTTCTACGGGATGCGCGATCCGGTTGCGTAGACCTTGCAACACGCCTGCCGAATTTTCCAGCACTGGGTTGGGGATAGGTTCGGCGCGATAGCCTCGCAGCGTATCGACGACGTCTTGGACAAGGTTCAGGTCAGTTTTCGAAAGATGGACCTGCTTCAGAAAGCGCAAGTATTCGGCGATGCGGTCGAGCGCAGCGGAGCTACCGTGGCGCTTCCTTTGTCCGGAAACGATGCGTTCGGCCTTCACGAAGAGGTTTGAGGGTCCTTCCTCAAAGGAGAATTCGTTGAGGTTTGAGCGCAGGATGCCCTCCACCGCGGGAAGCAGCTTCTTGGGCACGAGTACGACCTCGAGGTCGAGTGCCCGGACCATCTGGATGAAGCTGGACAGGCCCGGTTCGACCCGGCCGGTCTCTATCTGGGAGATGTGCGCCTGGGTCAGACCCGATCGGACCGCCAACGCACGCTGGCTTATGCGCTCTTGCGTGCGTTTCGCCTGGACAGTCCGGACAAGCTCTTCGCTCGGATACGACATGATATATAATCCTAATCAAAGGATCGTTTCGATAAGAATGATATATCACGCTCCATTTCTCGAACGCCATGGTGAGCCGGCTCTGAAGCCCCCACATGTCGGTTCCCGGCCGTCGATCCCACCGGAACACTCACTTTGGGATTTTCGCGCGAAAACCCCGATTGGCCTCCGCGAGCCCAGCCAAACTGCGGCGGGCAGAACACGGAGGTAGAACGATGTACGCCGACACGGAAGGCTATTTCGGGCAGGCAAGCGGGATCCCCTACAGTCGGCTCCACGAGCTTCGGGTCGAGATATCACGAACTTTCAGGACAAGATCGAGCGTCTTCGCCGCGAGGGAATCCGGCTCTCACCAAAGCTCGAATGGGATGCATTCGTGACGGCCTATACCCTTCACGACGAAGTGCCCCTTCATTCGTACCCGCGTCGCATCATGCCCTTGATGCGGCAGCTTCGGGAGCAGGAGGAGCGAGCACGCGCGAACATTTCGGAGTTCGATCCTTCCACATTCGACAAGAACGACGCGGCCGAAGAGCTCCAGTTCCGCTTCACGACGAATGCTTCTCTGATTGGCGATTTGTACCTCGTCTACATTCGGGAAGGCGCTCACGGCCCATGAGAAGGAGACCCTGACCGCCGAAGAAAACTGCAATCTGTATTGCGCCGCGGCCGCTCTGCAGACTCTCGTCGATATCTGGAACGAAGCCGCGAGCCTGATGAACAAGCTCAATGTAGGCGCCGAGGGCCAGCTGGGCTTCGAATTTCTGGGCATCGAGGAAATCATGACCGTCGCGACGTCGCAGAGAAGGCATTCGACTTTTATGCGGAGGTCGAACTCGTCCTCAAGAACGAGATGACCGACACGCGTACCATCAATCTGGGCCAGTTCCGCAGACGGAATTCGCGGGTCCCGCGGGCCGTTGCAGCACCCGATGCCGCCCTCGGTTGGCGTCTCGACCTTACGCGGCGCGAGGACATCCATCTGCTGCCTGGCGGTGGCGATCACGGCCGCTGCGAAGGTATTGAAGACGCGTCGATTACCGAGAATGGGCTCACAATGTTCGCTCGGGTCGATAACCGCGACAATTGGCTAGGCACCCACGACGCCTGGGTCGATTGCTCGATCAGCCTGCCTGTCTACAGGATGGAGACCCGAGAGGAAGACGGGCCGACCCGGACCGGCGAGTTGAGCTGGAATCGCGACGAAACTTTCGAACTGCCGCCCAACCTGCGGTCGGTCCACATCGACGTCACAACGTTCGACCGGCGATCCCGGGTGTTCACCGGCGCGGGATCCGACCGGTTCTTCGATGTCAAATCCGAAGGACGGTCGCTGATTTTCAGACCGCGCCCTCCGCGGGACCTCTAACGACCGCGCGTTCGAGGGGCCATCAGCCCCTCGCATCGCCTTGAGACAGGAGTGGAATCTATGAAGCGAAGCATCCTTGGCCTGGTCGTGCTCTTGATGTTGCCGCTGACTGGATCGCGGGCAAGCGATGTGGTCACGGTCTGGGTCGAACCGTCGCAGAGCGTCGACGTCTATTGGGAGGTGAACCTCTCGGGCAAAGTGTACGTGGCAGCTGATATCGACGGGAGGCCCGCCTGCCTCGAGTATTGGTGGATCCGGTGGCCGACGACGTCGATCAAGTCGCTCGGCCGCCGCTGTGGCGCGACATCCTTCTCGGTTCGCGGACTTGCCGATCTCGCCGTCGGTGGCAAGCTGCGCGCCGGCAGTGCGGAGGCCAAGACACGCATCCGAGGTACGGCCTCGGAGCGGGTCGCGCACGATCTCTTCAGGGTTGAATTGTGAAAGAGGATCCCGTTGTGAAAGAGGATCCCGGAGGAATTATGGGTCAGAACAAGGCAGATCGGGTCGTCGGTTGTCCACCGCCGACCCTGTCGTCTATGTTGAACGCCGCCTTCGACGCTGGAGACGAGCATGAATCTGCCGACACGCAGCAAACAGAAGAAGGCCAAAACCGAATCCTATGCCATTCTGATCTACACGCTGCGCAACGTCGAAATGTTTCGGAACATGACGGGAAAGCAACTACGGCATCAGGGCGGGTGACGAATAACTAATGAAACACAATTGAGATCGTCACGGTCCCCACAATCCGCAAAACCGACGGGACTCGCGATGAGCAGTCGCAACCGGTATCTCATCCAGGAAGAACGTCGGCGCGCCGGCGCCATCAGAGGTGGCCTCTTCGCGGCGCGCGCTGAGTTTCAGGCAGGAGAGCGCGACGGGAAAGAGCTGCTGGTTATCGCCGAACAATATCTGGAGACCGTCGACCGCCTGCAATATCTCGAGCTTTTCGACGCCGATACGCTCGAGCCAGTTGAGAGCCCGCTACATCGGCCTGCCACCTTGTGCGCGGCAGCCTACATCGGCTCGACGCACCTCATCGACAACGTATTGCTCGACCGTATCTGCCCCGTAGCGGCGCCAAGCTGCCTATGAGCTCTGCCCCGATACGCCCGTCTCATGCTCCTTCAGATCCCTATGATCCGCTGTTCCGAAAAGCGGCTGCGCTTCATGCTCCAGTCCGTGTCGTGGGCCAGTACGAACTTCAAACTGGATTAAATCCGCGGGGCACGGTCAGACCGCGACTACCGAACAAGTTGGTTGCAGATCGATCGGTCTCCCGCCGCTTCTGATGGAGGCGATGAAATCCCTGAAGATAGCAGTCAAACGCAGGATTTAGGCGTGAGCTCGCCACTCATTGCGAAAATGCATACGATCTCTTGGGGCATGCTCGACTACCAGCGTCAACTCCGGTGCATCTAGATGAATCATGTTACCGCAAATAGAGATCGCCGCGAAATGTCGCTCATGACCGACGAACAGTGCGAGCTTGAACGCTGCAAGCAAGAGATTACGCGTCTTAAACAGTTGGTTGTGCAGCTGTCTGAAATTGTTCTACGCAACGTTGTAAATAGCGCAGAGGCACGAAGCCCAGCCCCATGAGTCGCTGAGCGCCCCCCGCCGGCCGGCGGAAACGAACGTAGTAGCGCGCTGTTCTCCGCAGCGCGGCACCCACCTTCCGGGCTGCGGAGCGCCCTCGCACTGGCCGCCGGGTAATAGTTGGCTTCGCGAGATAGCAGCCCCACTCCAACCCACGTACCTCACGTTGCTGTCTTATCCTGCTGCGAGCGATAAGTCTCTGCGAGTCGCAAGAAGTTTTTAAGCACCACGTGCCCGTCTTGGGTAAGTATCGATTCCGGGTGGAACTGCACACCAAAAGTTGGTTGATAGCGATGTGCGAGGGCCATGATCTCGCCCTCGTCGGAACGCGCTCTCACCGTAAGATTCGGTGCGCATGACTCATCGAGCTCAACAACAAGAGAATGGTAGCGACCAACGCAAAGTGGCGACGGTAGCTCCCTGAATAGCCCTCGGCCGTCATGCGTTACATACGAGGACCGACCGTGCATAGGGCGACGTGCACGCGCCACCCGTCCGCCGAATACGCTCCCAATACACTGGTGTCCGAGGCAGATGCCGAGAATTGGAACGCGACCCGAAAGTTCGCGGACGACGGCCGTAGATACTCCGGCCTCAATTGGAGTGCACGGACCGGGGGAGATGACCACTGCGCGCGGCTTGAGGTCAACAAGCTCGCTCACGCTCATCGCGTCGTTCCGGAATACTTCCGTTGCTTCACCAAGCTTATGGAAATAGCGGGCAATGTTGAAGACGAAGGAGTCGTAGTTGTCGATGATGACAATCAAAGCGCACCGGATGTTTCAGCACGAAATGCGTCAAAGATTCGCTGCGCCTTGGCAAGCGTCTCCTCGTATTCTGCCGCCGGGTCCGACATCGCCGTTATACCGCTACCTGCATGAAACACAGCCATATCATCGTCGATCGTTACAGTGCGGATCGCGATGTTCGTGTCCATCTCCCCGTTGAAGCCGATGAAACCGATCGCCCCGCAATAGACCTCTCGCGCCACACGCTCGATTTCCGTAATTATCTGCATCGCTCGCACCTTGGGCGCCCCCGTAATGGAGCCACCAGGAAAGCAAGCTCGCAGTAGCGTAACCGCATCTTCGTCTCCCGCGAGTGTACCCGTAACGACGGAGACGAGGTGATGCACTGAGGCATAGGACTCGAGATCGCACAGGGCTGGAACGTCGACTGAATGTGGAGTGCAAACACGTGATAGATCGTTGCGCAGGAGGTCGACGATCATAATGTTCTCGGCACGATCCTTTTCGGACGCAACGAGCACGTTAGCGCGGCGCTGGTCTTCGTTGAAATCAGCCGAACGCGCGATCGTGCCTTTGATCGGCCGTGTTTCGACCTTTGTTCCGTCGAGCTTCAGGAATCGCTCAGGTGAGCTCGATGCGATGGTCAGCTTTCCGTACCGTAGGAGGGCCCCAAAGGGTGCCGGGTTCAATGACCGCAGTTGACGATAGAAGGTGAGCGGATCGAATATAGTCGACAGCCTGGCCGTGAAGCGCTGCGCAATGTTGGCTTGGAAGAGGTCTCCGGCCAGAATCAAGTCGATGACGCGCTGTACCGCCGTAATGTATGCTTCTCGGCTGAAGTTTGAATTCCATGCGCCCGCTGTGCCGGGGAGCACGATCCGCGGCGACTTTGGGTTGGCAAGCAGGGCTGCGAACTCATCGGCTCGACGACGTGCGCGCTCGCCGCGACGTGCGGGATCCTGCTCCGGCCATCCGGTCGAGACGATCCAGCATCTGTTGTTCCGGTGGTCGTAGCTGACGACCACGTCGTAAAGATGCAGAATGGAATGGGGTAAACGCTGACCGGGAATTGCCGGCGCCGGCAATCGCTCCAGCGTCCTGTTCAAATCGTAAGCGAAGAAGCCAGCCGCGCCTGCCTGAAATGGCGGGAGATCGGGACGATGCTCTTGCGGATAGTTGGCGAGAAGAGTGCGAAGAACTCCCCATGGATCGCCATCGATATCTTCGCCGTTGCAACTCGCCCGTCCCCCCGCGACTATGTAGGTGCTGAATGGATCGCAGGTCACATATGAGTAACGCCCGAGCAACTCATGCGTTGCTGCGCTATCGAGAAACGAGAGGTGCGGTCGATGCGCGAGACATTGCACCGCTGTGATAGGCTCAATCCACTGTAGTTCACGGACGTGCATCGGCTATGAGTCACCGGCGACTGGCGTGCTGTGAGACACGCTTCGAATATGATCCCGACCACAACGAGAGCGACGCTGGTCGGAGCGCCGCAAGCTCTCGAGATTGAGTGTCAGGCTAAGCCCCGTCGGTGGATGCGATGCGCGGACTAAGTTGGACTACGCCTGCCGCTGAGACGAAACGCGCATCTGTTGATAAGTCATAGTCGGCCGCGAGGCGCAGCTCGCGCAGTGGTCGTGCTCGCCTGATCGATTCCTGGTAGAGCTCATGCGCTTTGTAGGCTGCGAGTTCCGTCTCGTTGTCGAACTCACCATAGACTACGACGTCGATATCGTTGCCGAACTGGTCGGCCTTGCGATTGCGAGCAATCTCGAGCCGCCGGGCATGCGAGATCCTGGTGAGAAGCGAGAGGCCTTCGATCATTTGGTCGATATGGGCCTTATCTTTGGCGGTAAACAAGACGATGTGACGGATCATGGATGGCCATAGGTTAAAATCGCGAGCAGATCGCATAGCTATCTTGGAATCGAGCCTGCTGCAACGCTAGTGCCACATGCCGCCTCGCGCGGCAAACAGACAGGGTTTGACACTCTTGCGATGGCCTGCGGCCTGAAGCGGAGCCCGCCAATCTCATTCTGGTCAGGACACGGGAAGGGCAAGGCGCTCAATCGTCTGAATGTGGCGTGCGAGCAGGTTGCAGGCTTGATCGACGTTGCGCGCTCGCAGTGCCTGCAGAATCAGGCGGTGATCCTGATTGGATCGCGGTCGCCCCCCAGCATTGCGCGCCATCGCGAACACCAATCGCGAATTTGCAAGCTGTAGTCCGTCGAGACTGGCGAGCAGGCGCGGCATCGCGCACGGCGCCACCAGCGCCTGGTGAAAGGCGCGGTTGGCCATCTCAAAATCCTGAATCGTCTGGGCATTGTCTCCTTCAATCAGGGCAAGCTCAATTCGTGCCAAATGGGTGGACGTGAACTTTGGCGCCGCATTGCGCAATGCGACCACTTCGAGCGCGGCACGCATCTCGGCGATCTCTTTCACTGAATTGGTATCAAGCGGGGCAACCCGAACGCCGCGACGGGGCACAGCGACGACAAGATGTTGCGCCTCCAATTGCCGAAAAGCCTCGCGTACCGGGACGTGGCTCGAGTTGAACTCCCGCGCGACATGATCCTGCCGCAGCGGGGCATCTGGCTGGATGGCGCCGCTGATGATGCGCTCTCCGATTGACTCGGCAATGCGCCAGGCAACGGTCGTACTCTCGCTGTCGGTCATCATAGATTATCTATCGAAAAAACGGGTGCGTTCGCAGGCGGTGTGGATTAGCATCAAGCGAAGGTCAACGATCATAGATAATCGCCAGTGTTATCTATGATCAATCATTGATGGGAACGCAAGTCTTAATGATTGCCTCTGGGAGAGTAGAACGGAACGACAGTAGAATCGGCGCACAGCTCCGCAGTAACTGGGAGCGCGCCGAGGCCCAAGCGCTCTACAGCCTGCCGTTTGCCGACCTGATGTTTCGGGCGCAAAGCGTTCACCGCGACAACTTCGATCCAAACCACGTCCAAACCGCAAGCCTGCTCAGCATCAAGACGGGCGGCTGTCCGGAAGATTGCGGCTACTGCTCCCAGAGCGCGCATTACCAGACCGGTCTGAAAGCGACCCGCCTGATGGATTGCGCCGATGTGGTCGCCAGCGCACAGCGCGCCAAAGATTCCGGCGCGAGCCGCTTCTGCATGGCCGCGGCCTGGCGCAGTCCAAAAGACCGCGATCTCGATCAGGTCTGCGATATGGTTAGCGCGGTCAAAGGTCTTGGAATGGAAACCTGCGTCACGCTCGGCATGCTGACCCCGAACCAGGCCATACAGCTCTTTGAGTCTGGACTCGACTTCTACAATCACAACGTCGACACCTCGCCGGAGTTCTACGGCAAGATCATCAGCACCCGTACTTTGCAGGATCGCATCGACACACTCGCACATGTTCGAGAGGCCGGTATCAAGGTGTGCAGCGGCGGCATTGTCGGCATGGGCGAGCGCGTCGAGGACCGCCTTGGCATGCTCGTGCTGCTCGCCAATCTCCCCAGCCATCCAGAGAGTGTTCCAATCAACATGTGGAACGAGGTCGAGGGCGTGCCCGTGAACGACACCGCGGAGCGTCCCGAACCCTTTGCGCTGGTCCGCCTGGTGGCGACCGCTCGGATCATGATGCCGAAGAGCGTCGTCCGGTTGTCCGCTGGACGGCAGTATATGACCGATGAACTGCAGGCGCTGTGCTTTTTTGCCGGCGCAAATTCAATCTTCATCGGCGACACGCTCTTGACCACGAAGAACCCGCAGCGCGATCGCGACACGAACTTGCTGGACCGGCTCGGCATCGCGTCCAGCCTGGCCTGAATCAATCAGAGCAGCGCGCCGCGCACAAATCCAGCTTGGGCGAGAAATGCAGATTACGTTGATGAAAGGCAAAATCCATCGCGCCTCGGTCACCGAAGCCGACCTGCACTATGAAGGTTCGATTTCGATTGACCGTGCGCTGCTGAATGCTGCGGGATTCTTGATCAACGAACGCGTTGAAATCTACAACATCGACACTGGAGCGCGGTTTGCCACCTATGTGATCGAAGCGCCTACAGGGTCAGGTATCATAGGTCTGAATGGTGCGGCTGCCCGTCTCGCCATGCCCGGAGACAAAGTTATTATCGTTGCATATGCCTCCTTTGACGAAGCCGACGCAAAAACGTTCAAGCCGCACGTTGTGCTGGTCGACCGAGACAATCGCATCTTGCCAGGCTGAAGCCGCGGGCCCGAAGTTCTTCCCTGCCATCAGAACCCTTGAGACACCAATCATACTGTCCGAGTGAAGAATGAATCCAATCCATGCGACCAAAGTTGCCGATTATGTCGCAGCCTTGCATGCCCTGAAAGAAGACGACCGGCTGCGCGGCCTCAAGCCGCGCGCGGGGATCGATTTCGCGTCGAACGACTATCTCGCGCTGGCGAGCGCGCCGCGCATGAAAAAGGCTGTCTTGGACGCGATCGAGGCCGGTACACCGATCGGTGCCGGCGGGTCGCGGCTTTTGCGCGGCAATTGCGAGGAGCACGAACGTCTCGAAGCAGACGCTGCAAGTTTCTTTGGGGCGGAGACAGCGCTTTTTTTTGGCGGCGGTTATGTCGCAAATTTCGCTGTCCTGACAACGCTGCCGCAGCGAGGCGATTTTCTCGTTCTTGATGCTCTGGTGCACGCGAGTATTCATGAAGGCGCGCGAGCTGGCCGGGCCGACTTTCGGACAAGCTCGCATAACGATCCGGAGTCGGTCGAAAGCGCGATTCGTGACTGGCGGGCCGGTGGCGGAATGGGCCGGATCTGGATCGTGGTCGAAAGTCTCTACAGCATGGACGGCGACTTTGCGCCTCTCACGGATATGGTCGCGCTCGCCGACCGGCATGATGCGTTCCTGATGGTAGACGAGGCCCACGCAACAGGCGTTTACGGCGAGCAGGGACGAGGACTCACCGCGCCCTATGAGGGACGCGAAAATCTGCTGGTCGTTCATACCTGCGGCAAGGCGCTGGGCGCGGCCGGCGCGCTCGTCACTGCGTCCGGCGTGCTGCGAGACTTTATGGTCAATCGTTGCCGTCCATTCATCTTCGCGACCGCGCCATCGCCGCTGATGGCTGTCGCCGTGAGGGAGGCGATTCTGATCCTGCAGCAGGAACCCGAGCGACAGCAGCGTCTCACCAAGCTGGTCGCGTTCTCGCATCGGGAGATGAGAGAGCGCGGCTGGAAAAGTCCTTCGGATTCGCAGATCGTACCATGCATCGTAGGCGACAATGCGCGCACGATGCGGCTCGCCTCTGCATTGCAGGCGCGCGGGTTCGATATCCGCGGAATCCGGCCGCCAACCGTGCCGGCGGGCACGGCCCGGTTGCGAATTTCACTGACGCTTAACGTGGGGGAGGACGGCGTGCGTGCAATGCTCGATGCCTTGATCGAGGAGACGAAAGGCGAGCTTCAATGAGTGTCAAAATCGTCGTGACGGGCACAGGTACCGGAATTGGAAAGACGGTGTTTTCCGCGGGGCTCGCCAATCTCCTCGGAGCGGACTATTGGAAGCCGATTCAGGCTGGTCTCGAAGGAGAGACCGATACCGAGGTCGTCGCTTGTCTTGGCGGCCTCTCAGCCGATCGCATCCTGCCGGAGCGTTACCGCCTTCAGACCCCCGCTTCGCCCCATCATTCTGCCGAACTTGACGGAGTTCGCATCGAGGCGGATTTGCTCGATGTGCCCGATACCGGGGAGCGGCCATTGGTGATCGAGGGCGCGGGCGGCCTGATGGTGCCGCTGAGCGGAGACACACTCTACATTGATGTCTTCGAGCGATGGAAGCTTCCAGTGGTGCTTTGCGCAAGCACAGCGCTGGGGACCATCAATCACTCGCTGCTGTCGATAGAGGCTCTCCGAAAACGTGAGATCCGCATTCTTGGGATGGCCTTCATTGGCGAAAGAAATGCTGAGACTCAGGTTGCGATTCGCGAGATGGGGCGGGTGCGCTGGCTAGGGCGATTGCCATGGCTTTCTCCCCTCACGGCAGACACGCTGCAGGCCGCATTCCAAGCCTCATTCCGTGCTGATGATTTCAATCCGTGATGCCGAAGACAAAGTCGCCGATCTGGCATCCGTTCACGCAACACGCGCTTCAAGGCGAAATGACAACGGTTGTACGTGCTGATGGTGCTTATCTGCACACAGCAGATGGACGCCGTATTATCGATGCAATCTCATCCTGGTGGGTGGTAACGCACGGTCACTGCCATCCACATATCGTAAGCGCCATTCAGGAACAAGCCGGTAAGCTCAATCAGATCATCTTTGCCGGCTATACCCACGATGCGGCTGAGGAGCTTGCTGCGCAACTGTTGAAGCTCGCACCCCGTGGTCTCGACTATGTCTTCTTCTCCGACAGTGGCTCTACCAGTGTCGAAGTCGCCTTGAAAATGGCACTCGGGTATTGGCATAATATCGGTCAGCAGCGAAGACGCATTGTCGTAATGCAACATTCCTACCACGGCGATACGGTTGGGGCGATGTCCGTTGGTGCCAGAGGCGTGTTCAACGCGGCGTACGGTCCGCTGCTGTTCGATGTTACCTCGATCCCGTTCCCCGCGAGAGGTCGTGAGCAGGCGACACTCGCTGCGCTCGAGTCGGCATGCCGAAACGAAATGCCAGCCGCCTTTATTGTGGAACCTCTGATATTGGGGGCGGGCGGGATGCTGATGTACCCAGCCTGGGTGCTAACAGTGATGAAGCGGATCTGTGAGGCGTCGGACGTGCTGTTCATTGCCGACGAGGTCATGACCGGCTGGGGCCGCACCGGATCGCTATTTGCTTGCGAGCAGGCCAATGTCACGCCCGATATCGCTTGCTATTCGAAAGGTCTCACGGGAGGGGCGCTCCCACTCGCGGTTACGCTCTGCCGTGCGCACATTTTCGACGCGCATTATTCGAAAGATCGTATGCGTACGTTCTATCATTCGAGTTCATATACGGCGAATCCGGTAGCCTGTGCCGCTGCAAAAGCGAACTTGGATCTTTGGTGGCATCGGGACTCCCGCGAGCGCGCCGCTTCGCTCGCCGCCATGCAAGAACGGGCAATTGAGCCATTCCGCGCCGACGCGCGCTTTGAAAACGTTCGCCGTTCCGGGACCATCACAGCGCTTGATTTGAAAACGGGCGATGGCGGCTATTTGGCGGACATCGGTCCGAAGCTTCAGGCTTTCTTTAACGACCGAAATCTGCTGCTGCGCCCGCTCGGCAATACCATCTACGTGATGCCGCCCTATTGCGTCACCGCGGCAGATCTCGACGAAATCTACGCTGGCATCAGCGATGCAGCCGATGCGCTGGCTTGAAGGCGCGCTTTTCGAGTTCGGACTCGCGCTCCTCCTCCGTAGCGATTCTCATCATCTCAGAAAGAAGGCCGAAAGACGGTCTCCGGTACAAAGCACGCTTGCGTTAATGAAGTCCGTGACTTCCCGGGAATTGACCAATGAAGCTTGGGAGTGACGGACCATGTCGGTGGCGCAAGCCGGCTTGATGGCTCGCAGTTCCTGATGTCAGTCCGCATCAGATTTTTGATCTTGCTGCCGCCGCGGGGCTTCCGGCACGATCACGAAGCAGGACCAGTGCTGACCGCAGGTCTCCAACAGCAGAGGCGTTGAAATCCACCGAAGAAGCCGGAGATCCAACAGCATTTGGGCGCGATCACGGGACTTATTGGATTGATCGATTGTCTGAAGTGCTCCAATGTAATGCTGAAACGACGCAAATGTGAAGCCGAGACAACACTCTCATTTGATCGAGACTGTTCGTTGCGTACAATGTCTGGGGAACAAAGGCGCAAGATCTGGCAAAGTCAGCGTGCCACAGCCAGAACATGGGGCAACGCCGCTGGGAGATATGATGTTGGACCGCGACGGTGACTTGATCTTTCAGCTTCTGCTTTACCTTAGTCTAGTGCTTATTGTTGCGTCTCTGATGGGCTTAAGCGCGGCGGGGATTGCAGCATGGTCGAGCGAATGACCGTCAGCAAGTATCAGTTCGCGGGCGAGCTGCGGCAGTTGATCGAGACGCACATCGGCCCGTCGAGCACGTTCGAAGACTACGTCCTCATAATCGGGGAGCTGGAAGGGGCGAAGAACAGGCTGGAGCTGGAGTCCGAGAAGTTCTCGGACGAGGAGGTTGACGCCTGCGAACTATAGCGAGCGCTTTGCACTGCACAGATCCGGTAGGCGGAGGCGGTCACGCACGATATGTCGATTGAGCAATTTGCGCCAGCCGCTCATCCTTCGCCGTGAGATGCTGCGCATTCTGAGCTCGGTGGACTGACCGCGAGCAATCATAATCGGGTGGAATAGCGGCGCTGCGCCGGCAGCGCGCCTCAGAACCGACCTATCACGCGGCTGAATGCCGGAATCGAGTAGATATCCAAAGTGGATAGACGCCGGGGGGCTACAATGGCTAAGGACAGGCTAACTGCGTTTGAGATCGATGACACTCAAACAGTCGATCAAAATATTTCTGCATTCACGAGCGAACTCAAGACAGTCGATGATGCTATCGCAAGAGTTTTGTCTGCGTCGCTCTCCAAGATCAGCCTAGAAATCCCATTCGATCAAGGCGAACTGCTTGACGCATTGTACGCGGCGACCGCGCCCGTCGAGCCCGAACAACCTTTCTCCAGCCATGGCGCCGCACAATGAGCGGTTGGTATCTTCAAAGGGTCTCCATCGAAGGGTTTCGCGGCATCAACAACGAGGGCGCACCGCTCGTACTCAAACTCAAGCCGGATTGCGTCAACTCGATTTCCGCGCCCAACGGGGTCGGAAAGACATCAATCTTCGACGCCATCGTTTATGCGATTACCGGTCGAATTCCGAAGTTGGAGGATCTACCGGCAGCCGAAAAGGGACCATCCTACTATCTTAACCGCTTCCATAGTGGTGGCGTCGGGACCGTCGCTCTGACCTTGGAGCCGGCCGCCGGTGGCGCGGAGGTCACCATAACCGTCCAGCGCGATGCCGCAGGCGCCCGGACTGTCTCGGCGAGCAACGGCGCAGATGGAGACGCCATTCTCGCTGATATCAATCGCGAGTTCGTCCTCCTTGACGGAAAGACCTTTCAGGACTTCATCGACTTTTCACCGCAGAAGCGCGGTCGATCGTTTGCCGGACTGCTCGGTCTGAAGCGTTACTCCGCCTTGCGACAGGGTCTTGCGTCGCTTGCGAACACGAAGGCATTCAACAACCACTTCGGCGTGGCCGCCAAGGAGGCCACTCAAAACAGCGCGACCGTTACCGCACAGCGCGCCCGGGCCAACATCAAGGAGGCCTACACGGCGCTGGTCGCAGACGAGTATGATCCGGCGGAAGCCGAAAGGACGATGCTCGCGAAGGCTCATTCCGCCCTTCATGGCGTCGAGCTGCTTAGGCCGATTTGCGAGGGTCGCACGTTCGAGGAGATCGACCCGTCGGCTTGCGTCGATGCCGCAAAGACCGCCGAGGGTGGTGAGGCAAGAGAACAGCTCGCGAAAATCCTCCGCGATCAAACGAGTTGGATTGACGCGGCGAAAACCGCGCCAAGCGAAGAGGATGCTGGGCGTCTGATCGAGCTAGCGGACGCCCGCGACACTGCGCTGCAGGTCACCCAAGGGGATCTGTTCCATCAGCTCTACGGCCTCAGCGAAACCATCCTTGCCGATGACTCCTGGGCGGATAAGTGCGTCTGCCCGGCGTGCGACCGATTGGACACCAATTCGGTTCTCAATCATGTTCGTCGTAAACTCGCCGACTTCGAGGCGGTTGAGGCGGCTTCGGCTAATCTGGTTCAAGAGTGGACCGAAAGGGGCTGGAATCAACTCGAAGACCTGGAGCGGTTAGGTCGCCGACCTGAAGAGGTGGCCCACCTTGCCGAGGCAAAGGACATCGGCGTCAAGGGAACCCTCGACGGCACGCGTGCACGTGCCGTTACTGAATGGCTGAAGACGCTGACCGATCGTGCCGACGCGAAGGTCGCAGAGCTCACGGATAGCAAGATGGCTCTGGAGAAGAGCTTGCCCGACAAACTCACGGCCGTTGTCGAAAAGGCTGAAGCCGCACGTCGTCTTCAGACGAATCTGTCGGACTTGCGCGCCGCCATGAAGGTGTATTCCGCCGTCGGCGCGGAGCTTGCGCGTATCGCCCGGGTAAAGACCTTTCTCGACGCCGCGAGCTCATCGTTCGCCAGCTCTGAATCCGCTACAAGCGCGCGTCGGCTCATCGCCATAGAACCGGTCACGCGGACCATCTTCGCGGCGATCATGTTCACCGATGTCGTGCCAGCACTGAAGAAGCGTGTCGGTAGCGAGGATCTCTCTATCTCCCTCGCACAATTCTGGACCCTGCCAGACATTTCAGCTCAAGCCGTTCTCTCTGAGAGCAATCGCAACGCATTTGCGATCAGCGTCTACTTGGCGGCAGCGTCGCTCTACGGGGCGGGGGCCAAGTTTCTCATTCTCGATGATGTAACATCGAGCCTCGATTCCGGGCACCAGTTTCATTTGATGAACGTGATCAAAGGACAATTTGCCCGCCCCGGCGTCCCCAGCGGTCCACAGGTAGTTCTGCTGAGCCATGACACCGTTCTCGAAAAGCTGTTCAACACTAACGCGAATGAGGGAGAGTGGTGGCATCAATGCATCCAGGGCACCGCGCGGACGGCCGTCCTGCCGCAGTCGGGTGCGATCCACAAAGTCCGCGATGCAACCCACGCCTTTCTCGACACCGGTAATACGGACGATGCTGCTCCGCGGATCAGGCAGTATCTGGAGTTCAAACTCGAGGAAGTCATCTCAAAGGTCGGCGTACCCGTACCGATTGCCATTGCTTTTAACGACGACAAACATATGGCAAAGAACTTGATCGACGCCATCAAGGCAGCTGTCGATCTCCACGATGCTGCTCGCCGCCTGGTGTTGGAGCCTGCCCAGATCACCGGTCTCGGCACCGCTGTAGCGACCATCGTGAGCAACTACCTGTCCCACTGGTCCACTGGTCAGACCCACGCCTTCACTGCCCCTTCCTTGAAAGGGGTGATGCAGGCGATTGAGAGTTTCGCAAGCTGCTTTCAGTTCGAGCACCCAGCCGGCTCGGGTCAGTACCGCTACTATCGCTCGCTTAGCCAAAAGTTTTGAACATCGGTGGTGAGGTCCTCTTGCCGGCACCGATGAGCCCGGCCTGATTAGCGGTCAACGCCATCGAAAATAGATCGCCTCGCAGGAGCCGCAGGTGCAACCGGCTTCGGTTCTTGTTCGCGCGGAACTGGAGACATGTAGTTCCACTCAGCCTGATGGTCAGGTTTGTCCTCGGCCTCCTTGCGGAGTTTCACTATCCCGAGCGGCCTGCGAACCTGCCAGCGCTGAAGCCACTCGCGAACTGGCCACAATTCAAGCCGCGAGATTTGCGGTAGCTAGAAGGTCATTGGAATGCGTCGAACCTCTGTCGCATTGATTATCGCCATTCTGTCGAGCGTAGCGTTGGCCGACGATTTTGTCGGCCAGGCCAGTGTTATCGACGGCGACACATTGGAAATACATGGAGTGCGCATCCGGCTCTGGGGCATCGATGCACCGGAGAGCGGCCAGCTGTGCCGTGGCGACGACAGCTTACAATATCGGTGTGGTGCTCAGGCGGCGAACGACCTTGACGCCTTCATTGGCCGCAGTGCCGTCAATTGTGTTCCAGTCAGCCTCGACCCGTATGGCCGCACCGTCGCGACCTGCTCGGTCGCAGGCAAGGATCTCGGTGGTTGGCTTGTACGCAACGGTCTTGCGCTGGATTGGCCCCAATACTCGAAGGGCAGGTATCACGAAGCTCAGCGCGAGGCTGAGCGCGCGGGCCGAGGACTTTGGAAGGGCAGCTACGTCGAGCCGTGGCTCTATCGTGCATGCATCCGCGCAAGTGGAAAGCCGTCCGCCTGTTCGGACGATGCCCATCCTTGATGCGATCCTCGCAAGGCGCCAATCCACAACGTGGGTTGGCCGATCACCGCACTTGGGCAGGTGGCTCTGGGGCCGTTTAGGCGGCTCACGCTACCCATCATTCCCAATCACCTCACTGCAAATGGGAATGAAATGGTTGCAGCGACAGGTGAATTGCCGGCCTCTGGTTACGCGCTTGAAGTGGACGGCCGGCTCAACGCCGAATTTGCAACCACAGACGGCGCCAGGGCAGGTGGAAGAACTAAAGAAGCGTTTTCCCATGCTTCAGATCAGGATCTATGAGGCGCAAACCAATGCCGCGAGGAAATCTAGGTCCTCCGACTTAAGCCCTGGTGGAATTCTTCCGCTTGTGCGCGTGCGGCTTCCGCCGCATCGGGCTCTCGTTGAACCGAGCCGCGTTGCGTCTCGGCCGTCCGGCTTCGATCCCTCGCGCAAGAGCCGCGGAGCTCCTCGCCGGGGGCACTCGGGAAAGGGGCTCGCCTGCGGCGATCGCTATCACTGCCCCGTTCCCGGGTGCCACTATTGAACCGGTCTCGTCGCTGCACTCGGACCCGCGTGCCCCTTCGGGTCGCTATGCTCACGCTCTCCGGGTGCCATTTCCCGTCGAGGCGATGCGCTCTTGGCGCACGCCCGGTCGGGCCTGCGGCCCCAGGCATCTCAGTATCTAGTTCTGAAAACTTGGGACGGAAGGCGGACCGGGTCGCAAATGTCGCATTCTGAATGAGAGGCTGAGAGTAAGAGTGTCGCGCGGTTTTGCCGTGACGGGTTACAGGCTGCGAGAGAGGCTCGCGGCGCCCGTCGCGGAGATCCGCGATGTCCAGACATCATTATCGGGCGCGCACCGGTGAGGACCGGACGAGCCTTTATGACGACATCACCAACAAGATCATCGCCGAACTGGAGGCCGGCCGTGTGCCGTGGGTGCAGCCCTGGGGCACCGCGGCGGCGACGGCGCCTTTGGCCATGCCGAAAAGCGCCGCGACCGGCCGCCAATACAGCGGCGTTAACATACTAATTCTCTGGGGGGCTGCCACTGAACACGCATTCACAGGTCAGAGCTGGCTCACATTCCGCCAGGCGCTATCGCTCGGTGGTCACGTTCGCAAGGGCGAGCGCGGCACGACCGTCGTCTATGCCGACCGCTTTGTGCCGGTCGACGAACAGCGCCGCGCGAGCGAGAACGGTGAGGAAGCGCAGACCATTCCGTTCCTCAAGCGCTTCACACTTTTCAACATCGATCAATGCGAGGGCTTGCCTCCGGACATCGCAACAACAGCGCCGCCTCCGCCGCCAGACCTGATCGAGCCGAAGGTCGAAAAGCTCATCAAGGCGACTGGCATCGACTTCCGCATCGGCGGCAACCGCGCCTTTTATGCGCCGACAGAAGATTATGTGCAGGTGCCGCCACCGCAAGCCTATTTCGAGCCGATCAACTGGCATCGAACGGCCTTGCATGAGCTGGCGCATAATGCCGCGATCCAGATTATGCCGCATGGCCTCTGTTGGAGGCTGGATATCCCGGTGTTGGCCATGCGGCTGTTCGGCATAATCAGAGCCCTTCAAGGAACGCGAGCAGTTTGTCGTCCGGCCGGAACCGACCCGGCGGCGCGGATGGTGCGGCGACGAGAGCGAGCGCCTTTTCCTTCATCCGCATATCGGCGTGGATGTAGATCTGGGTGGTCTCGACGTTCTCGTGACCAAGCCAGAGCGCGATCACCGCAGGATCGACGCCATGATGGAGCAGGTCCATCGCCGTGCTGTGGCGCAGCGTATGCGGTGTGACCCGCTTGGTGCCGATGCTCGGGCACGCGCGCGACGCCGTGAGGCAGTGCTTGCGGACCAGATGCTCAAGAGCGTCACGGCTCAGCCGTTCGCCCCGGATCGACGGGAACAGCGGCTTGCTCTGGTCTTTGTCGTTGCCGATCCACGTCGCCAGCAGCTTGGCTGTCTCGCGGCGAAGTGGGGTGGCGCGCTCCTTGCGGCCCTTGCCCATGCAACGGATGTGAGCGCCGGTTCCAAGCGCGACATCGCCCCGGGTAAGGCCGACCAGTTCGGAAGCTCGCAGGCCTGTCTGGATTGCGAGCAACAGCAGAGCATGATCGCGCCGGCCCGCCCATGTGGTGCGATCCGGAGCCGCCAGCAACGCCGCCATCTCTTCGGCATCGAGGAACGTAACTGCACGCTTCACATAGCGCTTGTTGGGCATGGCCAGGATACGCTGGCAGTGTAGTAGCCAGGTCGGATCGGTCATCGCGACGAAGCGGAAGAACGATCGGATCGCCGCGAGCCGGGTGTTGCGGCTGCGGGCGCTATTGCCCCGCGTGGTCTCGGTATGGGCGAGGAAGTCCGCGACCAGATCGGCGTCGATATCTTCGACCGTCAGGTTGACTGGCGGCTTGTTGCGGCGAGTGCTCGCGTACCTGAGCAGTAGCCGGAACGTATCGCGATAGCCAGCGACCGTATGTCGGCTCGCCTCCAGTTGCGTGCAAAGCCGCTCGGTGAAGAAGCGCTGGATCAGCGCAGGTAAGGCGATGGTGCTCATTGTGCCATCTCCCCGCCGCTCGCGGTGGCGCGGCCCATCGCTAGATCGAGCAGCTCCGGGACCGCCTCCAGATACCAATATGTTCCAGAAGGGTTGCTATGACCCAGATAGGTCGTCAGCCGGATCATCTCGCGCGCCGGGTCCTTGCCAGTCCGGTACCAGTTGATCATCGTACGCACGGCGAAGGTGTGGCGCAGGTCGTGGATGCGCGGTCCCCGGCCGTGCCGCTGGTACTGCTGCTCGGATCGCAATCCGATCTGCTGGCATGCTTGCGCAAAGTTGTAGCGGGCCCCACAGTCGGTGAGCCGAGTCGCCTTGTCAGTTATGAACATCGGCTTCGCCGGATGACCGATCAACCGGTCGCGTTTGACGCGATAGTCTAGCAGTCGCTCGACGGCGCTGGGGTCGAGCGGCAGCAGTCGCTCCTTCGTTCTTACCTTGTCGGACGCGTAACGCACCATTATCGGCATCGAGGTCGTCTCCATCGAGCGCGAGCGCCTCGCTGACGCGCAGGCCCGTGATCGCGATGAGTGCGAACAGCGTCGAGCAGGTCAGCCCGCGCAATCCGCAAATCGACGGAAGTGCCATTGCGGCCGCGATGATCGAAGCGACTTCCGCGTCGCTGTAGATATACGGTCGGGAGCGCATCACGGTATTCGGCAACAATCCCCGGGGCGGGGCTTCATGCGCCAGATCGAAGCTACTTAGCCACTGCGCGAAGAGGCGCACGACGGTAAGCCGCGCCGCTCGCGTCCTGCCGTTGGCCTCGTCGAGCGTAGCATGCCAGCGCAGGAACAGCGCCGTGTCGATATGCGTCGCACGCTCGCGGTCGGCAAACCGCGTGAAGCGGCGGAGGATGCGCTCGCTGGTGCTCAGGTCGTAGCCGAGGCTGCGCCGCACGGCCAGATAGCGATCGAGTTGGGAGGTGAGGCTCATTGCGCGCCTCCCACTACGGGCCAGGGCATTGCTATCGATCGCAGCCCATCTATGTCGAGACGGGCATATATCATGGTCGATGTGCGTGAGCGATGCCGCAGCACGTCACCCACCTCGTCGAGCGATGCACCCGAGTTCACCAACTGGACCGCAAGGCTATGACGCAGCAGGTGCGATCCCACATAGGGCGTCACCGGTTTCTGGCCGGTCGCCTTCAGGGCATCCTTTAGGACGGCGTTGACGATTTGGCCGTCATTGAACGGACGATGTGGCGCGCGATGGGTAACGAACATCATGCGGCAGGACGTGGGGCCGCGCTCCTCGCGCAGATAGCGGCTCAGCGCATCGCCAACCTCCGAGCTGATCGGCACGCGATCGTGGAGTTTGCCCTTGCCACGAACCAAGAGTTCGCCCGCGCGCCAGTCGACGTCGTCCAACCGGATCGCGATGACCTCGGCAGCACGCAAGCCAAGCCGGGCCATGATGAGCAGCATCGCATAGTCCCGAGCCCCGTGCCGCGGGTTGTGGCGCACGCAGGCGAGCACCGCCTCAACGCCCTCGGGCACCAGATGGCGCGGCAGTCGTGCTCCCCAGCGTTTCGCCGTTCTAGGCAGACTCAGAGCTAGATTGGTCGCTGTCGCGCCACTGCCGAACAGATATTGCAGGAAGATACGAACATGCGTCGCTATCGTCTTGTCGCGCCGCGCACTTGCCATTACGTGCTCAAGGAAGCTGCCCACGTCGGCGGGCCGCAACCGCCCCGGATCAACCATCGCATCGCCAAAGCGATGATCGAGGAACCGGTTGGCGAACCGCAGCGTGTGATAGATCGTCCGCGGGCTAAGGCCGCGATGCTTGACCAAATAGGTCTCGAAGTCCGCCAGTAGGGCCGCACGCGCTTGCTGCGCCTCGCTCAACGGCACTGGATGCGTCACGCCGATATCGAGGAGATGCTGCGCGAACCGGCGGGCCAACCTATACGGCCATATCGTGCCGGTTTTCTTACGCGGCACCTTGCGTCCCAGATGCTCGGCCATATCGAGCGTCAACGCTGAAGGACCGATGCCCTGGACATCCATCGCGTGACCCACCTTTCGTAGGATCGATAGGTAGGTCTTGACCGTGCCGGCGCTGTAATTCTCCGCCGCAAAACTCGCTGCGAACGAGCCAAGATGCGGCTCGATGCAGGTCTGCAAATATTGAGACATGATCTTCGTGCTCCTTGTTGTTGGAGCGACGAAGATTATGCCGAATGGGATTGGCGGGATCATGCCGCCAACCGGGCCCAGCCGAGCAGATGCGGCATAATCTGGATCGCGGCATTATGCGCCTTATGCCGATATCGGCATAAGGCGCATGCCAGCGGCCATCCGTCACGTCTCAACCGCGACTTGTCGGGCAGCTTTGGTACCAGGAAGTATGCCTTTGAGGAGTTGGTCGCGGAAATTGCCTCTGCGTTCGGTTGCGCGTCCCTCGGTATCGTACCGACGGTGCGGCACGCCGATTATATCGGCTCGTGGTTGGAGTAATGGCGAGCTTGCCATTATTCAAGTAATCAGCAGCAGATCATAATGTGAAGGAAGATTCTTAGCGCGGCCGGCTTGTGGAGATCGGCTAAAACGGCTTGCGATCTGCTGCGCATTATTTCCGGCATGAGACCCTCGGCTGTTGATCAAACACAGTTGAGGAAGCCTTCATGACACATGGATACAGCGCCCTTGTCTCGGAGCTTAGGGATGCTCTCACGCGACTGCGATATAACCGAGTTGCAGTTCATAACTATTGCCGCAACGCCGACCACTTTCTTGCGTATCTGACGGTACGCGCAATTGCTCTCGAAGCAGTCACGCCGGCCGACGTAACGGCTTATCTGCGGTTTGCGGTTCGACAATTTCGCAAGCGTCATGGCCGCGCTCCAGCTCGCTATTGGATAGGCATTCCCAGATCAGGAATCCACGCGCTGCTGAAACTCGCGTTGAAGCGCTGGCCACCTGAAACTGCGGCCATCAATGCTGGCGGGCGTCTTTGTCGAGAGGTGTGCGATCAGTATCAGACATGGCTGCGGGAGGAACGCGGGCTCGCCACGGCCTCGGTCGACGCCTTACTGTGGGAAGCTCGAAATTTTTGTGCTTGGCTCATCAAGCATTCGAACGCCAATTTTGCAGGCCTGACCGTCCGCGATCTCGATATTTACATGGATATGCGCGGGCTCGCGGGCTGACGCGGAAATCCTTGAAAGATGTCGCCGAGCGGCTTCGTTCGCTGCTGAAACATCTTCACAGGACAGGTCGCACCACGGCCGATCTCTCCCAGCACGTTATTGCTCCGCTGCTCTATGCCTATGAAGGCATCCCGTCCGCGTTAAGTTCGGATCATATCTCGATTGTCCTGAAATCTGTTCGAAAAGACCGGTCGCCGATGGGCTTGCGCGACTATGCCATCCTTCAGCTTCTTGCGACCTATGGGTTACGTTCCGGCGAGATAAGCCGTTTGCGGTTAGAAGACATCGATTGGCGGGCGGACATTCTGCACATCCGCCGCTCCAAAACGGGTGATCATTCTCTTCTGCCCTTGTTTGAGGCCGTTGGGGAAGCGCTGATCGAGTACCTCCGGCACGGCCGCCCTGAAACTGGTGTGCGGGAGATATTTGTTCGCACCCGCGCACCCTACGTTCCCATGGTGCGTATTTATAACGAAGTCAGCCGGCGGATTGAGGCGGCAGGCGTCACACCAAGCGGCAAACGCGGCCCGCATACCTTCCGACATGCACGTGCAGTCAGTCTGCTACGGGCGTCGGTCCCGCGAAAGTTGATCGGAGACGTATTGGGTCATCGTTCAACGGAATCGACGATCCCCTACCTGAAACTTGCCACGGAGGACCTGCGCGCAATCGCCCTAGAGATCCCGGGACAGGAGGTGCGCTCATGAACGCTTGGCCCGACACCGATGGCAGAACGATTGCCCGTTATCTTGGTCGGCTCCGGCTACGCTGCTCGACCAGTCCGATCTATTACCGTCAGGCGCTCCGAACCTTCCAGGAAGTGGTTGTCCGGGATCAGCGCACACCCGGACAGCTTGGCCGAGAAGTGCTCGAAACGTGGTTGCGCGAATATGCCATGCACTGGCCCATGGCGACGCTGCTGCATCGCGCCCGCATCGTCAATCGCTTCCTCGACTTCCTCGTGGGGGAAGCGCTGATCGTCAGCAATCCCATTGCTGATTTGCGTGCCGAGTACCATGCGAAAAGCGACAAGGCTATCGTGCGGTCGCTGCTCGCGCCCGATCCCGATCAGGCACTCGAAGCGCTACGGCAGTTCCCACCGTTCAGCAGTGTTCTCGGCGACCTCATGCGCAACCACATCGCGCTGATGCAGGCGAGAGGTTATCGCTATCAGACGCAGACCCGCTGGTTCTGGCGGTTCGATCGCTTCTTGCAAGCGCATCCGGAGTTGGCGGGAGAGTCAGTATCGATCATGTTGCAGCACTGGGCGGCCGCGCGATCAACCGCCAACCATGCCGCCGAATGCGAAAAGCTCGCTCGTGCCTTGGCCAAGGCACAGCATCATCTCGATCCCAGCACCAAACCAAGACGTCCGGATCCCCGTCCTGCACAACAGGTCGCGCGACATTGGCGTCGGCCATATATTTACAGCGCGCAAGAGGTTCGCCGTCTCCTCGACATCGCTCTGACCTACCCCTCTCCACGCTCACCGTTGCGGCCGATCAGCCTCTACACCATGCTGGTCCTGACCTATTGCGCGGGATTGCGGTTGGGAGAACTCGCACGCCTGAACCTTGCCGATATCGATCTGCAGGTTGGCACGATTACCATCCGGGAGACGAAGTTCTTCAAATCGAGGATCTTGCCATTGGCTGACAGTGCGTTGTCGGCGCTGCGGGAATATCTGGAGGCGAGACGCAAGGCGAAGATGCCACAAAGCCCCGAATCTGGCCTGTTCTGGCACGATCAGGGCAATGCGCGCTACACGTCGCACGCCATCGCCGGTTGCCTTGTCGACATCCTGCGGCGTGCCGGACTCAAGGCGGCGAAAGGCAAGACTGGCCCTCGCATCCACGACCTGCGTCACTCGTTTGTGGTGAACCGCATTCTCGAATGGTACCGCGCCGGCATCAATCCGCAGGACAAGCTTCCATTCCTCGCGACATATCTGGGGCACCGCGATATCCACTCGACGCTGGTTTACATCACGGTCACCCAGGAACTCCTTCAGCAAGCAAACGAACGCTTCCGGACGTTCGCGTCACATTGCCTGCACGCGTCAGAGGGGGTGCAGCCATGAAACCGGTCGACCCGTTCCCGAGGCTGCTTCATGCCTTCTTTTACGAGTGGATGGTTCAGCAGCGAAATGCCTCTGCGCACACCGTTCGGTCCTACCGTGACACATGGCGCCTGTTCCTCAGGTTCGTGGCTCAACGCCGACGCCGGCCGATAGCCCAGCTCGCACTGGGGGACCTGACGGCCTCCGAGGTCAAGACCTTCCTGCAATACACCGAGCAGGAACGCGGAGATACGATTGGCACGCGCAACTGTCGCCTGTCCGCATTACGTAGCTTCTTTAGCTTCGTTGCTGACCGCGAGCCGACGGCTATCGAGCAATGCACCCAGATTCTGCACGTGCCCATGAAGAAAGCGCCGATCCATGCGCCGTGCTATCTGGAGCCCGAGGAGGTGAAGGCCATTCTGGCGCAGCCCGACCGCTCGACGATTGAGGGGCAACGCGACCACGCGCTCTTCTGCTTCCTCTACAATACCGGCGCGCGCATCCAGGAGGCGCTCGATGTTTGCCTGCGGGCGATCCGGTTCGACTCGCCAACCTGCGTGCGTCTTTACGGCAAGGGACGAAAAGAACGGCTGAGCCCTCTTTGGCCAGAAACCGTGTCGTTGCTAAGATCGCAGCTCATGCGACAGCCGAGGGCCGACAACGAGCCCATCTTCGTCAATCGGTATGGTGTCCCGCTCGGCGCATCGGGCGTCCGCTTCAAACTGGCGCAATACGTCGAAGCGGCAGCGAAGATCATGCCGAGCCTGGCCTCAAAGCACGTAACACCTCATAGCTTCCGTCATGCGACGGCGGTGCATCTGGTAGCGGCAGGCGTTGACGTCACTGTGATCCGAAGCTGGCTCGGCCATGTCAGCCTCGACACCACAAACCACTACGCTCAGGCAAATCTGGAAACAAAGCGCCTGGCGTTGGAGCGCCTCGAAAGCCCGTCACGATCGGCAAAACGACCATCGTGGAAACAGGACCAGAGCGTTCTGGCCTGGCTCGATACCCTTTAGCGGCAAGGAAATAATGTGGAGGAGATCGCGCACTATCCCAGCATAACACCGGAAACGTGGTGCTCCTTCACATTATGATCTGCTGCTGATTACTCGATGTGTTGCGCGAGGACAATCGTGCAATTGTGCGGGCCGCTTCACAGGCCAGCAAGGTCGCGGACTATCTCCTTGGATTCTTGCCAGCACCCGCTGCCCACATGAAGGCGGAAAAAGCGGACCAGGAAGCGGCGTGAGGCTCCGCCCGGTCACCGCGGGAACGAGAGTGAGAGGGCGGGTCGTTTTCCGCGATGGGTTGGAGGTCGAGAGAGAGGCTCTCGGCCGCCCGTCGTGGAGAATCGGCATGACGAAGGCTGTCCAAAAGATCACCTTGTCGCCCTCGCGTAATATTCCGTTCAACAAGCTGGTGCTGAGCCAGTCCAACGTCCGGCATGTGACGGCGGGCATTTCCATCGAGCAACTCGCCGAAAGTATCGCGCAGCGTACGCTCCTGCAGAGTCTCAACGTGCGGGCGGTTGTTCGTGCGTACGGTTGCGAGCGGCGTGGAGGTCCTGTCGAAAGTGCTCGACCCCTATCCGATCACGCGCATCAGTGAGCGGGAGGCCGCCTGATGTTCAGCAAGCCTTGCGAATTAGCACGCCGCCTCGCGCGCGAGGCCGAGGCGGTGTGCCGACACTATCTCTCCAATGGAAAGAGGGAGGGGCGGTACTGGCTGGTCGGCGATGTCCACAACGCCCCAGGGCGCTCACTGTTCGTGCGGCTCCAGGACTCACGGAAAGGCTCCGCCGGAAAATGGACTGACGCCGCAACCGGGGAACATGGCGATCTCCTCGACGTCATCCGTGAAACCTGCGGCTTGCGCGATTTCCGGGAGGTCGCAGAGGAGGCGAGGCGCTTTCTGAGGCTGGCTCGTACTGAACCGGAACTCGTCCCGAAACCCGTTCGTCCGTTAGGACCGGCCGGATCGCAAGACGCGGCAAGACGGCTCTTTATGAGATCGCAACCGATCGAGGGGACGCTGGCCGAGACATATTTGCAGCGTCGCGGGATCGCCCACCTGCACCATGGTGGCAGCCTGCGTTTCCATCCGCGCTGCTATTATCGGCCCGACGAACACCTGCCAGCCGAGACCTGGCCGGCGATGATCGCCTGCGTCACGGATCTCGAAGGCAGGATCACTGGCGTGCATCGCACCTGGCTCGACCCTGACGGCTTTGATCGCATTCGGCTGGGCAAAGCTCCGATCGATACGCCGCGACGCGCGATGGGCGATCTCCTGGGGAACGCGGTTCGCTTCGGCGTGCTGGACGACGTGCTCGCTGCCGGCGAGGGAATCGAAACCATGCTGTCGCTACGTTACGTGTTGCCGATAATGCCAATGCTGGCTGCGCTCTCGGCCAATCATCTCTCCGCCATGGTTCTTCCGACCGGGCTGCGCCGGCTCTACATCGCCCGCGATGTCGATGCCGCTGGCGATGCGGTGCAGGCGACCCTCAGCCAGCGCGCAGCGGACGCCGGCATTGAAGCGGTCACGCTGTCGCCCCGGCTGGGCGACTTCAACGAAGATCTGCATGTCTTCGGTGTCCATGCTCTCCAAGCAGCGTTGCAGCTCCAGCTCGTGCCAGAGGACGTCGTTCGCTTCCTGCATCCCTCGACTGTACCCGCGGAATAGCTTCCGGTCCTTGATCGACGTCGATCGGCCAGTCATAGGCGAGGCCAATACCGGAAGAGGACGCGACCTCGGCCTTCTAGAGAGCGATCGGACGGCAGGCGGAGCGCGCCGGCAATGGCTACGGCCGGCTATTTTCCGCCGCGCGCCAGTGATGTGAAGACACATCATTGGGTTCGCCGCGCGCTTTGCATCGCGAAGCAAAATAGCCGGCCTCCGCCATCCTCCGCTGCCGCTTCGGCCCTTTCGGGTTCTGGCACGCTTCGGCCGCCGTCAGAGGATCGCCACGAAGGCGGCGATAGTCGCGGCCGATCCGGCAAAGGACCTCTTCCCATGACCGACCATGACGACGTCGAACCGCTGCACAACTCTTCTCCGACCGACCAAGTCATCACCGAACTCCAGCTCTTCGGCTATCACCCCTTCGACGACCAGCCCGATCCAAGACCGCTCCCAGAGGGCAAGATGGTTGGCGGCGCCGTCGCCGATATCTTCGACGCCCTGGTCGCGACCTTGAGCGACACCCGGCTTGAGCCGGACCTTGACGATCTGCTCTGGTCGACCGTCAACCTGTTCCATCGTGCCGTCGAGCGCGTCGAAAGGCAGCTCGATAACAACGAACAAGCGCAGCACAAGAGCCAACGCGAGCAGAACGGGTCCGAGGTGCGATCGGTCGAACTCGAGCGCCTGACCGCCGAAGGCGTCACGCTGATCGAACGCCGCAACTGCCTGGAACTCTTCCGTGACCAGGCCATCGAACAATTTGAGGTCAACACCGGCGCATCCTGGCGCCCGCGATCGGGATCATTGGTCAACCACCGCACGTTCACCGCAGCGATGATCGACTCCCGCGACTTCATTGCCGCCAAACGCCGCGCCGAAACCGAGGTCTTGTTGCCACCCGGGCCGAAAATCGCACTCACCGGCGGGCTCGACTTCAATGACCACAACCTCATCTGGGATCGCCTCGACAAGGTTCATGCCAAGCACCCGGACATGGTCCTCCTGCATGGCGGCTCTCCCAAGGGCGCCGAACTGATCGCCTCCAAATGGGCGACCAATCGCAAGGTCCCACAGATCGCTTTCAAGCCGGACTGGACGAAACACGCCAAGGCGGCGCCATTCAAGCGCAACGACGCGATGCTCGAACTCCTGCCGATCGGCGTCATGCATTTTCCGGGCACGGGAATTCAGGACAATATCGCTGACAAGGCGAAGCGGCTCGGTATTCCCGTTTGGAAGTTCGGCGGCTCATGAGCGCCGTCTACTCGCCTGGAAGACGACGAAGACGGAGTTGCGCGCCGCAACTCCGCCTACTTCCGATTTTCGGTCCGAAGCCGCGCCGCGGTGGTGGTGGAGGCGCGACCAATACCTCTGTGCATTGGAGCCACCACCATGCTCGCCCTTGGGCTTGCCCTCAACACGCTCGGCATCGGTTTGTTCTGCTGGCTGATCCTTGCGCTGGCGGTCTATGCCTTGCCGTTTTTCGTCGCGCTCAGTGTCGGAATATCGGCATTTTCGCGATGGCGCGGGCCTCTTCGGCGCACTGCTTATCGGAATTGCTTCTGGCGCGCTGACGCTTGCCGCTGGTCAGCTCACTCTCGCGGCTAATCGGTCGTTGACCTTGCGCGTCCCGGTCGCAACCGTCTTCGCGGTCCCGCGGCAATCGCCGGCTACCATGTGGTGTTTGCCCTGTCCCAGATCGGGGTGCGTTCGCCGAGCTGGCGGGAGGCCTTCGCTTGCGTAGGTGCGCTTTGCATCGGCGGCACGGCATGGGCGCGTTTGACCGCTTCGCGAGGCCCCCCACCGTCTCACTCGGCCGGGGTGGTGGAGAATACACCTCGACCAATTCTTCCAGCCGCCACGCTCGAGCGATGAGGCTTCGTCGTCATCAGGTCGAGCAAGCTCGCACAGAGACCAGGTTGAACGAGACGGCGTCGAGCTCGAGCGAAAGGCAACCGCGTCTCCCTTCGAAGCCTTTATGCAAGGCCCACCAATCTCTGTCTGGCTCGCATAGCTGGGTGGGGCGCGCCGCGCTCGATCATTCCTGCGGGAGACGATACCGCCCTTTGCGGCAGATTGTTTCTCCTTCTGCGCCGGCCCGTCCCGACCTCTTGCTCAGAACAACCGAAATTTGCCACTCATCTCCTTAGGATTGCGGTTCAGCGCGCGGACGCACGTGGCCTCCTTGATGGCTCGATCTGGCCCAAGAGCGGCTGCGCCTCGATCGTCTGAGCCGCAACGCCGTTGATGCGACTTTCTTCCCCTGGGCTTGCGCCCATTCCTCGCGAGACAAGAAAGTCGCTCCAACGGCGTCCTCCGCTGCGCTCCGGCCTGCTAGCGGGTGCGTCGCCGATCGTCTTCGGCCTTTAGATCGCCATCGAGGCCGCGGTGGTCGCGGGCTCGAAACACAACAGGAGAAGTGACATGGCTAACATCGGTTCTTTCAAGAAAGTCGGCAACGATTTCCAGGGCGAGATCGTCACCCTGAGTTTGCAGGCCAGGGGCGTCCGCATCGTCGCCGAGACCAACCGCTCCAACGATAACGCTCCCAGCCACCGCATCTATGTGGGCCGGGCGGAGATCGGGGCAGCCTGGTCCAAGCGCTCCGAGGAGGGCCGCGATTACCTCTCGCTCAAGCTTGACGACCCGTCGTTCAACGCGCCGATCTACGCGAACCTGTTCGATGACGAAGGCGGAGAGGGCTACACGCTCCTCTGGTCGCGCCCGCGCAAGAACGGGGAGTGAGGCTCGGTCCAAAGCCCCGCCTGAGTTGATCGGGCGGGGCTTCTTTTCCAGCCTAAGGCGGCAAGATGATCACGCTGCTGTTCCATTGGAGCGGTTCTCACATCACCTCTCGTGGGTACCGATATCTATTTTGGTCTGGTCAATGCCGGTATCGTAGACAGCTTGCTCTTGGGGTAGCGAGGGGCTTTGCGGAGCCCGGGGACCGAGCGCCTCAACCTCATAAGTCACCGCTGCGGCGCTAACGCTTTGCTGACCTTGCATCGGGCGTCTAATCGGGCGGAGGCACAATCGGAATGGCAAGTCCGGCGTCTACGCGGTCCCGTTTTGACCATCATCTTGAAGCCCTTCACTCACGCTTGAGCATTGCCGGATGGATTGTAAGGGCAGGAGGCTACACCCTCCTTAGGTCCGACCGCATAAAACCGGCAAGCAGAGCTCGAACAAAAACCTCGTCGAACCGCTCGTGCGAGGCTTCTTGCAGGCGCAGGGGAACGTCTCGCCGCGGTACGATGCTCTACTGGTCAATCTTTTTTCCTCTTCGGTGCTTTAGGAAGCTCTTGGAGAACTCCTGGTCCGGCAAGACAAGATTCACGTGGCTAACACCCAGTGTGGTTGCGAGTTCGAACAGCGTCACCACGGTGGGATTGCGCCGACCTTGTTCCAATCCGCTGATATATTGTTGCGTGAAGTCGGACGCCTCTGAGAATTTCTCCTGCGTGAAGCCTTTCTGCTTCCGCAGTTTTAAAAAATTCCGACCCACCAACTTGCGCATATCCATCGGCGCAAGTTGCTTCTTCACATTGAACTGAGGAACCGTGCCTGCGCACGTCTATTGTCATTCTTGCGAGATTTATCATGCAAACACCGCCCCTTGAGCCGCATGTCGCCGCCTGCGCCCCCACAGATCCAGCGCTCACATCCTATGATGAGGAGCATCTGGTGACGTACTGGCGCCTTCTCGACGCCGCGGCAGATGGCGCCGACTGGAAGGAAGTGGCCCGAATCGCGCTGCACATTTGATCCGGACCGAGAATCGATGCGGGCGCAAACTGCATTCGAGAGCTATTTGAGGCGCGCTAGATGGCTGGCAGATCACGGCTACCGTCATCTGGTTGCGCGGTGGCGCAGGTAGATAGCAGGATTTGGCCATCCGAGTTGAGAAGTCAATTCTCTCCGACCATCATGGATCTTCTTGAGCATCACTTGGTGATCGCTTCCACGGCAACTTGGCACTCCCACAGCCCTTATTGACCGGCTATCGAGTCAATCGCGCTCGGAGAGTTCAGCCCGGAGTAGATGCGGTCGAGCGCACAATCACGCACGAATTTTGCTCGCCTTCTCCTCGACCAGTTGGGCGGGTCGAACTCCCAGAGCCTGCGAGACTTGCCAGATCGTAAGCAGGGTCACGTTTTGCAACCCTCTCTCCATTGATGAACGCGCGGTCGACACCCATGCGCTCTGCCACCGCCTCTTGGGTCAGGCGCAGGTCTAACCGAAATCGACGCGTGTTTGCTCCAAAAAGCTTGCGGATGTCCATCCGCAGGATAGGAAGCATTCGCGTATTTGGCGCTGCTTTCACCCATGACCCGCAAGGGTCTTTCTACGAGCAGACCATCTTCTGGGCGCCCGAGGCGATGCCAACGGTGGTGCCGGTCGTTCGGAGCGCGTCCGGCCGTCAAGGTTCGGACGTAGTACTTCCGCTTGCTGACCTCACGTCGGCCACCATGAGGCAAGCACCGGACGGCTGGCATGCCCTCTTGCTGGTCCAGGGCACGCAGCATCGATTATGGCTCAGTGAGGCCCCGCACCTCGGCACCGGATATGCCACCGAATTGCCGCTTGACGAGAATTCGTCGCGCGCGCCCACGCCGCGCATCGCTTATGGCGAACGTTGAACGGCCGCCCGCCGGGACCTGCCTTTCACCGGCTTTCGGCCCAGCAGCGGAAAAGGCTCGGCCTGGCTCTGCGAGCGCGGGATGGGCATGAGGATGGCGCATCCTATCGAACGATCGCGGAGGTGATGTTCGGCAAAAAGCGACTCATCGAGCGCGGCTGGAAGACCCACGACGTGCGCAGCCGTACCATTCGCCTGGTCAAAGCCGGTCGCTTCATCGTGCGCGCTGGCTACCGTTCATTGTTTCGGTCGAGATCCCGCCAGAGATAGATCTGCATAGCGTACAACTGATGCAATCAGGTCAGGTTTGGCGCCTCTAGCCCTCCCGCTGACTGCACCGGCGGGCGGCCCGCGATTGGATCTTACGCCTCATGCGCGCCGATCGCCTGCGTCGCATCGGAGCGCTTCGAGCTCCCCCGCACCACGCCTAACAACTGAGACGTCCCTGGCTGCGCAGCAGAATCGTCGGCCGATTGCTGGACTACCAAGCCTGCATTCCTCTTTTGCCGATCGCAGCGCGAAAGCAAAGGAGGGGTGCCGAAATCGCCCTAACAATGTTCGGCATCCCCTCACGTGCGTTCGCTCCTCCATGGTGTCCCTTGACGCGCGATCAAACTCCGTCGCGCTCCATGACATCACGGGAGCGATCCGATGCCCGACCCGAACGCCGGCACGCCGCAGCGCTATCTTCGCACACCAGAAGCGGCACGCTTTCTTGGCCTCTCCGGCCGCACCCTCGAAAAGCATCGCACCTATGGCACAGGTCCGACCTACCGCAAGCTGGGCGGCCGCGTCGTCTACGCGCTCGAAGACCTGAAAGCATGGGTGGACCGCGGCGCCAAAACGTCGACCAGCGATCCCGGGGTTGGCACGGTCTTGCCCGCCAAGCGGCACCCGCCCATCCCTTACGCTGGCAAGGAGCGGCGCTGACCCATGCCGGACAGCAACTCCTTTGCGCGCTCGCGGCGCAACTCAGAACGGGATCAGCTCGATCTGTTTCGCGCTCTTCCCGGTGATCTCGCGCCGCGCGACGCGCAAGACTTAATGGCTTATCCGTTCTTTTCGCTGGCGAAGTCGAAACGGACCGTTCCCATCGATTTTGGGGTCGGGACAATCAAGATCCGTGTCGAAGCTGTGCCGGAACATGGCATGGCGACCATCTGGGATGCGGACGTGCTGATCTGGGCCGCCTCGCAAATTATCCAGGCGCGTGATGCGGGTTTGAAGACGTCGCGGTTGATGGCTGCCACCCCTTACGAGATCCTGACCTTCGTGGGACGCGGCACAAGCGTGCGCGACTACGATCGCCTCAAGGCTGCGCTCGACCGGTTGCAATCGACCACTGTGATGACATCCATTCGCCAGCCGACTGAGCGCCGGCAGCATCGGTTCTCGTGGATCAACGAATGGAAAGAGACGGCGGATATGCACGGCCGCGCCCGCGGGCTCGAGCTGATCCTGCCAGACTGGTTCTACACGGGTGTTCTGAACGAAGCGCTCGTGCTGACGATCGACCGCGCATATTTCGATCTGACTGGCGGACTGGAGCGCTGGCTTTATCGCCTCGTGCGCAAGCACGGCGGTCGCCAAAAGGGCGGCTGGAGCTTTGATCTTGTGCACCTCCACGCCAAATCGGGCTGCCTATCGCCACTCAAGCACTTCGCATACGACCTGCGCCAGATCGTTCGACAGCAGAGATTGCCAGGATATGAACTGGTCATCTCGCACGACCCAAATGGGACGGAACGGCTGAACTTCGCTCCCACTCCGGTCGACCCGCTTACCCACCGGCTGCGCAAGCGCGGGCTTATCTCCGGCTCGGGGGAAAACCTGTGAATCCCGCCGTGCTATCAGGGACCAGCGCCACCGTGCCATCGGGGACCGAAAACGCGTGCCATCAGGGACCGCTATCGCGGAAAAGCCCTTGCCACAGACGAGCTTCCGCTTCCTCTAACTTTCCTAACCAGGAATCCTTCGGATTCCTTCTAACGGACCCCCAGTCCACGTCGCGGCAGAGTTCGTGGCTGTCCGGTCAGCCTACCGCCTGCGCCAACCTCCGCACGACAGCGGCTGAGCTGCGTCTTGCTTCCTGGAAATGGATCTTCGCAGTCCTGGACCTGCAGGAGCGTTATCTCCTCCCAAGGCGCGCTTGGCGTTCTGACGCGGCCGTGAGCGCGGAGCAGTCGTGCTTCGCCCCGCCTGTCGTTTGCCTATCACGCCTCCTCGTCCTGGACTTCAGATCGCCATCGTCTCAGCACCGCGCCTGCCGTCTTGCGATATGGAATTTCAATATGAATGATCTCACGACCGTTGAGCTCCTGTGGCTCGAGAAACGCATCGAAAACCGCATTCGGTTCGGCCGGCCTACATCGGAAACGATCATCGACCATCACCGGCGTGTTCTTTCATTTGCGCCTGGCAGCATTTTTGCGTTCGTACGCTGGAGCTCCAATGACTTCGGAACTGTACTGTCACGCATCGATATTCTGCGCGCGTGCGCGCCGGGGCAACGCTACTCGACCGTGCCTTGGATCAGTCCGGGCGGCGAGAGCCTGCTGAGATTGTCAGGTTGGCCGAAGGTCGAACGTGTCCTGCAGCTGATCGGCGCGGTGGAAGCACTGGGCATCGATCCTGCCGAGGCGGCGCCCGACTACTGGCACCACGCGCACAATCGCCTTTCCGTGAATGAAACTCCGCGAAGCTACACCCGTGCGCGTCACCAGGCGTGGCTCCGGCGCCAAAGGGCGACACTCTGATGGGCCGGCTCATAACACTTCTTGCCATGTGCGGTGGCACGGCTCTTGCGCTCTCCGCCGACCGGTGCACAGCGCCATGGTATATTTGGAACGCTTCGCATAGCGTGCCGATCGGTCTTTACCGCTTGCAGCCGGTAGAGCGTCTCCGTGTCACCTCGCTCGTAGCCGTTCGCCCGCCTGAGCCGCTTGCGTCGTTCCTTGATTTGAACGGCTATCTGCCGCTCGGCATTCCCATGCTCAAGCGGGTGTTGGCGCTCCCTGGGCACACCGTCTGCAGACGAGAACTCACTATCCTCGTCGACGGCATCGAGATGGGCGAGGCCCGCGAGCGCGATGGCCGTGGGCGGCCTTTGCCCGCATGGCAAGGATGCCACGTCCTGACGGCCGACCAGATCTTTCTGATGAACTGGGAATCGGCCGATTCTTTTGACGGCCGCTATTTCGGGCCGATCGCGGCCTCCGCCGTCATCGGCCAGGCCTTGCCAGTGTGGACAAAGGACGAATGACCATGCTTGCCTTGCTTCATCGACTTGCAGCTTCATCATGCTTCCGCGGACCGCAATCCCCTTGCTCCTTCCCGGCCAAGCTCGTCAGCAGATGCGGGCGCGCCGATGATGATCAGCTGCAAAGGCCGCACGTTGACTTCTCCCAGGCTGCGCTCGAGGCGATGCGGGCATGCCGTCCGTCCTTCCGTATCATCGTGGCATTCCTGGCAGCTTTGGCAGCTGTCGAATTGCCGTGGAGCTGTCGAGCCCAATCCGAATTGCAGGCGCCTGCTCCGCCCTCAACGTGCCTTGGCAAATTCGTCCCATATGCGGCCTTCATTGCCGAGGCGTCCCGCCGGTTTGCAGTTCCCGTGCAATTGGTTTGTGCCGTGATCCAGGTCGAAAGCAGTGGCAAAGCGCACGCCGTGTCATCTCGAGGTGCCCTGGGCTTGATGCAAATCATGCCAGGGACGTGGGTCGACCTGAGCGCCCGCTACAATCTAGGCATCGACCCCTTCGACCCCCATGACAACATTTTCGCGGGGGCCGCCTACCTGCGAGAGATGCTGGACCGGTTCGGCTCGGACGGATTTCTCGCTGCCTACAACGCAGGCCCCCAGCGCTACGCGAAGCATCTGACGACGGGGCGCGCGCTGCCTGAAGAAACCCTGGCCTACCTGAACAAACTCGAGCCATTGACCGGCATGATACAGCGCTGGCGCGATACTTCGGTCCCTGGTCACGGCACAAATTGGAAGCAAGCCAAGCTGTTCGTTCCGCGATTTTATCGCTGGTCGCGCGAACGGAGCTCGGCATCCGCTCTGCACGAAACGCCTTCATCGAAAGACGCGCTGAATTCCCACGCGACTGAACTTTTGCCCCATGCGAGTGGCCTGTTCGTGCCGCGATCGGGGAGGTGAAGTCTCAATGACGATAATCGCATCTCCTCGCATGCCATCGCAAGGTCTCGCATTTTGGAAAGTGATGAGGACGGGCGGAAGGAGCAGACCGGGGATGGCCGCCCGTAATCGGTCTCCTGCAGAACTTGCGGCGGCGGAGCAGATGGTCTGCGCGATGAATATTGCGCACACTGCACCGGCTCAGCAACGCGGGAGGCGTGTGATGGAATTCTTCTGTGGTTTGGACGTCGGCATGGACGAGACGGCGATCTGCGTGGTGGATGCGACCGGCAAGGTGATGCTGGAGACGGCGGTGGTGACCGATCCGGACGCGATCAAGGTGGCGCTGACGCCCTATCTTGGCCGCTTGCGACGCCTTGGTCATGAGGCGGGATCGCTGTCGCCCTGGCTGCATCCGGAGCTGCTCAGGCTTGGCCTGCCGGCGGTCTGCCTGGAGACTTTGCATGTTCGCGCGGCGCTGAAGGCGCAGCGCAACAAGACCGACCGGGCAGATGCGCTCGGGATTGCCCACATCATGCGCACCGGCTGGTTCCGGCGCGCCCATATCAAGAGCGAGGCCTGCTACCGGCTGCGGCTGTTGTTGACGCACCGGCGCAATCTGAAGCGCAAGTTTGTGGACCTCGAGAATGCGATCCGGCACTCGCTGAAAGTGTTTGGCATCCGGCTGAACCGGGTCGGGCGCGGCGGCTTTGCGCAAGTCGTGCGCGAGGCGGTGGCCCACGATGCACTTGTCAGCGAGCTGATCGACGCCATGCTGAATGCGCGCGCGGCGCTGTGGAAGGAGTACTGCCGGCTGCACGACCTGGTGGTTCGCCTGGTCGCCGGCCATGAGCTGTGCCGGCGCTTCATGCAGATTCCTGGCGTCGGCCCGATCGCGGCGCTGAGCTTTATGACCGCGGTCGACGATCCCTCGCGCTTCAGGCGCTCGCGCGACGTGGCGGCCTATTTTGGCCTGACCTCGCGGCGCTGGCAGTCCGGCTCGTCTATCGACGTCAAGGGCCGGATCAGCAAGGCGGGCGACGGTGACGTGCGGCGGGCGCTGTACGAGGCGGCCAGCGCTTTGCTGACTCGCTACAAGAAAAAAGACAAGGTCAAGGCGTGGGGGCTGGCGCTGGCCAAGCGCTCCTCGCACCGCAAGGCGACGGTGGCGGTAGCGCGCAAGCTCGCTGTGATCATGCATGCGATGTGGACCAGCGGCACGTTCTACTGCGGCGATCCGGACGCCTCGGCGGCGGAGATGCATGCCGAAACAACAGCTAAGCAGCGCAAATTGCTCGGGCCCTACGCATGAGGCGCGTGATCCTGCAACCTGGCAACGACGCGGTGATGGCCGCGACCTGAACACGGAGCTCCGCCGCCGGCGGATGAGGACTGGTGCAGCACCAACACGACGGAACGCACGTTATCTTGCCTGCGACGATGCATCTTCGGATGCCGACCGATCGCGCCGGATTGCCTGTGATGTGGCTCCGTCACACCGATGGAAAGATGCGCCGCGACGGCGTCCGCGCTGCCTTGCTGCAGCGAAACTGTGCCGTCGCTGAGCGCGGAAGACTGCACGGCGCATCAGGACTCGCAAGCCTCGCGGCGCATCGTGTCATGGCGTGGATCAGAGAGGCTTGTCGCAAGCGAGAAAGGAAGCGAGAATGGCTGAGGTCAGACAGACGACACGACCGATTAAGACGGCAGGATAAAAGCCGCAAGGTGCGGCCGGTCGGTTGCGAGAAATCTTGCCTTAGTTTCAATCATCCGGTGCAACTTGCGAATCTTGAGCGCACATTTTCAGTTTTGCCAAATTGCAGCCGCGGCTCAGCTTTTTGCACTCTGCCGGCAAACGATGGCCGGTAAGGACGACTTCCGAATCCGCCCTGGCCGCATTCGCTCTACGCGAGCGCCGCGGGCAAAGCCGTTTCTGGCGCAGGCCCTCAGAGCCGCGCAGAAGGCCGGCGGCCTGTCACGCGGCTATCGTCGTGGAACAAACTTCGGGCGTGGGCGCGCCGCGAGCCTTGCAGCGTCCAGACTGCTCAACAACCGCGCTCGCGGCGCCATGGTCAAGGCGCGGGTGGTTCGCCGAATGCGCACGCCCGGGGCGCTGCGGGCCCATCTTGGTTATCTGCAGCGTGACGGGGTCACCCAGGACGGAGCGCCAGGCAAGCTCTTTGACGCTCTCGGAGATTAAGCAGACGGCCGCGCCTTCGCCGAACGCTGCGAGGGTGACCGACACCATTTCCGCTTCATCGTTTCGCCCGATGATGCAGGCGAGCTCACCAGCCTGCGCAGCTTCACCCGTGAGCTCATGGATCAGGCCTCGCGCGACCTTGGAACGCGCCTCGAATGGGTCGCGGTCGATCACTGGAATACGGAGCACCCGCACATTCATATTCTCGTGCGCGGACGCGCCGATGATGGAAAAGATCTCGTCATCAGCCGCGATTACATCGCAACTGGCTTGCGCGCCCGGGCCGGCGATCTCGTCACCCGCGAACTGGGTCCCCGATCCGAGCTCCAGATCCGGGAAGGGCTGGAAGCCGAGGTGACCGCCGAACGCTGGACCAGGCTCGACCGGGTGCTCGCGCGGCAAGCGGGATCGGCCGATGGGGTCATCGATTTAAAGCCGGAACGGGATGGTGCCCGGGACCCGTTACGAGACATTCGGATCGGGCGGATGCGGATGCTGGAGCGCCTGGGTGTGGCAGAGCCGGCGGGGCCCGCTCGCTGGGTCTTGGCCGAAGACGCCGAGCCACGCCTGAGGGCGCTTGGCGAGCGCGGCGACATCATCAAGCGGCTGCACAAGGCGATTGCCAAGGATGGTATCGCACGCTCACCGTCCTCCTTTGCGCTCGAAGGCGAGCATCACGGTGAACCGATCATTGGCCGTCTCGTCGCCCGCGGACACGACGACGAGCTGAGGGGCAATGCCTTTGCCATTGTCGACGGCATAGACGGGCGCATCCATCACCTCAAACTCCCCGATATCGAGGCGGCTGGCGACGGACCGATTGGAGGCGTCGTGGAGCTCCGCCGCTTTGAGGATGCGAAGGGACGGACACGCATCGCACTCGCGGTAAGATCGGAACTCGTCCTCGACAAGCAGGTCACCGCGGAAGGCGCCACATGGCTCGACCGGCAGCTTGTGGCGCGCGAACCTGCTGAGTTCTCGCGCGCCGGTTTCGGCGCAGAGGTCCGGGCAGCCCTGGAACAGCGAATTGATGTGCTGACAGAGTACGGACTTGCCCAGCGGCACGGCGACAGAGTGCGGCTTGGCCGCGATCTGATCGAGACCTTGCGAAGCCGCGAGCTCGATAGCGCCGGCCGGCGCCTTGCGGAGGAGACCGGGCTTACGCATCTACCTGCTCAATCAGGTGAACAGGTTTCGGGGACATATCGTCAGCGGCTTTCCCTCGCCTCGGGGCGCTTTGCCATGATCGACAATGGACTCGGCTTTCAGCTCGTGCCATGGGCTCCTTCACTAGAACGGGAACTGGGCAAACAGGTGAGCGGGATCGCAGGTCCAGGCAATGTCGATTGGTCCTGGAACCGCAAACGGGGCCTGTCACTTTGACTGGCAGTCTCTTTGCTGGGCTACGACGCAAGACTGCCGCCCTAGCTGGGCTGCGCTCACCCACGTACAAGTGAAGCCCGCTATCCTTTTGTCGCTAGAAGAAGTTCGCCGTAGTCGCGCTCACTGCAACCATGTCCCAGCGGGTCTCGGGGGCCGGGACGTTCGCTGGTTCGACCCTTCTGCGTGCCCGGTTCCGAGCAACTGTCTCCTCCTGGAGATCTTGATGCCGGTGCGAGTTTTCGCTAGATCGCATGTGTTCATTTAGGAGAAGTGACGGTGACGATCGGTACTGTAAAGTGGTTTAACACGACCAAGGGCTACGGTTTCATCAAGCCGGATGACGGCGGCCCCCGACGTCTTTGTGCACATCAGCGCCGTTGAAACGGCCGGATACACCGGCTTGGCAGAAGGCGCTCGGATCAGCTTCGAGGCCAAGGCTGGTCGGTCCGGCAAAGTATCAGCCGAGAATCTCCGGATTGGATAAGGCCGACATCACCGACCGCGGCGGCAACGGTTGGATCGGGATCCCTCCTGAAATGAGACCCGATCTCGCCAAAGAAAGAGAGCTTCGCTAGTGGGCGATACGGCCGTGCCATGGTATCGATGTGGACCCGGGCTCACCGTGAGAACCAGCTGGTTAGATTAACCCAATCTACCCGCTGTCATTGCCGCGAACTGCTGCGGCTTGCCGCTGGGATGACTTCAGCGTTGCTCTTGATCGCGCCAGCCGGCACCAGATGCACGATGCGATAGCCATTCTCGTGCAGATAGCGCAAGAACGCCGGCATCATTGCGGCCGTTTGGGCCTGGGCATCGTGCAGGAGAATGATACCCTTGCTTGCGACCTCCAATCGCCCGGTAACGGTCTTTAGTTCTTGTTCTGGGGTTAGGTTCTCCCAGTCGCCCGCCGGAAGGTCAGCTCCAAACACGACCATCCCGCGCGAACGCAACAATTCGAGCGTCACTGGGCTCGAGTCGAAATACGGAAACCGGAAAAAGCGGGATGGCGGGCTTGGGGCGGAGACGCCCTTGAGCCCGTCTCATCAGCGGCAATTCCGCGATCAATATCCCTCTTGCCCTGTTCGAAGGTCATCTTCGACATCATCGTATGCGACCAGCTGTGGTGTGCGATGGTGGCCCTCGGCAGCTATTCGGCGAACAAGCTCTGGAGACTTTGCGGAGGACTTGCCGACCAGAAAGAACGTGGCCCGCACGCATTCCTCGGCGAGCGCCGCCAGTACCTTTTGCGTGATTGCGGCCGCGGCCCGTCGTCAAAGGTGAGGACGACCTCATGGTCGGCCAAAGGGAGCGTTTCCCGAAAGCTGTTCAACCCAACGCGCGGGTACGCCTTTGCATCGACCTCGAGGACGCGGGAGGTGCCGAGCACATCCTGCCGCGGGCAGTCGGCCGCGTCTGTCACGACCACCCCGGCAAGTAGCAGGGTCACAGCACCAGCAAGCGGCGTGGTCAATCTGAGCAGGCGCATCTTTGAATGCGCCACACCTCCACCTTACCTGAGCCACCAGCATTGCCGAAGTACGATAACCTCATGCGATTCAGGTGGCTCTTGGGGAAGGTCGCTTGGCCGCGGGTGAGCTTATCTATTGCGCGATCGTCAGAACTCCGGGACGCATTCAGCGACACCAGGGTTTGAATGCTCCAGGAGGGGCAATCTTCAGGAACGCTTCACATTACTTGAGCGAAGTCAGCGTTTTCTGCCTATCCATGAGCTCTCACGCACATAATCGGCGTTTCGGCGCCGTCTCGTGATGCAAACCTCGATCGATCAGTCCCGCTTAACTTGAATGGGTTGGCTACGTATCTCGGCTTTGTCCCCGCCGATCTCTGCGCTGCCACGCGCGCCACTGCGACGCGAGCACCATTTTAGTTGTGTGCGCACGTCGATATGCCGAGATAACCCGATCATGTCGGCGACAAAAATCATTTGGCACCAGGTCATCCTGGTCTGCCTCATCGTGCTCGCGTTCCTGTGGGCGGCGACCGAATGGACAGCTTGGCGGCTTGCCTTCCAGCAGCAGCTTGGGGCTCCCTGGTTCAAGCTCGGACATTGGCCAATTTATCAGCCGGCAGCTTTCTTTGGCTGGTGGTTCAAGTTCGATGCTTACGCGCCCGTCGTTTTTGTGGAGGGTGGCGCGATTGCTGCAAGCGGCGGCATCGCGGCCATAGCGATGGCCATGTTGCTCTCGGTCCTGCGGGCCCATGAAGGGCGGGACGTCACCACCTACGGCTCGGCGCGCTGGGCCGATCTACGCGAAGTCAAACGGGCGGGACTGTTAGGCCCTGACGGCGTCGTGCTCGGCCGGTTCGGACGTCACTATCTGCGCCACGACGGGCCCGAGCATGTGCTATGCTTTGCGCCAACGCGCTCCGGCAAGGGTGTTGGCCTCGTCATTCCGACTCTTCTGACCTGGCCGGCCTCCACCATCGTCCATGACATCAAGGGTGAGAACTTCCAGTTGACCTCCGGATGGCGCGCGCAATTTGGGCCCGTGCTGTTGTTCGATCCGACCAATCCGGCCAGCGCCGCCTACAATCCACTCCTCGAGATCCGCCGTGGCGACTGCGAGGTGCGAGATGCTCAAAATATCGCCGATATTCTCGTCGATCCTGAGGGTGCACTCGAGCGCCGCAATCATTGGGAAAAGACCAGCCACTCACTCTTGGTGGGGGCAATTCTGCATGTCCTCTACGCCGAAGCCGATAAGACTCTCGCTGGGGTTGCAAATTTCCTTTCGGATCCATCTCGCCCGATCGAGGCTACGCTCAACGCAATGCTGGCGACTCCGCATCTTGGGACAGGCATCCATCCAGTCGTCGCATCAGCGGCACGCGAACTTTTGAACAAAAGCGAGAACGAGCGCTCGGGTGTGCTCTCGACGGCGATGAGCTTCCTCGGGCTCTATCGTGATCCGGTAGTTGCCAAGATCACCGCGCGAAGCGATTGGCGCATCCGTGATCTCGTCGACCGTCCTGAATCCGTCTCACTGTACCTTGTGGTGCCGCCATCGGACATCGTCCGCACCAAACCCTTGATGCGGCTCATCCTGAACCAGATCGGACGGCGTTTGACCGAGAGCCTTGATCCCGACCGGCGCCGGCAGAAGCTGCTTCTGATGCTTGACGAGTTTGCAGCCCTCGGCCGGCTCGACTTTTTCGAGAGCCAACTCGCCTTTATGGCAGGTTACGGCATCCGCAGCTTTCTCATCACGCAGAGCCTTAACCAGCTCGAACGCGCCTACGGTCCGAACCATGCGATCCTTGACAATTGCCACGTCCGGATCGCCTTTTCGACCAATGACGAGCGCACCGCCAAGCGCGTCTCCGACGCGCTCGGAACTGCGACCGAATTGCGAGCCATGAAGAACTATGCGGGCCACCGCCTGAGCCCGTGGCTTGGGCACTTGATGGTCAGCCGCCAGGAGACCTCTCGTCCGCTGCTGACTCCCGGCGAAATCATGCAACTGTCTCCGCAAGACGCGGTCGTGATGATTTCCGGTGTGCACCCGGTCCGTGCTAACAAGGTCCGCTACTATGAGGATCCGCAATTCCAGCGACGTGTCTTGAAGCCGCCCCGCTTGGAGCCGAACAAGCAGCCCACCCGCCCAGATGACTGGTCAGCCCGCGCCCAAATATCGCCGTCGGGCCAGCTGCTGACCAGGCGCACGGGCAGGAGCGACGAGGCGAACGGCGGCTTACGCCGCGAGCCGGAATTGCATGAGGAAATCGAGATCAAGACGCCGGCCGGCGAGCACGAGTTCGACCCCGAGCTCGACGAGGGTGACGAGGATGCCGTCCAGGCGCAACTGATGAGCCGGTCGATGCAGGGAGTTGCGCGAACCGTCACCCTCGATCCCGACGATGGAATGGACCTGTGAGCGAGGCAGCGTGAAAAAGGTCCAGCTCAGCATCTATCTCGATCCCGGAACGTTCAAAACGCTTGAGGCCTTCGCAAGCCGCGGTGGCCGGTCCAAGTCGCTGGTGGTCGAGGCCGCAATAGGTTCCTTCCTTTCTCCGGACGATTCCGATCGGCGCGAGGCTGTGATAGCAAAACGGCTGGATCGGATTGTGCGGGTGCTCGAGCGTCTTGAACGCAATGATGGCATCACGCTTGAGACCGTCGCGCTCTTCATCCGGTTCTGGCTGACCTCAACTCCGGCATTGCCCGAGCATTCGAGCCCTGCCGCCCGCGCCAAGGGCGGTGAGCGGTACGACCGCTTTGTCGAAGCGCTGGGACGACGACTTGCGAGCGGATCCAGCGTCCTGAAGGAGGTAAGCATCGACGTGCAAGCCTCCAAGAAGCCCGAATAGAAACTTCTCCGCGCAGAGTGCCTGTGACGGCTCCTTGGCGATCGAGCGCCGGGCCTAGGTGAGCCGAGCGGGCGCGCGCGAAGGCAGACCGACACAGAGTCGTGAAGCGCGGGGAGCTTTCTTGACGTCCCAGAAGGCCATCGCGAGTCGCCCCTAGCTGCCGCGCAGGAGGCTGAAAGATCCGGCTCATCTTGAGCCCGCCTCGTCTTTCTTTGGCTACGCCAGACTACGACGCCGATGTCGGCGCGATTGATGTCGTGGTCGGATTGACCCTTCTGTCGACGCATCATCGCTGGGCCGATTCATCTGTTTCGACCGGAAAGCCACGCCGCACGGATAGCGTGTGCCGTTTCGTGCGGTCGCAATTGAGGAGCTGAAGAAACAATGCAGATCGATGGTGAGGCTGAAGGTCAGGCCAGCTCGATTGGGAAAAGTTCCGATGGCAGGTGGAGCCGAGCTCGAACGAAGGTCTGCGAACCAAGAAGATCATCGTTCAGCTCTCCGAAAGCATCTTCGAGCGGCTTGAAGCCGCGACCGAACGCGCGGGAGCCGGCAAGAGCATGGTCGTCGACACGGCGCTTCAGCGTTTTCTGGCTCCTGCGCCAGCGGCCGAAGGGCTCATTCGTGAAACTCCGGACCGGTTCAGTGGTCAGATGGCAAGGCTCGAGCGCGAGGTCGCGATCGTTGCCGAGACAGTGGCCCTGCATGCGCGCTATCACCTCACCGTTACGGCGGCCAGCGACATTCCCTAGATGCATTCAGCAAAATACGAGGACTGGGACATGGTCATGACATGGCCACTCACAGACCAGGGCCTAATGGCGCGGGAGCCAACGCCGTGACCGACACCGCTCGCCAGCTCGGCGTGACGAAACTGACACAGGCGGGCCCATTGGCGTGCTTAGCAGCAGAAATATCGCCCTGTTCGCTTCCTATCCGGCGGCGGCTCGACTGCTTCGTGAGCCTGCTATAACCGGCGTGCCCTCGCTCGTGCTGACGGACCATGACCAGCTTCGCCCACGGCGCTTAAAGGAAATCTCAAAGAAAGAAAAACGATCGGACATAAACACCGGCGGTCTGTCTGGACCGGAACGCCCGCTGCGGCTGCCCCGGAGATGGATTCGCCGCGGGAAAATAGACACTCTGGCAAGTGGCGAGACATCGCACCGACATCGCGGCGAAAATCGTCAAAAAGAGCCGCTCCAGCGCTGAATACCATCACGGAGGCGGTTCCTCCAGCGCTGGCGTGGCGGAGCCAGACCAGCACAACTGTCCTGCTTCGACGGCATGGCGGCAACGTCTTGGACAATCAACAAGCAACGACGACTGTGGTGAAGTTCATACTCGACTTTGGAATCAGCTAGTAGTCTCTTTGAGGGGTTCACCGTGCTTTCTCTGCTACCATTCTTTGCGCCTTCCGGAGTCGCCAAGTGTTGGACGCAACGACCACTGCGCTTTTGCGTGCTGTTCTTGAGGAGGTTTGCGACAGTCTGCCTCGCAGCGAAACCGGCACTCGGGCCCATGTCGCTTCCAAGATCTTGGAGGCCGCCAACAGAGGTGAGATCACGGTGAACCGCCTTCGGCAGGTCGGCATGGAAGCTCTTCGCTCCGCGCCAACGATGTGGCGGTAGATGCAGACAACTCTGATAGCGCTCATGTGAATTTCCAGGTCACGGTGTTGAAGATCCTTGTCGGCTACCCGGACGGGTTCGCATCCATGCCGGATCTCAAGCGAGACATGGCCATTTTGGCCACGAGCGGTCCGGATTGGGCGGCGCGCACCAAGAGAATGGGCGCCCGCGTGCCCGAGCTCGATCTTTTTTCGCAGCGACTCGTCGAGCGAGTGAATCGAGGGTGGCGCATCACGGACAAGGGACGAGCGGTGCTCGAGCTGATGGAGCCGCGGCCGAGCACGGGCCAAGTCCAGCGAGAGGACCCGAGAGCTCCTGAGCTGCCATCGCCAGTGCCGGCACGATCCCTTTCTGTCGAACTACGCCGGCGCGAGCCCGAACGACTGGGGCGGCGCCGGTCCTCTAAGAGCCGATCGTGCGCACCGCACTCTCCGACTATGTAGGTGATCATGGCCGCGCCCCACAATCAGGTTGCCGAAGGAGGATTTTCGATGCCGTTGTGGCTTTCTTTTTATTGGAGAGCTGGAACGAGAAGTGCTGACATCTCAGCACATATCGGAGCACATATCGGGGAGAGGTGCTGTTGCTTCGATCAGCTCCAAGATCCCGGATGCGAGGTGCGCTGGACCTCGATTTTGACGCGTGAAGCGTCGGTCCTGTGTCCATCGTCCGGAACGGTGTCCCGACGTGTCCATAGCCGGTAGTCGCGAGGCTGACCCATCTGCCGCTCTCGGTGCGGTCGTCCAGCTTCAGGTAATCGCCCGCCGCTTCCGCTGCGATGCCGTCCTATGCGTGCGGGCGCCAGAGAGGTATGCCGTTCTTCGACAGAGGCCTGATAGCCGCGTCGCAGCGCGTTGTCGGCGATCTGCTCACCACCGACATCAGCGAGAAGCAGGCAAGATCGATCAAGTACCAGCTCAGCATCGCTAAGCTTCCGCTCGCCAACAACGGGCACCATCGTGGATACAGCTTGTGGCGATAGCGATAGCCAGATGGGTCTTGCCGGTACCGGCGCCGCCCACCAAAACGGCATTCCGCTGCGTTAGCAGTCGGGCGCATGCGCTGGAATCAGCCGAAGAAAGGGGGCCAAACGCGAGATTTCAGCGTGAATGCGCTGAGAGTTGCATCAATCGACATCGGTATAATACAACAATAGAGCTAGACGTCCGAAAGGCGCATGGTCAAGTGTTGGGTACGAAATGCTCCGATCGGAAGCCGAGACGACACACTCAGGTGAGAAGCGAGATTGTTCGTTCCATTGCGTGCTGAGTTCATCGGGCAAGGGCGACCAAAATTGTCGCTCTCCAAGAGATTAAGTCCGGCGAGGCTCGATCGTGGTCACAGACACTGCAAAAGACGGGGCCCGTCGTGTCCCATTCAATCCTCCGCTTGAAGCAAAATACATGTCCGTTGACGGCAGCCTCGGCGGCAAGCTGTCTCGTGCTGAACACGGGCGAAAGTGGCGCCTTACTCGAGCACGTCCCGCCGACACTCAACCAGTTCTTTTTGATCTTCACATCAACCTCAGCGGTACGCCCGGTTTACCGACTCTGCAAGGGAGCATGGGTTCAGGGTTCCAAAATGGAAGTTGACTACGTGTGCAAGCTGCCGAGCTTCGCTCGGCATATGTAAGACACTACCTTATGATTGTGGCAACCCGCATCGATGTGGACCCGGACCCACTCGGTAACACATGGGATGAGACGGTCCTGCCTTCAGCGTGGAAGTTCGTTGAGATAGTCTATAGTTCGCGTTCATCACTAGAACTTCGTCGAGTGCACGGCCATTGACTGGGTGGGCTGAATAGCCGATCCGGGCGAGGCGGAGATTGGCGTGCATCACGACCTCTTGCACGCGACGCCTCCAACCCAATTCTTTCGTTGTCCGCGAAAGCGTCGCTTGTGCCTTCAAATTGACCAGCGAGGCGAAGCATCAGATTCAACCTTAGTTCGCGCACGAGGAGACTTGCGGCTCGCGCACGGCTCGGCCGATGTCGCCGCAACCGCCGGAAATCACGGTGATGCGTCCTGAGAGACCGAGGCCGTTCATGCCGTCGCCTTTCTGTCTGTCGCGCCGGCGACGATGGCGCAATCCGCGCCCAGCGCAAGTCCCCCATTCCTCCGCCCAAGCTTGGGAAGCCTAGTCATTTCGAATTTCACGGTCCTCCGGCAACCACGCACGAACCCGCGGAGATTGATGCCACCGTCGCGATGGAGATCGATAGGGTAAATGATCGGCGCTGATGCCTCTTCAAGGTTGTCCGCAAGGGCTCGGGATCCAGAATGTCACCTTGGCTGAGAAGTTCCTCTCTTTGCGGTCTGCGGTAGATCGGGTAGGACATGGTTGACCTCCTGATTCACTCACAATGGGAAGATGGGACCTTGAGCCTCCTTTTTGGTTCAGATGCGAGGAATTCCGCACCTTAGGCAACGCCAGGACTGCAAGCAGCCCACCGAGTTTCTACGGCAACGAACATCTTAGAGATTAGTGGGACTCTCCGCGCTTCTCGCCTTGTGGAGATGACTGCACGTTTGGCTGTGGGGACGATGATGTTCCCGTCTGTGGCTCAGAGGTAGGAGATGGTGATATCTGTGTCGGCGGCGCTGGCTCCGCTTTCGTGTGTGGCGATCCAGCCGGAGGAGGAAGCAGCGGGGAAGAGGCGGGAGGAGCCTGCGTCTGCGAACTGTGCGACGGCGTCGAAGTTTCAGCTTTGCCTTCCTGCTTGTGCTCGTCTTTCCCGGGCGGCACGGGAATACCAAGCCTTAGCATTAGTCCTGTGGTCAGCACGGTGTTCTGCTCGGTCAGCTTGTTCACCACCGACGTGTGGTCGTGGTGCAACGCGGTGTACTCTTTTTCGAGCGATTCCACCCTCCACATCAAAAGGTAGATGATGATCACTGCGCCGAGTATGAGCGCGGTCAGTGGCGTCCTCGCGGCCGCAAGAGCCCGATTAAATCCATGCCCACCTGCGCCCCCACCATGCCCACCTGCGCCGCCGGCAAGTCCCCCTTGCCCTGGCGAGACGTGCGCTTGCAAGGCTACGTTGCCATTCACGGTGTCGTTGAACGCCTCCGGCGCACTGAATTCGAGCACCGTCCAGAACATCTCGCTTAATAGCTCTTCCCCGCCGATGACGAGTAGTAACAGTTCGATGGAGCCATACCGCACGCCGCGTACTTCGATGCGGACGTCCCTCCAACTCCGATCCACACGAGAAATCTTCTGCGCGAGCTTTGTCCCGAACTCTTGAATGAGCGCCCGTTCATTGTCATCGGGTGCGGGAGATCGAGTCGGGCTGCTGCTCTGCCAATAGTTGGTCCAAAACTCTTTCTTTGTTGCACTGGGAGATGTGCTCGGCAGTGACAGGCGTACTACGGCCATCCTCTGCATGTTACCCCCTCTGCTTGTTCAGACTGCCATGGTCGGCGCACGGGCATCATTGCGACAAATTAAGAAGACGGCCCCGCTATTAGAGCAACGCTGGGCCGCAAGTGAAAAGCGTGATCCCACTTCACACATCGCAATGTGTCCAAGGAGCGCATTCTAGCGTGACGACCCAACATTGCATAGCGCGATTGTGAAGCAACTCACACCTCTTGGTAGAAAGCCTCTTGACTACCCCGGCGGTGACGGCATGCTTTGCTCGCCCAAGTCTCATGGGACGCCGCAGGTGATAAATGCTGCCGCGGCTGATCTGCAAAACTTCCGCTTGCTTGGTGATCGACAGATCGTGCTCGCGGTCGATCATCGCTTTGCGCTCAGCAATCCCGCCTTGGTGAGCGCGCCTTCTAAAAAACTGGTCTCAGCGCTGCTCGCTCCCTGTGGGATAGAAACGCATTGCCGCTAGACTGCGGCCGGAAGGGAGCGGCCGATATGATTTTGGTGGCATGTGACCCCGCTAGAAAACCTGGTCCATGGGCTGTTGCGTACGTGAGAGTGGTGACGCCGTCCCGGCGATCCCGTCTAGGAATATGAATAAATTGCGTAGCCCAGCCCTTCCGCCGTGTCAGCAGGAGGATTGGAGATGAACCGCAACAAATCGAAATCCAGGGCCGACCGCACGATGCCCATGGTGCACCCGAACGCGGCTGCCATCGACATTGGCGCGACCATGCACATGGCTGCCGTCAGGGCAGATCGCGCACCTGAGCCAGTACGCAGCTTTGGTACCTTCACGGCTGATCTGCATCGGCTGGTCGACTGGTTTCAGAATGCGGCGTCGAGACCGCCGTCATGGAATCGACCAGTGTCTACTGGATCCCGATCTTCGAGCTTCTCGATGCACGGGGGTTCACTGTGTTTCTTGTCAACGCGCGCGATGCCAAGCACGTGCCGGGGCGCAAGACCGATGTCAGCGACGCGCAGTGGCTGCAGCGGCTCCATTCGTTCGGGTTGCTGCGAGCCGGCTTTCGACCCAAAGGGCAGATTGCCGAACTGCGAGCCTACGTGCGTCAGCGGGAGCTTCTGCTGGAGTACGCGGCTTCACACATCCAGCATATGCAGAAAGCATTGACTGAGATGAATCTTCAACTCCACCACGTTGTGGCCGACATCACCGGTGCGACCGGCCTGGGCATCATTCGCGCGATCCTTGCCGGCGAGCGCGACCCTGAGGCGCTGGCGTGCTTACGCCATTACAGCTGCCACTCCAGCGCCGAGGCGATCGCGAAGGCGCTCACCGGTAGCTACCGTGCCGAGCATCTGTTATGCGCTCGATCAGGCACTCGCCCTTTACGACGCCTATCGCGAGAAGGCATCAGCCTGCGATGTCCGGATCGAAGCTGTGTTGAAGGAACTCAGCACCCACAGGGGTCGTGATCATGGATCAGCACCGCCAGTCTCGCGGCGTCGGAACAGAACCGATCAGGCGAACGCTCTGGCTTTCGACATGCGGGCGGCGCTGTTCGTGTTGCTCGGAAAGGACATCACTATGATCGACGGCCTCGGCCCTTACCTTTCGCTGAAGTTGATCGCGGAATGCGGCGACGACCTTACCTCATGGCCAAGTGCAAAGCATTTTACCTCCTGGCTGGGGTTGGCTCCGAGCAATAAGATCTCCGGCGGCAAAGTGCTCTCGTCACGAACGCGCCGATCCGGCGGTCGGGCCGCGGCTCTTCTGCGCCTCGCTGCCGTCACCGTCGGACGCACTGACACCGCGCTCGGCGCCTTTTACAGGCGCCTCTCGTCCCGCATCGGCAAGGCCAAGGCGGTGACCGCCACGGCCCGCAAGATCGCAGTCCTATTCTACAACGCGGTGCGACACGGAATGGAGTATGTCGATCCGGGGGCTCATCCTACGAGACGCGCTACCGCACGCGGGTCGTCAACAATCTGCATCGGCGTGCCAAGGCATTCGGGTTTGTTCTCCAGCCCGTGTTGCCGAAAGCTGGTGCTGCCGTTTCTTAGGAATCGTTCTCCAGCGTCAGCTCTCCGATCTTGGCGTGCAGCGACTTTACGTCGATCGCAGGCGCGGCGGGCGCAGCACTGCCAGGTCAAAAACCTCCGCACGCGCCGCCTTCCAATTGGGCCTTCCAGGCCGTGATCTGATTGGGGTGGACGTCGAACTGCTCGGCCAGTTGAGCGATCGTCCGGTCGCCCTTGACGGCGGCAAGCGCCACCTTCGCCGGCGTTAAAGCCGGACCGTTGTCTTTCGATCACCAGGCCGCCGAATCCTTATGAGCACGCACTAATATCTATCTCGCTGTGCAGAACAATTTTCCAACGATTCAATGATTTAACGGATTTGCTGGAAAACAGGAAAGCGCGCGTGTTATAACCGTGGCGTTGTTAAACCTTTACCGGGCTTTGCCCCACGCCGTTTTTGGAATACAACGTAGTCGACAGTGGTGAAATCAACACCTTCCTCGCCGGATGTTCTCAGAACCAGGCCACAGCGCGACTGCTGGCTATTTGTCTGGAACGCGCGTTGCGCAATGGGCCGGACGGTCTTCAGCCTCTCGAAAAATAAGATCCTGACGCACCGGGCTGGCTGCGCGAGAAGTTCGCGTCCGGCGTTAGGTTTCATCGCTTCGTGCCGAATGCCGCGCTCGAGGCGCGTGTGCGCCACGTTGCCGACTGGATCGAAGCTGCGCGGGTGAACAACGAAGAATGGCTGCAGCGCTGCGACGAGCAAGGCCGTCCGCTGAAGCTCCTTAAGATCGGCTCGCTCGCGCAGGCGATCGCTGAAGCCGACAAGGCGATGCGGCGGTTCGCTTTCAATGCGGCGGCCGCGCCCCATATCGACGGCGAGGGCGAAGAATCGGTGATGACGTTCGCCGACGGCAGCCGGATCGTGCGTCTTTTGACGCCGGCGGCGCTCGATCGCGAAAGCGCGATGATGGGTCATTGCGTCGGGCAGGGCGCGTATGACGCGGCCGTCAAAGACCGTAGCCGGATCATCTACTCGCTGCGCGACGCAAAGAACAAAGCGCATGTCACTTTGACGTGAAGGCGGACGGCAACGAGCTTCTGCAGTGCAAGGGCAAGGAGAACAGGCCGCCGGTCCCACGCTACATGCCGCAGGTCCGCGCGTTCATCGAACGCTCTCCATGTACGAGCCCTTTGCGTACGCGCTTGGCTGGGAGACCAACAATGCCGTCAGCAAGATTTATGCGGTCGAAAGGATCCTGTTTCGTGCTGGCGCCTTGCGCCGTTATCTCCCGGGAGATGGTCGAGGAGATGTGCGATACAGAGGACAAGCGCAACCTGGTGCATGAGGGCGGCGGACATGCCGTAATCTACGGTCCTGACGGCAGTCCGCTCGCGGAGAAGTTGCCTGAAACCAGCGTAGGGATCGTCTATGCCACTATCGATCTTGCCGCGATCGGCATAGCGAAGAACGCGGCTGACCCTGCGGGGCATTACTCCCGCCCCGACGTCGTTCGGTTGTTGTTAAATAACAAGCCGGCGAAGAGGGTGGAGCACTTCTCGCTTCCGCACGATGTTTTTGCGCCCGACCTGAACGGTGCGGAGTGAAGCGACGACCGGAAGTCGCTTCGAGGAGCGCATGCACCGGGAGGGCTGTACCCGCGGACATTTGCCGCTAGCGCCGCGCTACTCGGTCAAAACGGGCATGAGCGGAAGTATAAGCGATGTCCGCTTTGCTCCCCGCGGCGATGCTGCTGCAGTCAACTGCGGCTAATAAACTGGCGCCTCTAGGGCCCAGGCCTGCGCGCGAGGGTCGATCCCAGTTGGGTATTGATGTGCTGGTAAAACGAGATTTGGGACGGGGCGAAGCCATTGGGACCCGTTGGCCCGAAGGTAAGCAGCAGCTCATGTGTGCGGGAGCGATTCAGGTTCAGGATCGGCGTTCCGCCGCCGGACAGCGGAATAAGCTTGAATTGAGGGGTTACGCCGCCGCTGGAGACAACCACGAACTTCAGATCGTAACTGTAAACGTCGATCTTTTCAGGCTTCTTCGCACCCTGCGGCTTTGATGAATGGAGCAGATCGGCAGCCTTTACGTGGTCCTCCAAAAAACGCGCTATACCCAAATCCGACTTCACGAGAAGTGAGCTGGCGTCTCGTTCGATAGGCCACGCCTGCTCGTCGCACATGTCTTTGTTCTTGCCGGGGCCCGCAATGCTGCCGACACTCCAGTAGGAGTAGGCTGTATCCGTTCGTGTTGCAGTCGATGAAAGCTCTCCCGAAAGGCCTACGCTCCAGCTCCTACCGATCGAGAGGCCCGATTCCGATCCGTTCGTAAGCGTACGATTATAAGTCAGGTTCGGCGTGAAGCCCGAGCTTTCCACAACGCTAGGGGTCAACTGCAACTGAATGCCATAGTCTGGCGGTATCGGCGGTCCGAATCCGGTTGGAGTTTGATTGACCCTGCGTATCCCCTTGATGGTTTCGCACAGAATATTGCGCTTTATCTTAAGCACCATGTCGGGGCCGACATCTTGCGCCTCCCACGCTTCTGTGAGCGTAGGCGGGACAAGGCCGCAGCCGGCGAGGGGGATCGTCAGGAGCAGCGCTGCCGTGCACACCCTCAAGGACAAACTTAGCATTATGGCATGCCTCAGTCTGGCAGCTTGAGGTTCGGCTCATCAGGCCGCAGCTGCTTGAGTAGATCGGTCGCATCCCCGTGCGGGACCGAGGTGATCGTTACCTCAAAACCGGGGCCCGCCTTCTTGACGTGCAAATTGGCCTGATCGCCGGCTTTGTCCGCTAAACCGGGAAGCAGCTCGCCGGGCACTTCCTCAAGGATGAACTTGTAGTCGGCGCCGACCCTCTCGATACGGATCGCATCGATGCGGGGGTAGCACAGGTTTCCCCACAAGACTTCATTGGCGGCGCAGGGTGGAGGATGAGGGGCCATATCCGTCTCCCGATAAAAGTTTTTCCTCGCAATAGATTTTCGTCGCAACCGATACGATCGGGCCGTAATGCCGTCTTGGCAAGTCTGAGTAGCAGGAGCCTTGACGAAAAATGTCGAGTTGTATCCGGGGGGCCACACCAGGCAAGCGCGTTCAAAAGCGAACCGGGCTGCGGTGCGTCGTTGCCATAAAAGGGCTCGATCGTTTTCGCGCCAATTTTGCGGTGCTGGGCTAGGCTGCCGCACGAGCTTGCCTTACCCTCCGAGCAAGTCTAGCTTACTGCAAGCTTTAGTAGAACGCAATTTGATGCGGTGACGCGCCGCGGGGCCTGCACCGTGAAATTCAATGGGAGCGGCACGTGCGCTCTTTTTTAAATCGTAGGCCGGGTGGCTTTTTTTGGACCATCGTCCTTCAGCTGGTGACCTGTGTGCTTCCTGGCGTTGCGGCCTCGGCCGATGCTCCCGGCAAGCCGGCGTTGACGGTTATTCTAGAGCGCAATGAAATTCTCGCCGGCCAGACGATGAGCTTCAACGTGTGGATCGAGAATGCGACCGAGGCCAGGATAATCGATGCGGGTCTCAGCTTGTTTGGGCCGACCTTCTTGAAAGTCGGCACCCTCGACACAAGCGGCGTGTGCTCCACAAAAGACACTATAGTTCTCGGCAGCGTTGAGCCCGGTTCGACGCTGGTGCGGAACAAATTGTGCCTGAAGGCAGATTCCAGCATCGAAGAGCGTGACGAGAATCTGGGGTTCGGTCTCAGCTATTCACTTCAGAACGTGAAGGACAACAAAACGACTGCCGGCGCGCTTGTTGCGGAAAAGAAGTTGAGCATCGGCCTATTCGGAACGGAAAGCGTTGGCGGTGTTTCGCTGCGTCTTGCGTCGTACATCATTCCCGGCACGCTTTTCTTGATGATTTTGCGATTATTCGCTCCCAAATGGAAAGTAGAACTCGGTGCGACGGAGTCCGTCACACTCAGCATTTTTATCTCGGTTCTCTTGTTCCTTCTGGCGGCGCTTGGATTTCCTTCCTTGCAGCTGCGTTTCGCAGGGATCGGATCAAGTGTAAGTGCGATTGCGTTTCTCGCGCTCTGTGGCGCTGCGATCGCGCTTGCTTTCATTGCAGCCGTCGTTTTGCAAGGTTTGTCATTTATAGCCAGTCAATGGCGCAAAGCCCGCGTTGTCCAGGAAACTGACAGTCCCGGCAGAATGCTCCGGAAAGCTTTGCGCGCTGCCGGGGGCAACTTCGAGCCCGTCATGATGATCCAGGGCGATAAGCAGTTTTTCGGTTCGCTTGCAGTGCCCACGTACGACGGCGGCAAGATTTTGCTCGGATGGTTTAAGCTCAAGATATCCGACGAGACGAAGCGATCGAAAGCGGAGGAATTGGTCAGAAAGAACAAGTTCGTCAAACTCATGAGAAAAGCTGCCTGGTGGAAGATTCAGCCGGAAATGGATGATCCGGTCAAGGAACCGGACGACGCTGGCGGTCTCAAAGCAACGAATACGATTGGTAAGTACTTCGATGAGAAGGCCGTGCGTTTGGCGGTCATGCGAGATGAGCTTAAAGAGAGCAAACCTGTCATCGTGACCAAATGATGCGGCTGGGACCGGCCTTGCGGCCGGCCCCAGGAGATAGTTGCCGCCTTGCTCGCCTTGTGTGGCAAGCAGTGGCGGCATCTTTGGGCACGTAGCCCAGCTGTACAGCGTTGTGAGAATATCGCGCCAAGGGCGAGAAGACAAACGGTAAACGGTCAATAGAAGGTGGTCACCCCCGATGCGGCGCTTGCGAGGAATTTGAAATGGCGCGCGTGGTTTATTGTGTTTTTGACGTTCATCTCTGGTCGCAGCCGTTCGTTGGGGCCGATTTCGATCCAAGGGTCCATTTCCTTTGGTCCGCTTCTGATTTCCGCCAGATGCGCACCCGCGGCACCAAGATCGAACTTGCGAACCTGGTCCTGCTTCCTCTGAATAATGAACTCGATCTGCGACGGAATCACCTTTGGCCGCGCTATCAGACGGTCGCTAGCAATGTACCAGGAAGTATAACTCCGTTTGGAGAAGCCAGCGATTTTGTGTGGCCGGTACGCTGCAGGCCCAAGAATCTCGATTTAACGCTAAATGGAGCCGTGTGGAACACGAACCGGAAAGTGCGGTCGACGATCTGGCTTTGGCCGTTCGGGTGGTCGTCCCTGCTCGAGATGGACCTTCCTGCAGGCGATGAGTTTGACGACCTGCTGGATATTGGAATCAAGCTCCGTCAGAAAGATCCTGCTCCTCTGCTCCTGAAGGGGAAGGCGGTCGGGGTGTCCGGCGCGCTTGCCCATCTGGCTCAGCTCGTCAAGCAGGATCTGTGCACGCCGGCCGCTCAAGGAAAGGCAATGGAATCTACTCGCCTTCCGCGCTACGTCGTGTGCGCCATTGAATTGCAGAAAGGATTTCAAGTTCGCCGCAACATCTCCATGGCGGATCGAATGTCGCTGATCGGGGCTGTGCGCGGACAGGAGCTCGACCTGAGCAAGTTTCTCAGCAATCCTCCCTTATTCACGCCGCTCGGTGATGGCAATTTTGCTGTCACCGACTTTGATGCGGGAACAGCAATCGTTCAGCGGCATCGGCAGGACCGGGAGGGCAGCCTGGAAGGCAATCATTGCTTCTACGTCAATACGCGGAATTTTTTCTCCATCTTTCTCACCCTTCATCGGTTGATCGCCTACCTGACCGTGAAATCGAAGGGAGACGCAAGGGCGGCGGCTGCCGCATCGGTGCTCGCGTCCTTGCCTGCCGAATATCGAAACAGGCTCTGCTCGGACTTCGCCGCTAAATATGCGCCGCAGCCGACTGTTCCAGTTGTTGCAGGTAATAACCCCGCGGCTCCTTGAGGGCACGTTCGCGACGCATGGGTAGTGCTTCAGCGCGAAGCGTTTTTCAAGCGGCATGGGCACCGAACTTGATCTTGGGCCGCGAGCCATCGATTCCTTCCCGGACATGGCGCATGGACTTTATCCCGTCGCTCGTTCTTCTTACCGCGCGTGAGCTCGTTAACCTTGGCTTTCGCGACAGGGACCCGTCTGCCCGTAAGCCTCACCCGCGCGAGGGATCGTTACCAGCAACCGCCGAGACTTAATGCGCTGGGCAGGCGAGCGAAGGAAGATTGAGGTTGGCTACCTACTCAGACTCGCCGTGCGCTACGCGAAGCAGTTCGCGTAGGCGCTCCCAGTTGAGCGTATCCTCGTACGGGAGACCGATTGAGTGCGCCGAGGCTCTTGCAGCGACTTCGCTTGCGATCTCTTCGAGCCTGTCGACGGGAATGGGATCGACATCTCCCGTGATGCCGCGTTGTGACAAGCGTCCCGGACAATCCTGGCGAACTCGCGTTCGCGGGCCTGATTAACGTAGCGCTCGGCCATGGCGGTCATCCGTAAGCGCGAAGCCGATACCCTTGCTTCAGAATTCGAATGAACGTGGGAAAGAAGCCTCCGGCTTGGACGGAGGTTTCGGATGGGATTGGACAGCAAAAAGGACGTCCATTTGGACGGCTCAACGAGGGGATCGGTGAGCCGGCTGGAGGTTCTTGAAGGACCATCGGGGCGCCGCGTACGTTCGGAAGCTGAGAGAGCTCGGATCGTCGCCGAGAGTCTGTTACCCGGTGCCCAGGTGTCCGAGGTGGCGCGCAAGCACGGAGCGACGCGCTGGCAGATCTACGATTGGCGACGGCGGCTTCGGCAACGAGGCGTGTTGCCGCCGCGCGAGGTATCGCAGCCGACATTCGCGCCGCTAGTCGTGGAAGGTGCGTTGGAGGAGCGTCAGGTTCCGGCGATCAAGCTTGAGATCGCGATCGGCGATGTCGTGCTGCGGACGGACACAGCCATAGATGGCGAGCAGCTGTCCCGTGTGATCCGCGCGATGCGAGCGTCACGATGATCGCGGCCGGTGCCGATCTGAAGATTTACATCGCGACGCGGCCGATCGACTTCCGCTGTGGCCACGATGGGCTTGCGGCGAAGGTGCAGGAGATGCTTCGTCTCGACCCGTTCAGCGGCGCAGCCTTCGTGTTCCGATCGAAACGAGCGGACCGGATCAAGATTTTGGTCTGGGATCGAACGGGTCTGGTGTTGGTGCACAAGCGTCTTGAAGGTTGCAAGTTCGTTTGGCCAACGATCGCAGACGGCGTGATACGGATATCGCCGGCGATGTTCGCAGCCCTGTTCGAGGGGCTGGATTGGAGGTTGGTCCGCCCGGAAGAAGCGCGGCGTCCCCAGGCGGCTGGATAACTGCGGCAGAATGACTCGGAAGCTATTTTGAATGTGGCACGCGCGGCGGCGATGTGCTCGAAATAGCGCATGAGCATCGCGGCGCTGCGCGACGAAAATGAACAATTGAAAGCGCTTTTGGCGCAAACGCAGGCGGCCTTGAGCGAACATCAGGCGGCGCTGGCGACGTCGGAAGAGGCGCGGCGTCGGTTGGAGGTCATTCTCGGCGAATTGCGACGCGAGAAGTTCGGCGCGAAGTCCGAGAAGCTGCGGCCAGATCAGTATCACTTGCCGCTGGAAGACGTGGAGATCGCGCAAGGCATCCTGGACGCGGCGCAGGAGAGAGCCGAGGCTGTGATCAAGGGCCGATCGCGGAGCGCGCCGGATCAAGGTTCTCATCGCAATCGCGGCTGCCTGCCTGCCCATTTGCCGCGGGTGGAACGGATCATCGAGCCTGCGAGTACGCTTTGCCCGTGCGGTTGCGGCGCCATGACGAAGATCGGCGAGGACGTCAGCCAGCGCCTCGACGTGATCCCGGCGCAATGGCGCGTGCTGATCACACGCCGCCCAAAATACATCTGTCGCCGCTGCTCCGGCCCCGTCGTGCAGGCGCACGCACCGGAGCACGTCGTGCCCGGCGGGCTGCCGACCGAAGCGGCCATCGCGCACGTGATCGTCTCCAAATTTGGCGACCATACGCCATTTTACCGTCAGGCCGAGATCTATGCGCGCCAGGGCATCCGGCTTGATCGGGCGACACTGGGCAACTGGTCCGGCCGCGCCTGCTTCCATCTTCAGCCCATCGCGGAACACATGCGCCACCACCTGGCCACGGCGGATCGGCTGTTCATGGACGAGACCAAGGCGCCGGTACTCGATCCGGGGCGCGGCCAAACGAAGAAAGGCTACTTCTGGGCGATTGCCTCAGACGACCGCGGCCACAGCGGCCCAAGTCCGCCGATCGTGCTGTTCCGATATGCCCCCAGTCGCAGCGGTGCCTTCGCTGAGCAGTTCCTGGATGGCTTTGGCGGACGCTTCCTGCAATGCGATGCCTATGACGGTTATGATCGACTGACCGAAGTCGTTCGACCGCAAGGGCCGTGGACGCTCGTGCATTGCTGGAGCCATTTGCGCCGGCGCTTCGTCAAATTGGTGCGCAACAGCAAGTCTCCGATCGCCGAGGCCGCCGTCCGGCAGATCGCGCAGCTTTACGCCATCGAAGCCATGGTGCGCGGCTCGTCGCCAGACATCCGGTTGGCCGCGCGCAAGGAGCACTCGCTGCCCCTTTAAAACCGTGGTTTGAGAAGCAGCTTTCCATGATCTCCAGCGGCTCAACGCTCGCCGAGGACATCCGCTATGCGCTCAATCACTGGCAGGGGTTGACCCGCTTCCTCGAAGACGGGCGCCTCGAGCTCGACACCAACCCTGTCGAGAACGCCATCCGGCCAGTCTGCCTGACCAGAAAAAATGCGCTCTTCGCCGGTCATGAGGTCGGAGCCGAAAACTGGGCCTTGCTCGCCTCGATCGTCGCCACCTGCAAGCTCAACGACGTCAACCCGGCCGCCTACATCGCCGAAACACTCGAGACGATCATCGACGGCCATCCCCATAGCCGCATCGAAGACCTCATGCCGTGGCGATTCCGCAAAACGTCAAGCCAGCCTCAATAGGGTTGCGGCTAAGCGCTTACGCCTGCTCGCATTATGTCGTCGATCATCGGTGGTGCCTCTGGTTGCGTTGTTGCCGTTGGCGTGTCGCAACCCGATCCTACGGGAGAATTTCCGGTGGCCAGTGCAATGGCGCCCGCCTGGTACGGCGCTATTAGAGGCGCACGACCGGGTGGCTTTGCTCTACCGAGCTACACCACAACCGTGGACACGACCCGTACCACCGCTGGAAAGAATGGGCTTCCTGTCTCTGCGCAAGACGCGCCGTTAGTCACTTAAGGCTCCGCTTTGACCGAATGAGTCCGCGTACAATTGCTCAAGTTTCACAACTTCATCTTGAGTGAGCTCGGCGAATTCGTTCTCTCGTGCCCGCTTTGAAAGTCTTCCTTGATTCTGTCGCAGAAAGCCAAACAGGTTGTTGAGCGTTCGCTCGGGCATGTCGATGATGTTTTCGACTCCGGATCGGAACATATCAAAGTTGCGCAGGAAGCTCGTCTCATTCGGAAGGTCCAGCTCAATCGTCTGGCGTACACATTCGTAGAGAAATTCCGCATGCGGGGTGGCGTCGAAGAAGCGGTAGAAATCGCCGGTATCGTTCAAAACCTTCACATTATTCTTTGGGGTCGCTTCCCATTGAACGCACGGAAGTAGCCTGCTGGAATAGCTTTCCAGCACGCCTTTGTACTCGGTGATCCGGTCAAGAATCGCCGATGACACTGGAAAATGGACCCCGGCCGGATTAAATCCGCGCCGCGCGAGGACATGATGCATCAGATATCGATGGATGCGTCCGTTGCCGTCCTCGAATGGATGGATATAAACAAAGCCGAACGCGAGCACCGCCGCCGCGATAATGGGATCGAGCTCGTTCTCGGCGGCGAGATCGAATGCGATCAATCCTGCCATAAGAGAGGCGATGTCTTCATGCCTCGCGCTGATATGGTCCGGGATAGGGCGCTGTGTATCGCGGTCATGCTCTCCGACGAAGCCTCCTTCCTGCCGGAACCCGAGCTTCACGAAACGCTCGTCTCCGATGACGATGCCTTGCAGGCGCAAAAACTCCCGCTCATCGAGCGGCGCGCGCCCAGCCTCGCCGATGGCGCGTCCCCATCTTTGAATGCGATCCTGAGGCGGCCTTTCTCCCTCGATGATGTAACTAGACTTTGAATCTTTCAGCAGCAGAAAGGCGGCGGTGCGCGCGAGCAAATCCTTCGGGACTTCGCTGACGACAGCGCGCGCCCGCTCCTTCCAGTTCTGCGCGAGAAATTGGTTCAGCGCGGCCGTCTTGAAAACGAGCGGACAAAATTCCGGGGTGCCGGGAAGGTTGTTGCGAACGCGATGCCGGGCGGAATTCGTGCCAATCCCTCCGAACTGGAGGTCGGTATCGATGGCGTCTACATATGAGACCTTGTCTGTAAGCGACAGATTCAGCTCGCAGCCAAGCAACCACTCGTACAGAAACCAGATGCGTCGTGTGTAAATGCCGGTCGGCTTCTGCCGGACAAGCTCCGCGATGTCACCCTCGTTAACGACTAGGAAAAGCCGCTTCAGGACGGAAAGATCGACTCCTTCGTTCTTGAGGGCAAAAGTCAGGTGTCCCTCAAGCGAGGCCTGGGGAGCATGGCGAGGCGTGTAGATCCGCCAACCATCCTGTTCAATGATACGGTGCCGGGCTCCGATGGCCGAAAGGGTGCGGGGGACCGGCACGGCCAGCTTGTAAGTGTCGATGAGCGCGGCATAACCCGCGGGGACAGCGGGCTCAGGCAATCGCCTATCGTGAAAAACATTCACCGATCCTGAAAATTCTGCGCTCACTTACATTCCTCTGAAAAACATTTCCCGTCCTCGAATTTTGGTCACTGAGGGCTTGGATTTCGAAATTCCATCATACCACGTGAAAAATAATCTCTCAACGGAATAATCATGAAAATGGTTCACTTTGGACGGAGAACCCGGCCGCCATTACAGTAGCGGACCAGGTCGCTCCGGGATGGAACCGTCATGGCGCCGGTGATCTGCCGACGTTCTGGTTTTCAAATTCGCCATCATTTTCATGACGTTCCGATCGTGATTTTCCGCTGAAGACGACGAATTCTCTTGGCATACGACCGCGGTCCAGCCAACCGTACGGCACGACCTGCGAGGCGCTGCCGCTCTTGAAGATTGACCCGGGCGTCCAGAAGCCCGCAGAGGCCACATCCTTGTCAATCCCGGCTCCGACCCTGACCGCAAGAGAGAGGCCGTCGCCGATGACATCGGGATGAGCAAGCGTGTTCGTCATGCTGGTGGGGTCCGCTTAGCTCGGCTCGCTGGCAGGCCCGGTCTTGACTGGCCAGCGTTTCGATCCCGCTCGATAGTCCCTCGATACGCCCATCCAGTCGACGCGAGTCTTCCGCTAAACCCTCGATGATGCGCAACATGCAAGGCGAAAAAACATTGGCGCTAATTGCCAAGATACCGGGCAACTCGAACAGGGAATGTAGGCTTTGCCGCACACCATGCCTCGCTCCAAGAGGAACGCACGGGTCTGTTTGATGGACGGGTGCGCTGACCGACAAATCGACCGCGGACGCGGTGCAGGGCCTGGAAAGTCGAGTAGATCGGCAGTGTGACGCGCTGGGCGAGAACCCCGATAGAACTCCTCTTGTACTTCCGGTACCGATGGAGGTCGCGCCCGCTATTCTGCGAGGTTTCCGGTTTGACTGCATGTCCGCAGCTCGGACTCACGCCACCCATCGTGGTGCCGCCCTCACGCCTGCCCAAGCCCGCGCCGCCAACGTAATCCTTGCATGCAAGGATCAATGCCGTCGCAGGCGCGCCGTCATTGCCGGCATGGTTGTTGTCGCCGCGACCGTCGAGACGACACAGCATCGCCTTCGACGAGGCCGCAAATCTGCACAGTACATTGCAAAGTTTCGTGGTTCCCGACGCTTGCGGCTCGGCGGAAGCTGACCGGTAGTCGATATCAAGACCTTCTGGAGGGTGGATGGACGCGCAGACTTCCGTCAATTCCGGCGTCGCGCCTCGTTCTGTCACCCTCGCGCGGAGGCGCCTCCGGATCGCGCTGCTGCTTTGTGCGACGATGATCACGATCTATTTCGGCTTCATGGCATTGTTCGCATTCGACAAGCCGCTTTTGGGCACTGTGCTTGCGCCCGGGCTCTCGCTTTGCATCGTGCTCGGCCCTCTCGTCATCGTTTCATCGTTCCTGCTCTGCCTCATCTATGTGCTGTGGGCGAACCGGGTATTTGATGCCAGCCTTCGTGACCTCGAACGATAGGACCTCGCGATGGCCAACAACTCGCTCTCGATCGGCTTCTTCTTCGCATTTATGGTCCTGACGCTCCTGATTACTTACTGGGCGGCGCGGCGCACCCGTACCACGGAGCACTTCTTTGCCGCGGGCGGCGAGATCACTGCATGGCAGAATGGCTGGGCGCTCGCTGGCGACTTCCTCAGCGCGGCCGCGCTGCTCGGCATTGCCGGCATTGTCACCTCGAATGGCTTCGATGGCATGGTCTACTCGATTGGATGGCTGGTCGGCTGGCCGATCATCCTCTTTCTGATTGTCGAGCCACTGCGCAATGTCGGGAAATTCACGTTCGCGGACGTGGTCGCCTATCGGCTCAGCCAAAAGCCGGTGCGGCTCGCCGCGGCGGTCGGTACGCTGGCGGTGATCCTGTTCTACCTGATCGCCCAGATGGTCGCGACCGGATCGTTGATCAAGTTGCTGTTCGGCCTGCCCTACACTTGGTCGGTGGCTTTGGTCGGTGCTGCCATGCTCATCTATGTGCTGTTCGGCGGCATGCTCGCCACCACCTGGGTGCAGGTGGTGAAGGCGGCGCTGCTGCTCGCCGGCGGAGTGATCCTGGCAGTCCTGGTCCTGATGCATTTCGAAATGAACCCGCTCAAGCTGTTCGCCGCAGCGGCGGAGAAGTACGGCACAAGAGTGCTGCAGCCAGGTTCGAAGGTGGTTTCGGGGCAATGGGACGCGATCTCACTCGGCCTCGGGCTGATGTTCGGCACCGCGGCGATGCCGCACGTCCTGATGCGGGTATACACGGTTCGGGACTCCAAGGCCGCGCGACTATCGATACTTTATGCCACCGGGCTGATCGGCTTCTTCCACCTGATGGTGTTCATCATCGGCTTTGGGGCCATGGTGCTGGTCGGCCCGGAGGCGGTGATGAAAGCCGGCGGTGGCGGCAACATGGCTGCACCTCTGCTCGCCCTCACAGTCGGCGGCGACGCCTTCTTCGGTTTCATCTGCGCAGTTGCGTTTGCCACCATGCTGGCGGTGGTGGCAGGCCTCACGCTTTCCGGTGTGGCTACGTTGTGCCATGATGTCTGGACCAACGTCGTTCGCCACGGTACGGCATCGGAGGCTGAGCAGCTCAAAGTGGCGCGGATCGCCACCGTTGCCATCTCGGTGCTGGCAATCGTGCTCGGCATCACCTTCGAAGGCCAGAACGTGGCCTTCATGGCCGGGCTCGCCTTCTCCATCGCCTGTGCCGCCAATTTTCCATCACTGGTCCTCGCTATCATCTGGCGTCGCTTCACGACGCCAGCGGCCGTCGCTAGCATCATGATCGGCACGCTAAGCTCGCTGGTGCTCATTGCGCTGTCACCGACCATCCAGGTCGATGTGCTCGGTAAGCCGCTGGCCCAGGTGAGCGGCGCCTGGTGGTTCGTCTCGCTGCGTAACCCGGCCATCATCAGCATGCCGCTATCGTTTGCCGTGGCGATCGCGGTGTCGTTGTTAACGCGGGAAACGAACGCGGATGGCCGCTTCGACGAGATGCAGCATCGCATCCTGTTCGGGCGCTCAAGGACGATGCCGCAATCGGCGGAGTGAACCAGAGCTGGGAATTCCGAATGGCATGCGCGGAACTGCAGATGCTCCTGCACAATTTCGCCGTTGGCCCTTCGAGCGTCAATGTTACGATTTTGAGCCGGACATTTTGACCAGGGGGACAGAAATGCGCGACGCATCACATCACCATCGCTTCATCGGCAGCCTGTGCAGTTGCGGAGCGCATGCTCCCGCGCAGCCGACTGTCGAAGAGGCCGTGTCCGAAAGCGTCCAGCAGGCACTTCTGCATGGCCTTTTCCCGCAGCCGGTTTTGCGGCGGGAACTGCTTCGCACCGTTGGCGCTGGGGTGATCATCGGCGCTCTCTCCAGCATCCTGCCAATCGACACCTTGAAGGCAATTGCCCAGGAGCGAAGGCCTCTCGAGAAAACCAAGCTGGCTGTTGGCTTCCTCCCGATCACCTGCGCCGTTCCGCTGATCTACGGCGAAAGGCTCGGCAGCTACCGCAAGGAAGGTCTGGATGTCAGTCTGCAGAAGATCGCCGGTATCGCGCTGATCCGCGACAAGATGCTCAACGGCGAGCTGGACGTCTCGCAGCAGGTGATGCCGGTCCCCCTGACGATGACAGCCGGCCTCGGCGGTAACGTCCAGTCAATCAAGGTGCTGACCATCTTGAACCAGAACGGCAACTCCCTCGTCCTGGCCAACAAGCACAAGGACAATCGGGATCCCAAGAACTGGAAGGGCTTCACATTCGCGGTCCCGTTCGAGCAAAGTCACCAGACCCTGCAGCTGCGCAACTATTTGGCTACCGCCGGGCTCGATCCGGACCAAGATGTCAAATACCGCATCGTACCTCCGACCGAATACGTGGCGAGCCTTCGCGTCGGAAGCATCGATGGTTTTTTCGGCGGAGAGCCGGGCGGTCAGCGCGCGGTCTACGAAGGCGCTGGCTTCATTCATCTGATCTCGAAGGATATCTGGGATGGACATCCTTGTTGCTCTGTCACCGCCGCGGAAAGCTGGATCCAGCAAAATCCCAACACATTCATGGCGTTCTACCGCGCCATCATCGCGTCCAGTCTTCATGTCTCGAAGCCGGAGAACCGGGTCGGCATGGCGAAGGTGCTGTCAGAGCCGCAATATCTCAATGCTCCCGAAATTGTCCTCGAGCAGGTTTTGAGCGGCACGTATGCCGACGGCCTTGGCACCATCCGGAAAGATCCGCGGCGGGTTGATTATCAGCCGTTTCCGCAATATTCGGCAGCAGTTTGGCTGATGACCCAGCTCCGGCGCTGGAACATGCTAAAGGAGGATGTCGACTATAAGGTGCTCGCCGAAAAGGTGATGCTGGCGACCGATGCCGCTCGGATCATGCGCGAGCAGGGCGTGACGCCGCCAGCGGTCGGCTTCGGCACCGAAAGGATTCTCGGGAACGAATTCGATTCCAATAAGCCGCAGGACTACCTGTCTTCGGTCCGGAAGGGGGGCTGATGGAGGTGTCACGCCGGCTGCAGCAGCCCTGGGTATCCTCGGTCGCGATCTTCATCGTATTTGTAAGCGTCTGGGGCTGGTTCACCGCCGGTTCGTCGGGAGGTGTTAGCGCTGCCGACGCCGAATATGCCCGCCTTGCCGGCCAGAGCGCGCCGGGTCAGCAGGCCGGTGCGATCCCCTCACCGTGGATCGTCGCGCTCCGCGGCCGGGATCTGATCACACACGCCTTCGATCACGACAATCCCAACAATCTGGGCATCGCATGGCATCTGGCCTATTCCATGGGCCGCGTAGCACTGGGCTTCACGCTGGCCTTACTCGTCGCGGTGCCCCTAGGCTTCTTGCTCGGTCTATGGCCTGCTTGCCATCGCGCGTTGGATCCTTTCATTCAGATCCTGCGGCCGGTATCGCCACTCGCGTGGATGCCGCTGGCGCTCTATACGTTCCGCGACAGCACCGTCTCGACGATCTTCATCATCTTCATCTGTGCAGTCTGGCCGATGTTGATCAGCACGGCAACCGGGACAGCTTCCGTGCGGGCTGAATGGCTGAACGTCTCGCGCGTATTCGGTCTTCCACGATTAGAGCATGTCGCGCGCGTCGTCTTTCCCGCCAGTGTGCCTATGATCCTGTCGGGAATGAGGATCTCGATCGGTATCGCCTGGTTCGTCATCGTGGCTGCCGAGATGGTCGGCGCACAGAGCGGCATCGGGTACTTCATCTGGAACGAATGGAATAATCTCCAGATCGCGAGCATGATCGTCGCCATCGTCCTGGTCGGCGGTATTGGATTGGCGCTAGATATTTTGCTCAAGCGAATAGGCGAAAGCCTCAGCTTCCGGGAATAGAACCATGGCGGATCTCGAGATCAACGATGTGTCAATGTCGTTTGTTGACCGTTCTGGCAAGGGGCTTCTTGCGCTGGATAGAATCTCGCTCGCTATCGAAGACAGCGAGTTTGTCTGCTTGATCGGCCATTCAGGCTGCGGCAAGAGCACGTTGCTAAACATTGTTGCTGGCCTTCTGGCGCCTACAAAGGGTGCAATACGCTGCGCCGGGACGACGATTTCTGGCCCGGGGCCGGAGCGCGCAATGGTCTTCCAGAGCCATGCTCTATTGCCCTGGATGACTTGCTACGAAAATGTTCGCCTTGCGGTCAAACAGGCCTTCAAGGGTGCCGCGGCATCCGAATTGAAGGATCGCTCAGAGCAGGCGCTGAAGCTTGTTCACCTGGAGCACGCCATCAACAAATACCCATTCGAGGTGTCAGGTGGAATGAAGCAGCGGGCGGGCATCGCTCGCGCTTTTGCGGTCGAGCCTAAGGTGCTGCTGTTGGACGAGCCGTTCGGCGCGCTCGATGCGCTGACCAAGTCGAGCCTTCAGGACGAACTGGTTCGCATCGTGGAAAAGACCCCGACCACAGTTGTAATGGTCACGCACGACATAGACGAAGCGATCTTCCTGAGCGATCGAATTGTCGCGCTCTCGAACGGACCGGCTGCGCGAATCGGCCGGATTTGGGAGATTGATACTTTGCGACCGCGGGACCGGCTCAAACTGGCGACCCACGCCGGGAGTCTGCAGTATAGAAAGGAAATTCTCGAGTATCTGTATCGACGAGAATGCGTGCCTCAGGGAATGGTAGAGCTATAACGGCCGAGATCGTTGCGGCTGGAGCGCGAGAGCGGGCTGCGCCCCGTGGCTTCAGGCACCGAAGGCACGGAAATCGCCTTCAGGCACCTTGAAAGCCGCCGTAGAAGATTGTTTGATCGGGCGGGCGAGGCGGTCACCTACCGTCGGATTTTCGTCGTTGGCCTCTTCCGGATTGGCACGCAGGAGCGAATGTTCGACTGGAACGACCTGAAATTCTTCCTTGAACTCGCCCGGCAGGGGCGGTTGATGCCGGCCGCGCGGCGCCTCAAAGTCGACCACACGACGGTCAGCCGGCGCATTTCAGAGCTTGAGCGAGATCTTGGTATCAAGATTTTCGACCGCAAGCCGAACGGGTTCGTGCTGACGGAGGACGGGCACAAGCTCTACCAAGAGGCCGAGAAAATTGAGGGCGCGGCCCTGGTGATATCGGAAGATTTCCGCGCCACGCCCGCCGAGCCCGCGGGTCGCGTGCGGCTGACGAGCATGGAGGGTATTGCCGCCTTCTATCTTGCAGAAAAATTGGTCCAATTCAATGAGAAGCACCCGGGCGTTGTCGTGGAGCTTGTGACCGAAAGGCATCTGATCAATCTGACCAAACGCGAGGCGGATGTGTGCATCAGCTTCGTTCCCCTCGTGGGCCCCAAACTTTCGGTCAAAAAAGCTGGCGAGTTCAAGCTTGGGCTGTTCGCGTCGTCCAGGTACATCGTGGAACGGGGGACGCCGGGCACCATGGAAGAATTGAAGCGTCACGATTTCATTGATTATGTCGACGATCTCGTGGCTATCCAGCCGGTGCAGTGGCTTCACGACGTCCTGGTGCCGGAGAGCGTCGTCTTTCGATCGACCAGCATGGCAGCCCAGCAGAATGCGATCGCTGTCGGGCGTGGCATCGGCCTTCTGCCCTTCTTCTCGGCAAAAAAGGATCCTCGCCTTGTATGGCTCATGAAAGATGTGGTGGTCACGCGATCGCTCTACATTTCCGTCCATGAGGATATCGAATATATGGGTAGGGTCCGTACGCTGCTGCGGTTCCTTCATGAGATCTTCAAGGCGGACAGAGCGTACCTGAACGAATTCGAGTGATCGAATACGCGCAAGTGTATCTGCGGAATTTCTTACGGTCGACGTCCTCCCGTGATGTACTAGAATGCCGGCGCGAGGGAGCGCTGCGATGGCTGACGACTTTACGTACAAGGTACGCGGCTTCTTCGGCCGAATTCCCTCTGAACCGCATCTGCTGACCGACCGCATCACGCCAGTCGAAGGCTGCATCGTGTTGTGCCATCTCGGTGTTCTCGATGTCACTCATGGGGATGATTGGACGCTGGAAATCGCCGGCCTGGTCGAGACGCCCGCGAGCTTCTCCGTCGGTCAGCTCAAGTCGCTTCCAAAGACCGAGGTGGTCTCGGTGCATCAATGTGCAGGTAGCCCGCTGGCGCCCGACAAGCCCACGCAGCGGGTCTGCAACGTGCGCTGGGCGGGCGTTCGTCTGGATCATGTGCTAGGATCAGCGGGCGTGGCGAGGAGCGCAAATTTCGTTTGGTCACAGGGGGCGGACTCCGGCGACTTCGGAGGCATCGCGTGCGGACATTACATCAAGGATCTGCCGCTCTCCCGGATATCCGACGACGTCTTGCTCGCCTACGAGATGAACGGAGCGCCGCTGCTTCCTGAGCACGGGTATCCGTTGCGGTTGGTGGTCCCGGGCTTCTACGGCACGAACAGCGTCAAATGGCTCCGCAAGCTCGAATTGCGCTCGGAGCGGGCTCCGGGCGTCTTCACCACCACATGGTACAACGACCTCGCGCCGGACGGCTCGACCCAGCCGGTGTGGGCGATCGCCCCCCAATCGGTCATCGTGGCGCCAAAGCCGAATCGTCAGCTCAGGCGTGACGAGGTTTTGCAGGTCTGGGGATGGGCCTGGGGTGACGACGGAATTGCGGCGGTCGAACTGAGCGCCGATGAAGGGCGGAACTGGCAGGGATGCCGCTTGGAGAAGGTGTCAGGACGATCCTGGACCAAGTTCACCTGTGATTGGATAGTAAAAGAGGGATGCTGCGGTCTCCTGTCTCGGGCGATCTCGCGATCGGGCGAGAATCAGCCGGCCGGCGGCCGACGCAACGCGATCTATCGCGTGCCGGTCCTGGTCGTCTGAAGACGCGCAACCGCTCGTGCAGATTTTCCGCATTCGCCACCGCCGGCGAAAGACTAACCTGTGGTGTCAGAAACCGAGAGGATCGTCTCAAATGCCGTCGAATTTGCCGCGCTTCAAAGCTGCCGCGTGCCACACATCTTCAGTTTTCCTCGACGCGGCCAAAAGTGCAGACAAGGCCTGCGACCTCGTTGCCGAAGCGGCACGCAACGGTGCCTCGCTGGTTGCTTTCCCGGAATCGTTCATTCCCGGCTTTCCCGTGTGGGCGGCGCTGCAGGCGCCGATCATGTCTCATGATTTCTTCAGAGCGTTGTCGGCCCAGGCATTGCGGCTCGACAGCGCGGAATTGACAAAGGTCAGGATGGCGGCCAAGCGCCACAACGTCGTGGTCTCTATCGGTTTTACGGAAGGGACGGTTGCCAGCCTTGGCTGTATCTGGAACTCCAATCTTTTGATCGGCCAAGATGGATCGATCCTGAATCATCATCGCAAACTCGTTCCGACCTTTTACGAGAAGCTGGTCTGGGCTGCCGGAGATGCGCGTGGGTTGCGCGTCGCGCAGACCTCCATCGGCCGCATTGGCATGCTGATTTGTGGTGAGAATACGAATCCACTTGCCCGCTATTCATTGATGGCGCAGGGCGAGCAAGTTCATATTTCGACCTACCCGCCGATCTGGCCGACGCGTCCCTCCAAGGAGAAGGGGGGCTATGACCTACGCAGGGCCATCGAGATCCGGGCTGGAGCTCATTCGTTTGAAGCCAAATGCTTCAACATCGTTTCGTCCGCCTGCATGGACGTAGGTATGAAGGACGCGCTCGGACAGGCTAACCCCGCCATGCTGGATCTGATCGAGGGCACACCGCATGCTGTATCGATGATCCTCGATCCAACAGGGCAGATTATCAGCGACGTCCTCTCAGACAGCGAAGGCATCGCATATGCCGATATTGACGTCGCGCAATGCGTCGAACCGAAGCAATTTCACGATGTCGTAGGCTACTACAATCGTTTCGATGTGTTTTCGCTGACGATTGACCGTTCACAGCGCGAGCCGGCCGTTTTTATCGACATGGAAACAGGCGAGGGGGACGAACGGCCGGTCCAGTCCTCGCAGCAGGAGACGGTCAGACCCAGAGTGGCCGAGCTTGAGCGGGCAGTTGCGGACTGAGTGATCCATCAAAGGGGGCCGAGATGAAGCGCGTTCTCAGCGAGCTGTTGGAGCAGCGACCGACAGAACTCGTGCGTTCCGCCGTCGGCTCCCTTTGAAGGTCGGCGCGCGAAGGATGTGATCATTTCGGGCGGTTACAACGTTCATCCGAAGGAGTTCGAACTCGAGATCGACCGCATTCCAGATGTGCTCGAAAGCGCCGTCGTCGGACTGCCACATCCTGATTTCGGCGAGCGAGTTGTCGCGGCCGCCGTCCCGACGGCAGGAGGCGCTGCAGGGGAAAGGGATGGCGTGGCGGTGCTGAAGGACGGCTGGTTCCCTACAACCTGCCGATCAACGATTTCTGCGTGAGCGAGCTGCCCGGAATACGATCGGAGAGGTTCAGAAGAACGTGTTGCGCGAGTTCAGAGGGAAAAAAGGCGGCCAGTCATTCTGCTCGTCTGGATCGTTGCAAAAACCGCAATGGTAAATTGAAGGAACATTCGATTATCGTCCGAATGGGAAATGATAAGTACCGAGACATCGTTTGAATAGCGAAAGCGAGTTGGGAATGTCAGCTACGATCAAGCTCTATGGCGGTAAATTGTCGGGACACAGCCACCGGGTCGAGCTCATGCTCGGGCTTCTCTCGCTTCCTTACGAGTTGATCCCAACGCCCCCTGCCGAGCGGAAGACGCCGGCCTATCTCGCAATGAACCCGTTCGGGCAGATACCTGTCGTCGATGATGACGGCACCGTCGTTGCCGATTCCAACGCAATCCTGATCTATCTGGCCAAGCGCTACGACACTACCGAGACGTGGCTTCCGGAAGATCCGGTCAGTGCGGCTGCCGTGCAACGTTGGCTGTCCGTGGCAGCGGGACAGCTGGCATATGGACCAGCAACAGCTCGGCTGGGCAAGGTGTTCAACTTGCCCGTCGATGGCCGGCAAGCGGCCGGGGTCGCCAGCAGTCTTTTCAGCGTGATGGATGGTCATCTTGCGAAGCACGAATTTCTCGCGGCAACCCATCCGACCGTGGCTGATCTCGCTTGCTACAGCTACACACGGGCCGCTCCGGAGGGAGGCATTGAACTGTCCTCCTACCCGAACATTGTCGCCTGGCTGGGGCGGCTGGAAGCACTTCCGAATTTTCAGCGGATGCCAAGCGCGCCTGCGAGCTGATCGGCAAATCTTCTTCGAGGTGCGGTCATGACCAGCCTTTCCGAACGGAGCTCGTCTCCTTTTCACCAGGGCGAGATCGACGTGCAGCGACGCGTCGGCGTGGCCGACAGAATGAGCGAGCGCGGGAAAACCTCCATCCGCACATGGATGCCCGATCAGCACCGTGAATTCTTCGCAGGACTCGAATACCTCCTTGTCGGCTCGTCGGACCGAGCGGGCTGGCCGATCCCTTCGGTCCTGTTTGGCCCGCGCGGATTCGTCTCTTCACCGGATCCAGGACGGCTGCGCATCGAATCGTTACCGAAAACCTTCGACCTGCTCGGAACGAATCTTTCCGTGGGCGCCAGCTTGGGAGTGCTGGGCATAGACCTGACCAATCGTCGGCGAAACCGCATGAACGGAACGCTGATCACCCTCGACCAGACAAGTTTCGAGGTGGCGGTCGTGCAGAGCTTTGGCAATTGCCCTCAATACATCCACACGCGCCATATCAGCGCGGCACCATCCGCTGCGCCGGAGCAACTCGGTCCCGGCGAGGTCGAGGCGTTCGCCGTCTTGGACGATGCGGCACGAGAGCTGATCCGCCAGTCGGCGACCTTCTTCGTCGCCTCATGTGCGGCTTCAGATGACGGATCATCGTTCGATTGCGATATTTCTCACCGCGGCGGTAAGCCAGGCTTCATTCACGTGGCGGATAACCAGATCACCGTTCCGGACTTTGCGGGTAATTCCTTTTTCAACACGCTTGGGAATTTTATGTCCAATCCCAGGGCGGGACTGCTTTTTGTCGACTTTGTCGTCGGCGATGTCCTAATTCTGCACGGGACGATCGAGTTGCTCTGGAATGATCCGCCGATTCAGGGCTTCAAGGGCGCCGAGCGCGCCTGGCGGCTTCATGTCACGGCCGGCCGGAGAGTGCGCGCTGCGGCGATCCCTCTCATCGGAGAGGTGGTCGAATATTCTCCGAGGGCGCTCACCACGGGAGCTTGGCCGAGAGGTGAGCGTTTCCAGTGACCCAACGGAGCTGGGGAGAGCCAGCATGACAGTCTCGAGGCGCCGATGGAGATCGGCAGGGCCAATCTGATCGCGGCCCGACGATTCTAGGGCGATATTCACGGATTGATCGGCCGAATTCAGCTCTCTGGCGCGACTGCCAGAGTTCACCATTTGGGGGCCTGCCAACTGGCGGGTTGAGAAGGCCGTGGAGCTGCCACGGCCTTCCATTCGGAGAAGCTCAGGACATCGTCGGCATCACGAACTCGGCGCCGGCCCGGATGCCGGTCGGCCAACGGGTCGTGATCGTTTTCAGCTTGGTATAAAAGCGAACGCCCTCGGGGCCATGCATGTGATGGTCGCCGAACAGAGAGGCTTTCCATCCGCCGAACGAATGGAATGCCATCGGCACCGGGATCGGTACGTTGATGCCCACCATGCCGACCTGGATCTGATGCGCAAACTCACGCGCCGCATCGCCATCCCTGGTAAAGATTGCGGTGCCGTTGCCGAACTCGTGCTGGTTGATCATGTCGGCCGCCTCGTCATAAGACTTGGCCCGGGCCACCACGAGCACCGGTCCGAAGATCTCTTCGCGATAGATCTTCATGTCCGTGGTCGCGCGATCAAACAGGCTGCCGCCGATGAAGTAGCCCTTCTCGTAGCCCTGGCGATGGAAATCGCGCCCGTCCACAATCAGCTTCGCGCCTTCGTCAACGCCGGCGTCAATATAGCCTCGGACTTTGTCGAGGTGCTGTTTCGTCACCAGCGGGCCCATCTCGGCCTCGGGGTCGGTACCGGGACCAATGTTAAGCGCGCGGACCTTGGGCGCCAGCTTTTCGATCAGACGATCGGCGGTGGTGTCGCCGATCGGAACGGCTACCGAGATCGCCATGCAGCGCTCGCCGGCGGAGCCATAAGCCGCGCCCATGAGAGCGTCGACGGCCTGGTCCATGTCGGCGTCAGGCATCACGATCATGTGGTTCTTGGCGCCGCCCAGCGCCTGGCAGCGCTTGCCGTGGCTGGTCGCCGTCTCATAGATGTATCGCGCAATCGGCGTCGAGCCGACGAAGCTGACCGCCACGATATCGGGATCCGTTAGGATGGCATCCACCGCTTCCTTGTCGCCATGCACGACGTTGAACACGCCGTCGGGCAGCCCGGCCTCCTTCAGCCACTGCGCAAGCACGAGCGAGGCCGAGGGATCGCGCTCTGATGGCTTGAGGATAAACGTATTGCCGCAGGCCAGCGCAACCGGGAACATCCACATCGGGACCATTGCCGGGAAATTGAATGGCGTGATGCCAGCGACCACCCCGAGCGGTTGACGCAGCGAGTGGCTGTCGACACGGGTCCCGACATTCTCGGTGATCTCTCCCTTGAGCAGTTGCGGCGCGCCGGTCGCGAACTCCACCACCTCCATGCCGCGTTGGATCTCGCCCCTCGCGTCCGAAAGCACCTTGCCGTGTTCGGCGGTGATCACTTGGGCAAGTTCATCGATTCGATCCTCCATGATCCGCAGGAAACGGTTGAGAATACGAGCACGACGCAGTGGCGGTGTGTTTGCCCAGCCCGGGAAGGCCTTGCGGGCGGCTGCAGCGGCCGACCGCACGTCTTGCGTCGTGGCAAGTCCGAGCGTTGCCGATTGCTCGCCGGTCGCGGGATTGTAAACCGGCGCGGTGCGAGGGCCCCGGCTCGGCACCAGCTCGCCATTGATGAAGTTCAGAATAGTCACGGGCATTGGCTGTTCTCCCTAACATGATGCTTGATCGAGCCAGATATGCAGCGCATAAAAATGCGGCATCAACGGCCGAATTCGCGGCTCCGTTGTGCAGAAAGTGTAGTCAATGGATTGGGAGCGCGTTCGGATATTCCTAGAAGTGGCGCGTGCCGGCCAGATTCTGAAGGCCTCGAAAAGCCTACGGCTGAACCATGCAACGGTCGCCCGGCAACTGACCGCGCTGGAGAGTAGCTTGAATGCCAAACTGCTCGAACGACACACTACAGGGTGCGCGCTGACGGCGGCGGGCGAGGCGCTTGTCGCCGCTGCCGAGCGCGCAGAGAGCGAATTCCTCAAAGTGGGATCGAGCATTGGAGGCGCCGCCGAGGCCCTCACCGGAACCGTGCGCGTAGGGGCACCGGACGGGCTTGGCAACTACTTCCTGGCCGATCGGCTGGGCGCGCTGGCCGCGAAGCACCCGGGCCTTGTCATTCAACTCGTGCCGCTTCCGCGCACATTCTCCCTGTCAAGGCGCGAGGCCGACGTTGCGATCACGCTGGACCGGCCCAAGCAGGGTAAGCTGATCCTGTCCAAACTCACCGACTACACGCTCAGTGTCTATGCTGCTGATGCTTATCTCGCGCGCGAGGGTCCCATCAAGACGCAGGCCGATCTTGCCGGCCGCCTGTTCGTCACCCAGGTCGAGGATTTCGTCTACAGCAGGGCATTGGACTATGCCTCAGTGCTCGGCCGGCTCATGTCGCGACGCTATGAATGCGGTAGCGTCGTTGCGCAGATGGAGGCCGTTCGTGGTGGACACGGCGTCGGAATCCTTCATGATTACGTGGCCCAGCGCTATCCCGAATTGCAGCGTCTGCTTCCCGACATTCGTTTCGTGCGGAATTACTGGCTGACGTCGCATCCCGATACGCACGAAACGCGGCGGGTTGCAGAAGTGCATCGCTTTATCGTGGCATCAGTCAAGGCGGCGAGGTCGTCTTTCGAGGCTGCTTGAGCGCCACTGCCGGTTGCTCGGGCGGGGCTGTTTGGTTCGTTCCCGATCCGGCGCATTCCATGAACGCCCGCAGGGCGGAGGACACGAATGCGTCCTTGCGGTGAACGAAAACCGTGGTGGCCCTGCCGGTCCCGTTCGGCAGCGAATGCAGGCGGATCAAGCCCTGTCGTTCGGCAGAATCAGCGACGACGCGCGGCACCAATGACAGCCCGACCGAAGCCGCCACACAACCGATGATTCCGTCGAGCGTTCCCATTTCCATCCAGCGCAGGTCGACGAAACCACGATGCGCAAGATATTCGGACAGACGCTGTCGATAGGAGCAACCGGCACGAAACACGATCACCTTCCGGCCGCTTCCCGAAGCCAGGAATTTGCCGAGGTGTTGGGGGGACGTCACCATCGGCGGCGTGATCAGCACCAGCTCCTCCTCCACGATCGGTGTGCAGGTCAGTTCACCGTGCGTGACCGGTGCAGAGACAAAAGCTCCGTCAAGCTTCCGAGACAATACGCAGTCGACCAGCGCTGCGGTCGGGCCTGTCTCGATCTGGACGTCAACATCGGGATAAGCGATGCCGTAATGGGTGAGCAACGGTGGTAGGCGCAACGCCGCCGTCGTCTCCATTGATCCAATGCGCAGCTCCCCGCCCGGCCACGCCTCGTCCTTCACTGCGCAATGCGCCTCGGCCAACAGATCGCTGATGCGCTTGGCGTAAGGAAGCAGCCTGTTGCCCATGGAGGTGAGCGTAACGCCTTTCTTGGACCGATCAAAAAGTCGGACACCGAGCTGGTTCTCCAGCGCTCGAATTCGCTGGGTCACGTTCGATTGCACAGTGTGGAGATTGTGGGCGGCGCGGCCGATTCCGCCGGCCGTGGCGACCGCGGAAAAGAAATTCAGATCCGTGCTGTCCATGTGGTCATCTCCCGGAATGATGACTCTGATCAATAATAATCACTTTTATGTTGTCAACAGCCAATCTAGCTTCCCAGCATCCGAGACGGGCATAAGCCTAGGAGAGGAAGAGACATGGCTATCAAGACGAGACTGACCGAATTTTTTGGGCTCGAGCACCCGATCGTGCTGGCGCCGATGGATCCGGCCTCCGGCGGCGAGCTGGCCTCCGCGGTTTCCGCGGCAGGTGCTCTCGGCCTTCTCGGCGGCGGCTATGCCAACCGCGCCTGGTTCGAAGAACAGTCCGCAAAGGTGAGCCGGCCGGACGTCGGCTGTGGATTCATCACCTGGGCGCTGGCGAACGATCCGGGTCTGCTCGATCTCGCTCTGGAGCGGCACAAGAAAGCGATCATGCTGTCGTTCTCGGATCCTGCGCCATATGCCCCGAAAGTGAAGCAGGCCGGCATCCCCCTGATCTGTCAGGCGCATACGCTCGAGCATGCCCAGCGGGCGATCGACGTCGGCGCGGACGTTATCATCGCACAGGGTACGGAGGCCGGCGGCCACGGACTCACGGCGCGCTCGACGATGCCGTTCGTTCCTGCAGTCGCCGATATGATCGCGCAACGAGCGCCGCGCGTTCTCCTTCTTGCCGCCGGAGGCATTGCTGACGGGCGCGGTCTCGCCGCCGCGCTAATGCTAGGTGCCGACGGTGCTTTGATCGGATCGCGGTTTTGGGCCACGCAAGAATCGGTCATTCATCGCAACGCCAAGGAAAAGGTGCTGGCAGCCACCGGCGATGAAACGATCCGGACACGTGTCTACGACGTTGTCCGCAAAAAGGCTTGGCCCTCTGAGTACACTGGACGCCTGATGAAGAACGGCTTCATCGAAAGGTGGCATGGCCGGGAAGACGAGCTGCGCACACTGCAAGAAGCCGAGCTGCAGCGCGTCGAGAAGGCGTGGGTCTCCGGCGACTACGATACGGCCAATGTCACGGTCGGAGAAGCAATCGGTCTCATCAACGACATTCCAACCGCCGGTGAGCTGGTGAAGCGAATTTCGGCAGAAGCAAGCGCATGTCTTGCGCGCTATGCGCCGACGCGAAATTCTATCGCGGCCTAACGGGTCCGCAACTTTCTACGTATTGCCGGGTGGAGAAGGGGCGTGCGCTGCGGCGCGCGCGCCCGGGAAAACACGTGCCCAACAAGGCCGATGGAGAGATATGATGAGCGAATCTAAAGCGGACGCCCCGAACCTGAGCATCTGGACGGTGGTGCTTGCCTCAAGTGCAGGCACGGTTATCGAATGGTATGACTTCTATCTCTATGGAAGCCTTGCCGTGTTCTTTTCGACCCTTTTTTACCCCGCCAATGATCCCACCGCCGCCGTCTTGATCAGTGTTGCGACCTTTGCGACCGGATTCGTCATCCGGCCGTTCGGTGCCATCCTGTTCGGCAGTCTTGGCGACCGATTGGGACGCAAGCACACGTTTCTGCTGACACTTATCTTAATGGGGATTTCGACCACCGCGGTCGGCCTTTTGCCGACATATGAAACTATCGGCTTTGCTGCACCTGTCGCGTTGGTCTTGCTCCGTTTGGTACAGGGCTTGGCCATCGGGGGCGAGTACGGTGGCGCTGCCATCTATGTGGCTGAGCATGCACCGGTAAACCGTCGAGGCTTCTTCACCAGTTTTATCCAGACCACAGCCACCTTGGGCTTCTTCGTTGCAATTCTGGTCGTGCTGGCGTGTCGGCTATCGCTCGGGGAGGAAGGTTTCCGTGCTTGGGGCTGGCGTATCCCGTTCTTGCTGTCTGCACTTCTCGTCGTGTTTTCGGTCTATCTTCGTCTGAAGCTGAGCGAATCGCCCGTTTTCGAGCAGATGCGCCAGGCCGGCAAGGTCTCGCGCGCGCCGGTTCGCGAAAGTTTTGGCACGAGACAAGGGTTGGGTTATGCGCTCTATGCTCTCTTCGGCGCGACGGCGGGTCTGGGATGCGTGTGGTACACCGGACAATTCTATGCGCTGTATTTCCTGCAGAGCGTTCTCAAGGTGGACTTCCTGACGGCAAATGTCTGCGTCGCCGTTGCTCTAGCCCTTGGCACGCCCCTGATCGTCGTGAGCGGAGCCCTGTCAGACCGCATCGGACGCCGCCCGCTGATTGTCACCGGCCTGCTGCTCGCCGCCGCGCTCTACGTCCCCATCTACATGGGGATTGCAAGCGCCACGGCTGCGCACAATTACGTGGTCGTCACCGCGCTAATCCTGGCGCAACTCATCTTCGTAGCGCTGGTCTACGGGCCGAATGCCGCATTTCTCGTCGAGCTCTTTCCGGCGCGGCTGCGATATACTTCGCTGTCGCTTCCCTATCACATCGGCACCGGGATATTCGGCGGCTTCGTTCCGCTGATCAGCCTCTCGCTCGTCAGTTACACCGGCAACATCTACGCCGGCCTGATCTATCCCATCGCGATCGCACTGATGACCGCGGCGGTTAATGTCCTCTGCCTGCCTAAGACTGTCGCAGTCGACCTTTCCAGTGAATTCGGCAACACACCGGCAGCCAGCCGCCAGATCGCATGAGCCGCCAATTGCCATCAAGGTGTTCGTGCAAGACCCTTTGCACGAACACCCCGCGGGAATTTGCCGTGGCGATGGTATGAAGGAGTAATTCGACGTCTGCGATGAGCCCCTGGCTGTCGTGATTGCGAAGACTACCTCCCTCGACTTGTCGCAGATGTCCTGCGACCCAGTCACCCCGTTGCCGATTGCAACGGGGTGTTTTTTTGCGTCCGCATCCGCCTCGTCGAAGGCAACCCGTTGCCCAAAGCAGCAGCAATCTGTCTTGATTGTAGGCGATCATCGCCGGTCCACCTGCTCGTGCTCCGTTGCGCACGCCCATTTGCGAAAATTCGCACTGTCTCGCTCGTGCGGGATGGATACAGTTTTTCCGAGCAGGGGAGGGCATTGCCAATGAAGCTGATAAACAAATTGTTGCTGCTGACATGCGGCGCGCTGGTCGCGGTGGCGACCGGAACAGTTCCGGTCTTGGCCAAGGAGACCGTAAAGCTTGCGTTTATTGGACCATTGTCGGGCGGGAATTCAGCTCCCGGTATCGGGGGCCGCAATTCCACGCAGTTGGCCGTGCAATTGAGAAACGCCGACCCATCGGCAAAGTACATTTTCGAGCTCGTCACCTTGGACGACGAATGCAAGCCGAATATCGGCATCCAGGTCGCAACCAAGGCCGCATCGGATCGTAGCATCATCGCCGGTGTGACCCACTATTGCTCTGCCGTAGGCATCGCGACGGTTGATACCTATGCCCGGTTCGGATTGCCGGTCGTGGTGTGGGGCGCCATCCTGCCCGAGATCACCTATGGCAACGACTACCACGAAATTCATCGCGTCAACGGGACGATGATCAATGAAGGCAAGCTCGCAGCGGAGTTCCTCACCAAGCAGGGTTTCCTGAAATATGTTGTCGTTCACGACACCACCGACTACGGCAAGGGACAGAACAAATATTTCAGCGAATATCTCAAATTGGCCGGCGGCGAGATCGTCGCGACTTTTCCGGTCAGCCCGGATCAGCAGGACTTCACGGCTGAGCTCACCAAGATCAAGGAGCTGAAGCCAGATCTGATCATGGTGGGCGGCCTGACGCCGCTAGGCGTCCGATTGCGGGCTCAAATGGATCGGGTCGGTGTCACCGCTCAGCTTGCGGGCGTCTCTGGCATCATGAACGCAGGCTTCCTGGAAGGCGCAGGTGCCGCGGCGGAAGGAACGATTTCCTTCCACAACGGTGCTCCCATCACCAAATATGAGCAGGGTCAAGCGTTTCTCGACGCATACGCCAAGGCGGGCTTTCGCGAAGACCCGGACGCCTATGGCCCCTTCGCCTACTCCGCCGCTACTCTGATCATGGATGCGATCGAGAAGGTTGGCCCCGACCGCGCCAAGGTCAAGGACCTGCTCAATACGACCAAGGCATACAAGTCGCTGGTCGGCGAGATCAATTTCGACGACCACAGGCAGAACATTCTGAGGGCCAACGTCTATGTCGCCCAGGATGGTAAATGGGTCTATTGGCCGGATAGCGAATATGCCGCCAGCAAACGAAAACTCCGCCTCAATTGACCAGACGTCATGCGTCGCCCTAGCGTGCGGAGACATTGATGGACATCGGGATCGTAGCGCAGCAGCTGTTCAACGGCCTCATGCTGGGGGTGATCTACTCAATGATCGCCGTTGGATTTTCGCTTTTCTTCGGGGTGCTCGACGTCATCAAGTTCTCGCATGGTGACGTCGTGACGCTCGGAAGTTTTTCAGCCTTGGGAGCCGCCGGCGTTTCGGGAGCTCTCTTTGCGCTGCCCCCTGCGCTGGCCTTGCTCACCGGTTTGGCGGCTGCGGTCGGCGCCGGGGCGCTCGCGGGCATCGTGATCGGGAGGATTCTTGTGATCCCCTTGCGCGGCGCCCCCAGCATCAATGTGCTGCTCGCGACCTTAATGGCCGGCACCGTGCTACGCGAGGCCATCCGGCTTGGCGTGCCCAACGGCGGCAACCCGAAGCCGTTTCCGGCTCTGTTGCCGAGTGGCATGATCAATGCCGGTTCCTTCAGTGTGGGTATCGATAGTGTGATCATCGTATGTGCCGGACTGCTGTTGGTGGTGGGAACGCATCTGTTCGTGACCCGCACCCGGTTCGGGCTCTCGATCCGCGCCGTGGCCCAGGATGACGAGGTTGCACGCCTTGCAGGCATCGACCAGCAGCGCGTGGTGCTGGGGACCTTCGCATTGGGATCGGGGCTCGCCGCTTTTGCCGGCTGCATGCTCGGGCTGTATTACCGCGAGATCAGCTTCAACATGGGCGTTCTGCTCGGCATCATCGGATTCGCCTCGGCTGTGGTGGGCGGACTTGGAAGCCTGATCGGGCCGATCATCGGGGGATTTCTATTCGCCGGCGTGCAGACGCTGGTTGTGGTGGCGATGCCGATCTCGAGCGCTTATCGCGATGTGGTGGCCTTTGCCGTCATCATCATCCTGATTGCGTTGTTCCCGACAGGAATCATTGCAGAACAGCGCAGCGAACGGGTGTGACATGAGCAGCCTTTCAAGCCCGGCTCCCTCGCTCTCCGTCCCGGGGATTCGTCGTCATCCGCGCGCCCTCGTCGCAGCCGTGGTGGCGCTCCTGTTTTCCGGCGGCGGCGTGATGATGCACGCCGAATCCCAGCCCGTCGTTCTCGCCTTGCTCGCAGCCTTCGTTCTGGCGTTTGGAGTGTCGGATCGAACGCAGATCGGCCGGGAGATTGCCGCCACCTGCGGCGACTACCGAGGCGTTGCCAATGGCATGGCATTGCTGTGTGCGTTGATCCTGATTGTCCTGTTTCACGCCGATCACTACGCGCTTCTCATGTTGTCAACGGTAGCAATCTTCTCCACTGCCTGCATCGCTCTCAACTTGCAGCTAGCATTCGCCGGCATCGCCAACTTCGCAGGCGCGGCCTTCTTCGTCGTGGGATCATATACGGCCGCCCTAGTGACTGCATACACCACCGTTCCGCGCACATTTGCGCCGTTGATCGGCGCGATTGTGACGGGTGCAATCGGCCTCGTGCTGTTGCTGCCGGTGCTGCGAACGCGCGGGCACTATGCCGCGCTCGTGACGATCGCATTCGGCGTGCTGCTGCGGACCTGGCTCGAAGTCAACGACGTCCTCGGCGGGCCCCAGGGGCTGAAGATCGGAAGCTTCTCGATCATGGGGCTCGATTTCGCCCGGCTCAAACAGATTGGTCCATGGAGCGTGTCGTTCTATCTGCCCTATGCAACGCTCTCGGTCTGCATGTTCGGCCTCGTGTTCATCCTCGTCCGTCGTCTGGAAAACTCGTGGGTCGGCATCGCCCTGGACGTTGTCCGCAGCGATGAGACCGCCGCGGCGGTGTTCGGCCTGTCGATCCGGCTGTGGAAGGTCGTCGGCTTTGTCCTCGGCAACGCCATCATCGGCATGGCTGGAGCGCTCTACGGGATGATGAACGGGTTCGTGACACCCAACGGCGCGAGCCTCGGGGACTCCCTGCTGATGCTCTCAATCGTGGTGCTGGGCGGAATCGGCAATTTGTGGGGCTCCGTCGTAGCCGCCCTGATCATCCTGGAAGTGCCGGAAAAACTGCAGTCGATCCAGGAATTCCGCCTGTTGCTGTTCGCCTTGCTCGTGCTCGTCATCTTGCTGTTCCGCCCGGGCGGCATCCTGCCACGTCCGGTGAGGGACCTGTCCCGCTTCATCGACGGAGCGCCAAAATGAGTAGCACTCTGCTGCATTGTTCCGGTCTCACCAAGACATTCGGCGGGCTGGTCGCGCTCGACCGTTTCGACGTCGAAATCGGCCGCGGCGAGACGATCGGGCTGGTCGGGCCCAACGGATCGGGCAAGACGACATTCTTCAACGTCATCACGGGACTTTACGACCCGAACGCGGGAACGATCCGGCTCGATGGCCGCGACCTCTTTGGCTGTGCGCCCCAGATGATCGGTCGTGCCGGTGTCGCGCGAACCTTTCAGCGATCGAGGCTGATGCTCGATCAGAGCGTGTTCGACAATATTGCGGTCGGAGCCCTCTGCCATTGCGATCTCGGTCTCCTTACAAATCTGTTTCGGCGCGCGCGGTGGGGCAGAGAGCTGCGGGAGACGGTCAATCGCGCACGCGAGATTGCGTCCCGCTTCAACGCCGCGATTGCCGACCGGCTGTTCCAGCCTGTGAGCTCTTTCCCGATGATCGATCGTCGGCGGATCGAGATCTGCCGGGCGCTAATCGGCAGGCCGCGCCTGCTGTTGCTGGATGAGCCCTCCGCCGGTATGACCCCGGATGAGACGCGCGAACTCATGGACGATCTCCTCGCATTCAGGTCCGAGATGCCGGAACTCGCCGTGGTCCTGGTGGAGCACGAAATGGACGTTATCCGGCGTGTCTCCGATCGCTGCATCGTGCTCAATTTCGGCCGAAAAGTCTTCGAAGGCAGTTTTGACGGGTTGATAGCCGACCCCGAAGTGCAGGCAGCTTATCTCGGGATAGGGCAATGATCAGCGTGCGACGAACCGCGGCGCGGACGTTGTCGGCCAATGCGATCAACGCCGGCTACGATCGCGCTGACGTTCTGAAGAACGTGACCATCGAGGTCAGGCCCGGTACGGTAACGGCCATCCTGGGGGCCAACGGCGCCGGCAAAAGCACATTGATCCGGGCCATCCTCGGGTTGACCCGGATCCGGAAAGGCGAGGTTCGCTTTGGGCACGTAGCGACTACAAACATGCCTACCCACAAGATCGCGGCCCTCGGGATCGCGACGGTCCCAGAAGGCAATCGCGTGATGCCGCGCATGAGCGTCCTTGATAACCTCAAGGTGGGCGGATTGATCATGCGTGACGACAGGCGCGTTGCGACCCGGATGGAGGAGATGTTCGAGGTGTTCCCGCGTCTGAAGGAGCGGCGAAGCCAGCTCGCGGGAACACTGTCCGGCGGTGAGCGGTCGATGCTCTCCATCGCGCGAGGGCTGATGGCCGATCCGGAACTCGTGATCTTCGACGAGCCCTCGCTCGGACTGTCGCCGTTATTTGTCTCGGAGGTTTTCGGAATAGTCCGACAACTGAAGACAGCCGGACTTTCGGTTCTGCTGATCGAGCAGAACGTGCGTCAAACGCTCGACGTGGCCGATTACGGCTACGTGCTGGCACAAGGACTCGTTGTCGCCAAAGGAAGCGCTGAACTCTTGAAAGAGAACTCCGAGCTTCACAAGGCATATTTTGGAATCCACTAGGGAACGGAGCTCGCTATGAATTTTCAGGTGTTGGAGCGGATCAATCCGCTGCGTAAGCCGAAAGGTTTCGAGCCGGTGGTCCAGCGTTGGTCCGTCGGTTTCCCACGCAAATGCGACGCCTTGTGTGTTGCATTTCACGGCATCCAGGGACCGAACGCGGAAGCCGTCTACAAGTCCGGCTTCATACGGTGGATGTCCGAAGCCGTCAGCCTGCCGAACGGCCCGCACGTGCACGATCATGCGTGGTTCGTCGATCACAACGGCCTCTATACGCATGTGGTTGCGAGCTATTGGGTTGACCGGACCCGTCGTGATGATTGGCTCGAAGATAGTCGCGTGGCAAATTGGTGGAACGATTCGGCGAGGTGTTCGGAGGCAACGGGCTACTTCCGTGAGAGCTTGACCGTTCCGATCGAGCGCCTTGAGACGCTGTATTGGAACGATTATCCAGCCGGAATGAGTCGCTCTAACGAAGTGGCGCTCTATCCGACACCGTATTGCGGCTACTACGGCGCGATGCGCGACCGGATCCCACTCGCCGCGGTCGATCCCTTGCCGTCGGCGCTGCCTGAGCTCCCATCGGCGACGCCGCGCGAGACCAGGTCCAATCGGTGGCGGATCGCTACGCCCCGGAACCTCACCGTCATTCGATCGGCGGCCTTTTGGGGGCGCTGCGATGCCGACCAAACCGAAGATTACATGCGCGACCTGCGAGCTCCCCTCGAACGCGGAATGGACTTCTTGCGCGAAAGTCCTGAGGCAACGGGTTGCTGCTCGCTGCGGTTTCAGCAAACATGCGATGTCGGCGGGGCACCCGAGCTCGAGACTCATGCGCTCGGATATTTTCTCTCGCTCGGCCACATGGAGAACTGGGCTGAGCATCATCCGTCGCACGGGGCGATCTTCCGCGCCGCAATGGCCCGTTACCGCAAGTTCGGCGCGAAGAACCAGCTCAGAACCTGGCATGAAGTCTTCGTGCTGCCGGAGAACAACCAGCTTTTCGAGTATGTCAACTGCGCACCAGGCACGGGCCTATTGAACTACTTCGAAGGCGAGCGGCGGTCCTAGGCTGGACGGCTCGAGTTACGGCCAGGATTCGATCAGATCGAACAGGGCTGTCATCGCGCTCGATACATAGACATCCTTTCGCCAGACGAACACCGTCTCAACGGCCGTCCGGGAAGGCGGCAACGCATGCGCAGCGACCCTGCCGTCCCGGGCGGCAGCTGCAATGACACCTCGCGGCATCAAGGTGACACCAAGGCCGGCGGAGAGGCAACTGATGATGGCGTCGAGAGAACCAAGCTCTTGCGGCTCGGACAGAGTGATCCCCATTTCCATCAGCATCGTCTCCAGACGGGTGCGATAAGAGCAGCCGGTCTGAAAGACGATCATCTTAAAGGGCCCGATGGCAGCCAGGTCCTTTGTCCGGACCGAAGGGGCCGTTACCAGCACGAGCTCCTCGTGGAAGAAAGGCCGTTGATGCAGGTCCGGGTGATCGACCGGGCCCGCGACAAACGCGCCGTCGAGACGATACTCGAGGACGTCATTCAACAAGCGTGTAGTGTTTCCGGTCGTGATCGTGAGCTGGACGTGGGGACAGGCGCTGGCAAACCTTGGCAGAAGCGGAGACAATCGCAACGCGGTGGTCGTCTCGAGGCTTCCGATCAGCAGAGTGCCCCTCGGCACACCATCATCCCGTGCCGCAGCTCGGGCATCCGCGGCAAGTTTTGAAAGCCTAGCGACATAGGGGAGGACCCTGTGGGCTGCCGGGGTTGGCGTTACGCCCCGTGCGTGACGCTCGAAGAGTGAAATGCCAAGCTTGCCCTCAAGCACTCGGATACGAGTTGTGACTTTGGATTGAGCAGTACACAGCTGCGTTGCCGCACGGCTGATACTTCCAAGACGCAGAACCGTCTCGAACACTTTGAGATCGGAGAGATCCATTCCAGTCCACTCTTGAAGCCAGCAGCGGCAACATTTTGAATGTCGTCACAAACATCCTAACGACCAATGTGGGCCGCGTGAAAGACGCATTGGGGAACGATGCGGCGCGCATCGTCATCTAGAGAAGAGATGACCGTCATCTCAACTGGTAATGGTTCGCCGCGAACCGGAGTCATCGCAACGAGGCTTGCATAAACTCGCATCCCTGCGCCCTTGTTCGACTGGCGCTGATATCAAGGTGGCCCTGTGGGCTAAAGGCAATTTTTATCAATGTGCGATAGATGAGGCGGAGTGATGGTCGGACTCAGCGTGTTGAGGATTTTTCATGCTTGCCAAGTTCAAGATTTCTTCCAGGCTGATGTTGATGGTGGTTCTCTCTGTTCTAGGTGTTGCATCCGTGGCCGGGGTCGGCTTGTCGGCCCTCAAGAGCAGCCTGCTCGAGGACCGAAAAGACAAGCTTCAGCAGCTCGTCCTCCTGGCGAAGCAGGTGCTTGAATTGGACTACCAGGGATCCCGAGCGGCAGGGCTCTCCGATGCGCAGGCCTTGGAACGGAGCAAGCAACTGCTTCAATCATTGCGTTTCGGCAAGGACGACTATTTCTATGCCCTCGACATGGATTCCGTACTGGTCGCGCATCCCAATCCCAAGTTTCAGAACAAGAGCATGAAGGACACCTCGGATGCCAACGGTGTCTTTTTCTCCCGGCTGCAAGTCGATCTTGTGAAGTCCGGCGGATCCGGCTTTGTCGCCTTTAGCTTTCCCCGTGCCGGCGTCGGCGACCCACTTCCCAAGATCGCCTATGTCGTGGGGTTCAAGCCCTATGACTGGGCAGTCGCGGGCGGCATCTATCTGGACGACGTAGACGCGATATTCATGGCAGAAGCAAAGCGCATTGGCCTTCTCATCCTTATAGCCCTTGCGCTTGTCGTGGCCACGTCAATTCTTCTCAGCCGCAGTATCACGCGGCCGATCGCCAGTCTCACGCGGGCGATGCGAAAGCTCGCCAGTGGCGATACAAGATCGGCGATTCCTGCGCTCTCGCGTGCGGATGAAGTGGGAGAGATGGCGACGACCGTCAAAGTGTTTCAGGACGCCATGATAGAGACCGCTCGCCTTCGCCAGGAACAGGACGAGATGAAATTGATGGCCGAGACGGAAAAACGGGGCCTCCTGGGCAAGCTGGCCGACGAGTTCGCACAAGGTGTAAGCACGTCACTCGATGCCCTCTCTCACTCGGCTTCCGCTATGAGGACGACGTCCCAAGGCATGTCGGAGACGGCGAGATCTGCCAGCCGCCAGTCCGGAGTGGTTGCGACTGCTGCAGAAGAGGCCAGCTCAAGCGTGCAGTCGGTCGCGTCGGCCACTGAGCAGCTCTCGGCCTCGATCGCCGAGATAGGCAATCAGGTGGCGCGTTCGACCAAGGTCGCCGGAGGCGCCGTTGAAGAGGCGCAACGGACTAATATCACAATTCAAGGTCTTGTAGCCGCGACATCAAAGATCGGAGACGTGGTTCAGTTAATAACTGCGATCGCAAGCCAGACGAACCTGCTGGCGCTAAATGCAACCATCGAGGCCGCCCGTGCCGGCGAGGCGGGAAGGGGGTTTGCCGTCGTGGCAAGCGAGGTGAAGTCGCTCGCAGGGCAGACCGCACGTGCAACGGAGGAGATCTCGACCCAAGTCAACGGCATGCAGGGCGCCATGAGCGAGGCTGTCCAAGCAATCGAGGGCGTGAGCGGCACGATATCCTCGATCAACGAGATCGCAATTGCGATTGCATCCGCCGTGGAGCAACAGGGTGTCGCGACGCGCGAAATCGCACGCAGCATCCAGAGGGTCGCGCAAGGCACCGAAGACGTAACGCGCAACATCGTCGGGGTGAGCGAGGCGTCTGCCCAAACCGGGGTGGCTGCGGCTGGTGTGCTTGCGGCTGCAGGTGGGCTGAACCACCAGTCCACTTTGCTGAAAGCGGATGTCGATCGCTTCCTGGCAAGTGTTCGGGCCGCGTGAGTTGGAGTGCTCCGTCGTCCATCTTAAAGATAGATGACCGTCATCTTGAATGATGATGTCGATTTCGCCAGAGAAAACATACACCGAGTATTGCAGCTTTTTATTGCTCGGTCCACCTTGGTTGCCCGCCGCAGCTTTGTTAGTTGAGCCGGCAGTGAGGAGCATCGCCATGCCATTTTTACGGTTCGATTTGATCGAGGGACGAAGTGATGCGGAGATCCAACGGCTTTTGGATGTCACTCACGAAGTTCTGGTCGAAACGCTCCACGTGCCGCCCCGCGACCGCTATCAGGTGGTGCATCAGCACCCCAAGTCCAGCATCGTCGCGCTTGACACAGGTCTTGATATCAATCGGACCGATAAATTGGTCATGTTGCAGTTGACGAGCCGACCGCGCGACAAGGCGTCCAAATTGGAGTTTTATCGCGTCCTGGCCGAGAGGCTGTCGTCGTCCTGTGGAGTAGCGCCAACTGACCTCATGATAAGCTTCGTGATCAATGCGGACGAAGATTGGTCATTCGGCATGGGACGAGCCCAGTTCGTTACCGGCGAGTTACACTAGGCCTGGAGCAAGTTTCCCGCAGTGTTGATGCAGGGAACCGACCCCGCCGGCCCGCACCGAGCCGAGACGCCTGCCTCGCCCATGAACGGAAACGCGTTGTCCCGTTCGACTGACATAAGCGATTCGGGGCCGGAATTGCCGCTTGGCTGCGGATTTCCTCCCCCAGAAGGCCAACAAGATTTCTCCTTGCTTTCCCAAACCCAGGTTGGCAGCGTACAATTCCGCCGCTGAACACCTTCGCGAACTAGGTGCCGCTCTGGCGCAATTCGATTTTGCTCGGGTTCGCACCCCCGCAGAAATGTCGGTCTCATTAGCGGTGCTGGAAGCAGCCGATTGCTGCATCGGGGCCATTATGCGCGACCTTGATGGTGCGTCCGCAGCTGGACCGATCATTGAGCTGTCGCGGGATCTGTCGCATTCTATTCAGGATGCACGCGACAGGTTCGCTTCAAGCGGGCTTTAATTCCATTACACGTCAAGAGCTGCTTACGAATGAACAGCAGCGGTGGACCAGTCAGGTCGGTGTCCCAGAAGCGCAGCGCAACCCGGGTGGCTGAGCCGACGGCATCTCCGGCGAAGTCGTCAGCATCCTGCCTCGATCAAGAAGGTCGTGAGCAACGTGGGCAACTATGTGACGTCGGCAGCCCGCGGCGATTGACGAGCAAAGCGCCGCGACGAACGAGCTATCGAGCAGCGCGCAGCGGCGTCGCTGCTGGGTTGGCGGAGCGCCCTATCTCAGCTCCCTGTTGATCGCGCCGGTTTCGAGAGACATGCGAGCGCAGGCTTGGTCAGGAGGCAAGACGATTGCTCTAGACGCTTGATCTCGCGCGCCCAAGTCGATCACGTTTCGAGTGACACGCTTTGACAGTCACCCCACAGAGGCACGCGAGGCCACTAAAGCTCATGCTGGCGATGCTCGGGCGGAGAGCGCTGCCCGCGCAACAAGGGGGCCCGGCAAGCCGCGGGGCTATGTCCCTTGCCGATCGGCCCGAGAATTCTTCTACCCTATCGAGGGACACGCGAGGATCCCTCGCCAACACCGTGCGCGCGCCCCGAACGACGGTGCTCCAAGAGACATACCAGATTTGCAATCACTCGCCTCGGCGTGACTTTGGGATCGTGCTCCGAAACTGCGACAAGCAGGCTGCACGCGCACAAATCCTGCAAGCTCGAAGACAACAAGGCTGTCGTAGAAGAGTATGCCAGCGCGCGGTAGCAGATTGAAATACGCAACTATTGCGTTTGATGTCCCGTCGCTTGATTCTCTCGCGATCGAAGGCCGCCGGTGTCGGCCGTGGAGTTGTCATGACAGCAGCTTTGGTCATCGCGCGAGTTGCACGCATTGTAAGGCTCACCAGCAGAGGTTCGGGCAGGTACAATACGCGATGTCCCCCGGCCAACCGTCGCTCGATCGAATTCGTCAGAGGTCCAGCTGGCTCGCGCTTGGGCGAGTGTTCGGGCTCTTTGAGCGCGCGAGTTGCTTCACCTGATCCGCTAATCTCGACCGGCGCCCTCGCCGCGTCCTCAGATGCCGCACGTTCTCTGCGCGGGAGCGCAAGAAGCAGCCAGATAGCGTAGCCGAGCCAACACACCCCTTGAACTGCGCATGCCATCCCGCGCCTGGAGAATTCATGTCTTCTGCAATCCGAACGCTTCATCTTGGGCTTAATCTTCACGGCGCAGGCGGACACGCCGCAGCATGGCGTTGGCCGAGCACCAATCCGAGCGCTTTCTTTGACATCGAGCATTATTTTCGGGCAGCGAAGGTGGCCGAGCGCGGCTTGCTCGACGCGGTGTTTCTTGCAGATACCCCGGCAATATCTTGGGATATTACCCGCCGACCGCCGCTCAACGGGCTTGAACCTACGCTTGTTCTCACGGTAATCGCACGTGAGACGAAACACATCGGACTGATTGCAACCGCATCGACGACGTACAATGAGCCGTACAACCTGGCGCGTCGTTTCCAATCACTTGATGTCATTAGCGGCGGCCGCGTCGCCTGGAATGCAGTCACCACCTCCAGCCCCGCGACGGTCGGCAATTTCGGTGGGCGCGAGCTCGGTCGCGAGGAGCGCTACAAGCGCGCCGAAGACTTCGTCGAAACCGTCCGAGGGCTATGGCTGAGCTGGGGAGATGGAACAATCGTCGGGGATCAGACCTCTGGAATCTACGCCAATCCCCAGTTTCGACTGCTCGACCCCAACACCAATATCTTTAGCGTCCGCGGTCCGCTCACGCACCCCGGTTCGCCACAAGTGCACCCGATCATCGTTCAAGCGGGAGGCTCGGACGACGGATTGCGGCTCGCTGCGCGCAGCGCCGATCTGGTGTTCGCTGCTGCGGGCGACCTGGAGACAGCGCTGCGCGAGGCCGGACGCCTGCGTGCGCTGTCGCATCAACTCGGCCGGCGGACGGCGCCGATCATACTGCCGGGCCTGGTCACCTTCGTTGGCGGCACGGAAGAGGAGGCGTATCGCCGCAAGAGAGCGATCGACGAATTACTCGATCTGCCCAGCGCGCTCGTCGCTTTGGCGCGAGGCATCAATGTGGCGCCCGAAAAGCTCAGCCTTGACAAACCCATTCCCGAGGAACTGCTGCCCGATCCGAATGATGTCCCATTTTCGGTCGGTCATCACCGCACCATCGAAAGCTTGGCACGCCAAGGCCGGACAGTTAGGGAGATCATAAGCAGCGTTCAGGGTTTCGGCCATCGCGTGATCGCGGGCGCACCGGAACAGATCGCCGATTCGATCGAGGCATGGTACCGCGCCGGCGCAGTTGATGGCTTCAACATCATCCCAGATGTGTTGGAGGATGGTGCGCCCGCCTTCATCGATCATGTCGTTCCAATACTGCAGCGCCGCGGACTGTTTCGCACCGAGTATCGGGAAGAAACCTTGCGTGACCGTTTCGGCCTTTCGCTCCCAGGGGGCGTTCCGTCGCAAGAGCGGGCGACGGCCTGATCGCCCGTCTGCCTCGCGGTTTCACTATCAATAGCTTGGAGTTCGATATGTCTCTGTCCGACACACAATCATCTGCGTTTCTCGCGCGCCAGCCACACGCTTACAGAAAGCAAAAGGCAGCAGCCATTGCAATCGCGCTCTCCACGCTGTCGCAGATCGCCTATGCGCCCAGCACTTTTGCTCAGGACGGTTCGAGCGATAGTACGAGGCGCGGTGGCATTATTCGATATGGCCACTTTCAGGAGCCGCCTTGCTTGTTCGGAGGATGGGTCCAGCAATGGTATCTACAGCGGCAATATAGCGACAATCTAGTCGCCCGGACCAAGGACGGGGAGATTGTGCCATGGCTGGCCACATCATGGACCATCTCCGACGACAAGAAAGTGTACACGTTTGAGATCAAGCCGAACGTGAAATTCACCGACGGGACACCGCTCGATGCACAGGCAGTTGCCGACAACATCAATGGCTGGCTCAGCACCAATCCGGACCTCCGCAATCCGACGGCCGCTCCTTATCTCAGCGACAACTTTGAATCGGCAGCGGCAATCGCGCCCGCGACACTTCGACTAACGCTAAAGGCGCCGTTCCAGCCGTTGCTCAATGTTCTGGCCCAGTCGTCCCAGGGCATTCTGTCGCCAACGGCGCTCAAGCGTGGACTTGCGGTGAACTGCGAGAGCCCGGTCGGATCGGGTCCATTCATCGTCGAGAAGTGGAATCGGGGAAAAGAGGTTATATTCCGCCGCAATCCCGACTACAACTCCGCGCCGGCAACAGCCAAGCACCAGGGACCGGCTTACGTTGACGGGATCCAGTGGAAGTTCTTCCCCGATCAGACCGTTCGGTATGGCTCTCTGCTAACCGGGGAATCTGATGCAGCTTACGACGTTCCAGCCGTCGCTTGGAAAGATGCCAACTCGCGCTTCACTGTCTTGCGGCACATTACGGGTGGCACGCCCCTGCGCTTGGCGTTGTATACGGCTCGCTCGCCTTTTGACGATCTGCTCGTTCGCCAGGCGTTTGCCTATGCCGCCGACCGAAAAGCCGCGGTCGAGTCCTCGTTCCTGGGCTCCTTGCCGTTTGAAGGCAATGGCGCGCTAAGCCAAAGCTCGCCCGAATATATCAGCGAGCTTGCCCCGTCATACAGGTATGACGTCGGCAAAGCCAATCAGCTCCTGGATCAGGCAGGTTGGACCGAGCGTGACAGCAGGGGCGTTCGCCTCAAGCATGGCAAGCCGCTCGTCGTACGCATCTCCTATTCGAGTTCGTTCTTGAAGCCCGACGGTGAGCAGGCCGTGCAGGTGATCCAACAGCAGGCAAAGGCTGCCGGCTTCGACGTGCGGCTTCAGCCAACGAACCAGGCCGATTTCTTCGCCGGGAAAAATCTCGGTCCGAACGATTACGAGGTCGTCCTTCTCTACTGGGTTGCTCCCGGCGCTGAAATCTTCCGCATCTCCTGGAAGCCTGACCTTAATGGTGAGCTCAATCGCTTCAATCCCTCACGCTACCAGGACCGGGCACTGTGGGACATTATTCAGAAGGCCGAAAAACACTTCGACAATGCTGAGCGAACCGCGCTCTATCAGGAAGCAGAGCGCAAGATCGTCGCTGACGCTCCTGTCGTGGGGTTCGCAGTCCTTGACGTCACTCTAGCTGTGCAAGCACATCTAAAGGACATTTGGCTCGACCGCGGCTCCGTCGGCGAGCCGGTCTTCTATGATAGCTATTTCGACAAGAAATCCGCCCCGTGAAAGTCGCAGCCCGCAGACAGGCCGTGTGGTTCGCACATCGCATCCTGTCCGCCGCAGCGACCGTATGGGCTGCGGCAACATTCACCTTCCTTGTCCAATGTCTGCTGCCAGGTGAGCGCGCCCAAATCATCCTCAACGTCGTCAGCGGCAATGTAGGGGCGGCCGCTCGACAAGAGCTTGCGGCAATCAACGCAAAATATGGCTTCGACCAGCCGATTTTCTTGCAATACGCGAAATACATCTCCGGGATTTTGCAGGGGGACCTTGGCCAATCCTACCACCAGCATCGGCCAGTGGCAGCCATCATTGCCGAACAGATTGGGCCAACCGTCCTCCTTGCGGTCGCCGCGCTCGTAACCGCGTGGGTGATCACTATTCTGACCACAGTTTTTGCAGCCGGGAGAGATAATTTCTGGGCGAAGCTGCTGAGCGGGATGCAGGTTCTGTTGGCGACCGTGCCGCCTTACTGGCTAGCTACCATCCTGCTCGTCGTCTTTGCCGTACAGCTTCGCATCTTTCCTGTGGTGGGAGGCAATTCGGCGATCGGCCTCATTCTTCCAACCCTGGCGCTGGCGTTGGAACTGTCTGGGCTCTTCGGGCAAGTCGTTACGAGTGAGTTCACGCGTTTGCTCGAGTTGCCCTTTGTAACTTCGGCCCGAACGCGAGGCATGGGCGATCTCGGCGTGCGGTTTCGTCATGTCCTGCGCCATGCAGCTTTGCCAGCAATCACCTTGTCAGGCTGGGCGTTCGGTAAGCTTCTGTCCGGTGCCGTTTTAATTGAGGCCGTCTTTGCCCGACAGGGACTTGGCGGCGTCCTGGTCGCCGCTACATCCACGCGCGACGTTCCCGTCGTCTCCGGCGTCATTCTGGTCTCCGCTGGCCTGTTTGTCATTGTCAGCGTGACCGTCGATTTCGCCTACAGTATCGTTGACCCAAGGATCAAATTGGCATGACCTGCTCTGCCGCGCTACCAGACGTCCTCAAATCTCGCTATTGGAAGGAAGCACTTTCAACGGCGCAGGCAATTCCTTTGCGGGTTTGCTTGGCCATAACCATCGTTACGTTCTTCTTAACAGCGGCGGCCGCGCCCTGGCTGGTACAGACCCATGATCCGCTGGCGATTGACCTGACGTCCTCACTACAGGCCCCGTCGCCCAGCCACTGGCTGGGGACTGATCAGTCCGGTCGCGATTTATACTCCCGCATTGTTGAAGGGGCAGGGCAGTCCCTGACCATCGGCCTTGGCGCGACCGCGTTGAGCGCGTCAATTGCACTCGTTCTGGGGTTCGCCGCCGGTCTTTGCGGCGGAGTCATCGATCATGTTCTCAGCCGTTTGCTCGACGCACTTTTCGCGCTACCGGTGCTTTTCCTTGCGCTTCTGTTCGTGGCCGTTTTCGGCACGACTGTGCTGACGTTGGTCATCGCGGTCGGGATCGGAACGGCCCCGGGTTATGCCCGGATGATCAGGGGGCAGGTCCTGTCTGTTAAAGGCGCAGGATATGTGGAGGCAGCCAAGGCGCTTGGACACCCTTATTGGCGTATCGTGCGAAGGCACATCCTCCCGAATGCCATGAACCCGTTGACCGCGATGATCACGCTTGGCGTCGGCCAGGCCATCATCTGGGCATCGGGCGTTGCGTTTCTGGGACTCGGTGTTCCCCCTCCAGCCTCTGAATGGGGGGCGCTCCTGAATGCTGGCCGCAACTACGTGATCTATGCGTGGTGGCTCGAGATCATGCCGGGTCTGGCAGTGGTGATCTTTGCTCTCAGCGTGACGGTGATCGGACGTTATCTGCAGAACCGCCTCGAAGGAAAGGGCTGACATGTTGCATGTTCTTCCTCCCCAGCCTCCTCAGCCAAGTCTTCTCAACGTAGATTCGCTGCGCGTGTCATTCGGACGCGACAATCCAAACGGCACGGCCGTGCGTGGCGTGTCGTTCTCGCTTCGACCGGGGCGTTGCCTCGCGATCGTCGGCGAATCCGGCTCGGGCAAGAGCGTAACCGCGCGCGCTCTCGTCGGGCTTGCGGGCCATGGCGCACATGTTCATGCGCACGAGATGAACTTCACAGGGACAGACCTGACTGACCTCAATGAACGTTCATGGCGGCTCATCCGGGGCAAGAAGATCGGCTTCGTGCTGCAGGACGCCCTTCTCTCGCTCGATCCACTCCGTCAGGTCGGCAGAGAAATCGGCGAGGGCCTCCTTCTCCATCGTGCTGTCCACTCCCGTGAGGAGCTCAAACGCCGCGTGGTTGAGCTGCTCGAACTCGTTGGGGTTCCTGAGCCTGAGATCAAAGCCCGGCAGCTGCCGCATCAATTGTCCGGTGGCCAACGCCAGCGAGCCCTCTTTGCGTCGGCGCTCGCACTCGATCCAGACCTCTTGATCGCCGATGAACCAACCACCGCGCTCGACGTGACCGTGCAGGCGCAGGTGCTGGCGCTGCTGGAGGAAACCAAGGCACGGGGCAAGGCTCTGATCCTGATCAGCCATGACCTGGCGGTGGTCTCGCGCATGGCGGATGATGTTCTGGTCATGCGCGAAGGCGAGGTCGTCGAGCGTGGACCAGCTGCGCAGATCTTCGGCAACCCGCAACACGATTACACCTCGCAGCTCCTGAACGCGGTACCCTCGGGACGTCCCCGCGGCTCCCGTTTGTCGTCCACGGCGATTGCACGGCTACCCAAGTCTCTGAGCCCGCTGCAACAACAACCCTCGCCTGAATCCACTGCAATCATCCTCAGTGCGACCAATCTTGTGAAGCGATTCAACGGCCCCGATGGCGTCCCGCGGACGGTGGTTGACGGTGTGTCCTTCGAGCTTCGGTCAGGCGAAACGCTGGGCCTTGTGGGGGAATCAGGATCAGGTAAATCCACCACAGCCCGCCTGGCGATGGCTCTGGATACTCCCGACGAGGGAGCCGTCCTGTTCCAGGGAGAGGCGTGGAGCGAAATCGCCGAACGCAAGCGTAGGGCGCGACGCCGCTCGATCTCCGTGATCTATCAAGATCCGCTCAGCTCCTTTGATCCACGCTGGACCGTCGGCCGCATCATATCTGACAGCCTCCTTGATTTGAACACCGGGTCGGAGCGTCGCCTGCGCATTATTGAGCTGCTCGAGTCGGTGGGCCTATCGCCAGCATTCCTGGATCGCCGGCCACTGGAGCTCTCGGGCGGCCAGCGCCAACGCGTCGCGATCGCGCGTGCGATCGCGCCAAAGCCAGCCGTGATCGTCTGCGATGAACCGGTTTCCGCTCTGGATGTCTCGATCCAGGCGCAGGTGCTCGATCTGCTCGGGGATCTCAAGGCGCAGCTCGGTATGAGCTATCTCTTCATCTCGCACGATCTCGGCGTGATTCGCCATCTCAGCGACCGGGTCATGGTCATGCGCCATGGACGCGTCGTCGAGAGTGGCGATACGGATGAGGTTTTCCTCAATCCACGGGCCGACTATACCAAGCGTCTGATTGCTGCGGTACCTCGCCTCGTCCGACCAGTCGCAACCGATCGCTCCTCGAGCCTCGTCAGCGGAGAGGTCGCATGAATGCGCCAGTACTTTCGGTTAGGTTTAGCGTGGATTGGGGACCAATAGACTGCCCACCGAGACCGATGTCCCGCCAATCCCATCGGGGCTGCTGATACCTCTTGCCCGCAAACAGATCGGAGGATCCGTCTCAACCAATAGACGAGAACCCTCCCGATATGGTTGAGCCGGCTCATTGAAGGCGAGTATGCGGGCGGTCCAAGCCGCACAAGCTTCTCTAGAGTCTATGTTGCTTGCTGATTGCCATGCACGACGATCTGTCCGGGCATCTCACGACTTCTCCACCTGTGACGGGATGGAGTAGGTGCAGACTCATTTGAACGCCTTCTCCTGACACGATTGCCGTGCAGGGCGGCGACCGCTTCAACGCGAATATTGCTGCGCCCATACCACTTGGCTGCACTAACGCCCATCATATCGCCGCTTGGATCGCGCTCCAGAAGCCGTATATCGTATACGGCAACGGAGCACCGATCGCGATGCTCGCCCTGTGCGCCTTAGTGCTGTTCGTCTCGAACTGGGGTATAAACGCAGCCATCACAGCGCTCGCCAGGCTGTGGCGTCAACCGGGGCCCATTCCAAACTCCGCTTCTTCCAATTGATACTTTCCCAATCGCCCGACTTTTTGACTTACCCAACCTTACCCAATCCGAGCCTCAAAGGCCGCTTTCGTTGGATGCGCGAAGATTAGCCTCGGCAACGCCGCGGCCGCTTGAAGAGGAGGGGGCGCGTGGTTTGCGGGCCAAAGAGCCCATCGGAGGGAATCATGCCAAGGACGCTCGCCGCTTTGCGCGGCCATACGGCTAGTTTTGCAAAAAAAGCTCTCATCTGCTCGACGCTTTTGGCCGGAACGGCCATGGCGTTTTCTCAAGCTAAGGCGGACGACATCAACTGGCGCCAGTTCGAAGGCACGTCGATCGTCTGGGCCTACGACATTCATCCGTATGCCGACGCGGTCGCGGCCCAGTTGCCGGAATTCGAGAAACTCACCGGCATCAAGGTGACGCCCGAACTCTATCCCGACGATGCCTATTGGAATAAGCTGACCATCCAGCTCAGTACAAAATCCCGCAGCTGGGACGTGGTGGGCACGGGCATTCAACCGGCCTGGGATCTCGCACCGGGCCAGTTGCTCGAGCCGCTCGATCAGTATCTGAACGACGCTAAGCTCACGGCCGCGGGCTACGACTACAAGGATTTCTTCCCTGCATTGCGGGATGCGCTGACCTGGAAAGTCAAGGAAGGCCAAATCGAGCCGGGAAGCGGGCAGGTGTGGGCGATCCCGCATGGCTTTGAGAACATCCAGCTGTTCTACCGTAAGGACATACTTGCCAAATACGGCATCGGGGTCCCAACGACTCCGCCGGAGATGTCCGCCGCCTGCGATAAGCTGAAGGCTGCGGATCCCGCCATCACCCCTTTGGGCGTGCGCGGCGTGCGCTTTTGGAGCAGCATCCACACAGCTGCCATCTCGATTGCCAGGTCCTATGGCGTGCATGATTTCGTCGTCCAGGACGGCAAGTTGGAGACAGGGCTGGATTCGCCCGAGTCGATCGCCTTCCACAAAGACTATGTGGACATGATCAAGAAATGCGCGGCGCCGTCCTTTGCCAATGACAACTGGTACCAGGTCGTTGATGGCATCAATTCAGGGCGCACCGCGATGGCGATTGATTCCAACATGTTCGGGTTTTGGAACGACGTGGCTGGCAAGCCCGCGTCCGGCAAAATCGCGTTCGCACCCCCATTGCACGCTCCGACTAGCAAGAACTTCGAGTCGAATATCTGGATCTGGTCGCTTGCGATGAACGCTGCGTCCCAGAAAAAAGGAGCCGCCTGGCTGTTCATCCAATGGGCGACATCGAAGCAAGTCGAGCTGAACGGCGCCATCGCCGGCAAGCTCGTCAACTCTCCGCGCGCCTCGACCTGGAGCGACAAGGCCTGGCTCGATTATGCGGCAAAGCCAGAGTTCAACAATTTCGTAGACACGTTTAAAACCGTGCAGGAACGGGCGCAACTCGCCTTCACAGCCCGCGTCGGCTTTGCCGAAGCAATGAACGCATGGGCCGTAGCCATGCAGAAAATGGTCAACGGAGCCGACGTGAAGGCGACGCTGGCCGCCCTTGCCTCGGAAATCCGTTCGTCAATGTGAAACAAACGGGGCGGCGAGCTCATCGCCGCCCCATGCATTTTAGAGATAGACCGAGATGGACCTTCGAGGATCCGACGGGCTCGTGACGCTGCAGTCTTCAGCCAGCCCACTTGTTGCGTCAAACGATAAGGCGGTCGCGCGCGCCGAGCAGTCGCATCTTGACTGGTGGAGCATCGCAGCCATAGCGCCAGCGATCACGATATTGCTCGGCTTTCTTTTTCTGTTCTTCTATGGCGTCTTTCAGTCGCTAACGGATCTCAAGTTCGGTCGGCCGCTGGTCCACTTCGTCGGCCTCAACAACTATGCAGCGCTGATCAAGTCGGATGATTTCTGGAACAGCATTCGGGCCACTCTTGTCTACGCCGGATCGGCGGTGGTTGCGGAGGCTGCCTTCGGTCTTGCACTTGCAAAATTGTTCGCGACCGAAGTCATCGTTGCACGGCTGATGCGGCCGGTCATCCTCTTGCCCCTCGTGCTGCCTCCGATGAGCGTAGCGCTCATGTGGACGACGATGATGGACCCGCAAAGCGGAATCCTTAACTATCTGCTCTCGCTTGCAGGAATCGCCCGCTTTGCATGGATTTCAGATCCCAACACCGCAATGTTTTCGCTCGTCCTGATTGACGTCTGGACCTACACGCCATTCTTTGCGCTGATCATTTTCGCAGGCCTTCAGGGTATCAATGAAGAAGTCAGGGAGGCCGCGCGTGTCAATGGCGCAAAAGGGTGGGCAACCTTTGTGCATATCGAGTTGCCGCTGATCGCTCCCTACATTCTGATCGCCGCGGTGTTTCGGCTGATCGAATCGCTCAATCAGTTCGACATCATTTTTGGCACTACGCAAGGCGGGCCTGGAGATAGCACCTCCGTTCTTTCCGTGCGCGCCTACATTATCGCATTCCAGAATCTCGCCTTCGGGCGTGGTGCAGCCCTCATGGTCGTCAACTGGATGATCGTGCTGGTGGGAACGTTCGCCATGGTCAAGCTGTGGCGCGTCGTGCGGCAGCGCGTCAGCTGAGGGCCAACGTATGCGACTGAAACGCGCCGCCTCCGTCAATTTGATCCTGAACCTGCTCGTCGGCATTTGCGCATTGATCCTCGCCTTCCCGCTTGTCTGGATCGTGATGATGTCGCTCAAGCAGCAGGCAGAGGTCATGACCTGGCCGCCGACCTTCTTGTTCTCGCCGACATTGGAAAACTTTCGCGTCTTGTTTGACGTCGCCCAAGCCGGAGCAACCAGCTACGGCACTATCAAGATCGATTTCCTGACCCCGATCACGAACAGCGTCGTCATAGCGCTTGGCTCTGTCTTCGTGTCCCTGCTCGTGGGGGTCCCTGCCGGCTACGTGCTGGCAAGGCGGGACATTCCCCTCAAAGAAGACATTGCCTTCTTCATTCTGGGCTTCCGCTTTGCCCCGGTCCTACTGGTCGTCATCCCCCTGTTCAGCGTTTTCCAGACGATTGGCCTGTATGACACCTATATCGGCATGATCTGGGTCTACCAGGTCGTCACACTGCCGATGATCGTTTGGCTGAGCCGCTCCTATATCGAAGATATCCCAAAGGACATCGAAGAGGCGGCTGCCATGGATGGCGCCAAGCCGGTCAGGGTCGTGTTGCACATCGTGCTGCCGCTTTTGAAGCCCGGTCTGATAGGGGCCTCTCTGCTCATCTTCCTGCTCGCGTGGCACAATTTTGCGCTCGGCCTGATCCTCTCTTCGACCAAGGCGCCGGTAACCGTCGCTCTGCTCAAGCTGCTAAACCCGGGCGTGCAATTCTATCCCGTCATGGCGGCAGGATTGGTCGTGACGATGATCATTCCCGTGATCCTGATCGTCATCGGCCAGCGCCACCTGGAGCGTGGCCTTACCTTTGGTGCTGTAAAATGAGTGCCAGGCCGTTGATGTTCTTCGGAACGACAAACCTCGATCTCTGCTTCAATGTCGAGCGGCTGCCAACGCCAGGTGAAAGCCTGATGGGAACGCTGACCCGTCACCCTGGAGGGAAAGGCGCCAATCAGGCTGTGGCCGCGGCTCGGCTTGGCTTGAGACCGCACTTTTACACGCGCCTTGGCGATGATGATGCGGGTCATTGGCTCCTGCAGTCCCTGACAGAGGCCGGCGTTTGCGCCGACGCGATCAAAATCGCGCCGGGCGAAGTCTCCGGCTCCGCTCTGGTCATGGTCGGTGACGACGGCACTAACATGATTGTCATAGATCCCGGCGCCAACCTAAACGTCACGCCGCAGATGATTGAGAACGCCGCGGAATTCATTCAGCACAATGCGATCGTGGTCGCCGAAATGGGTATGCCGGTCGGAGCGCTCAACAGGCTCTTCGAGCTGAAGCGGGACAAGGGCTTCGAGCTGATCTTCAATCCGGCGCCAGTGAGGTCCGGGCTTCCGTCGACAGCGTGGAGCTGTGTCGATTTCGTCACACCGAACCAGACAGAGGCTTTTGAGCTGACAGGTATCGAGGTCGACGACTTTGAAGGTGCCGCCCACGCTGCGTCCAAGCTTCTTGATCTCGGGCCAGGTGCCGCGCTGATCACCCTCGGGGCACAGGGCGCCTATTATGCTGATAAGACCCGCTCTTTTGCCCTGCGAGCCTTTCCCGTGAGAGCGGTCGATACTACCGCCGCAGGCGATGCCTTCAACGGAGCATTCGCCGCATCACTGGCCGAACGGCTGCCCTTGAGAGAAGCAGTTAGGAAAGCGCTGGCGGTAGCCGCGCTCTGTGTGACTAGACGCGGCGCGCAAAGCTCCATGCCGAGCGCCGAGACCGTTGACGAGTTTCTGAAATCCCAAACGATCCTGGAGTTGGAATGACCGAACAGTTCTCAGTTTCAAACAGAACGGTGCTCGTGACCGGTGCCGGGGGCGGCATCGGGTCTGCCATCGTGAATGCGTTTCGATCTGGTGGAGCGAATGTCCTTGCCACCGATGCCAACCTGGAAACTCTCAGGAGCACTCTGGCAAGCCTGCCCCATGGCAACGGCGTACTACCGATGGCGATGGATGTCGCAAGTGAGGACGATGTTAACAGGGTTCTGGACGCGGTCGCCAAGCACTTTGGCCGGCTCGATGTGCTGGTTAACAATGCGGGCGTCAAATCTGCCCAACCGCTCCTGAATGGCGATGCGGACAAAATCGAGCGGACCATCCAGATCAACTCGGTCGCGGTCCTGCGCTGCTCAAAGCTCGCGATCGAGCGCTTCATGAAGGACAAAGGGGGCCGGATCGTCAATATCGGATCCTCGCTATCGTCCCAAGGTGCAGTCTTTAACTACCAGGCGGGCGGCGCCGACTATTGTTTGTCGAAAGCAATTGTTCACGACCTCACCAAGCTGCTCGCCTATGAATGTGCCCCACACAAGATCAATGTGAATGCCATTGCGCCCGGGATCATCGATACACCGATGCATGGGCGCCCGCGCGAGGAAACCGAGGCACGTCACGGGGGCCGTATCCCGCTCGGACGGGTCGGCGTGCCGGAGGATATCGCAGGTCTTGCTGTTTTTCTTGCAAGTCCTGCAGCTTCCTACATGACCGGGCAGATCGTACACGTGAATGGCGGGATGCTGATGAATGGCTAGTGTCGCTTCTCCCCCCATTTGGCCGCCAGTGGACGGTATCATTTCGGATCTCGACGGCGTCGTCTACCGCGGCAACGCGGCTATCGTCGATTCCGTGGAGGCATTTGGACGGTGGCAGGCGGCCGGATTGCCCATCTGCTTCGTGACGAACAACTCGACGCACACGCCAGCGGATGTCGTCAGCAAACTGGCAGGCCTTGGGCTTGTTATTGCGCCGAACGACGTGGTCACCAGCGCCATCACCGCCGCCGAGCTCATCCGCGCTACATACCCGGAATTTGGGCGTATATTCGTCATCGGCGCGCCATCCCTTACGAAAGCCATGACAGACGCGGGGCTCGAGGTGACGGATCGAAAGCCCGACGCCGTGGTCATGGGGCTCGATCGACAAATTACGCATGAGAAGCTGCGGATTGCGGTCGACGCGATCCTAAATGGAGCAGCCTTTATTGGCACCAACCCCGACCTCCTGTTGCCGACGGCAGGTGGGTTCGAGCCCGGGGCAGGAGCTACGATCGCCGCCGTGGCTGCCGCCACGAAAGTGGAGCCTTTGATTGTTGGTAAGCCGGAGCCGCATATGATCGAGACTGCACTTTCCCGCCTGGGCACGGTACGCAGCGCCACCTTGATGATCGGAGACCAGATTCAGACTGATATTCAGGCTGGCAAGAGAGCAGGGCTTCCGACCGTGCTGGTCACGACCGGCGTGCCGCCCCGAGATGATCCCTCACTGGTATCGCCCGATTTCATCGTCTCCAGCCTGTCTGAGGTTGCGATAGCCCGAGCCACCATTGGAAGCCAGCGACCGAGGAGAGCGTGATGGCCGATGTCCGCCTGGAAGGTATCAATAAGGCCTATGGGACGATCCAAATCCTGCGGAATGTCGACCTGATCATTGAACATGGCGAATTCGTCGTGTTCGTTGGACCATCGGGTTCAGGCAAGTCGACACTGCTCCGAATGATCGGAGGGCTCGAGCGTATCAGCGGCGGGCGGCTCTTGATCGACAATGAAGTCGTCAATGACGTTGATGCCGCCGACCGAAACATCGGCATGGTGTTTCAGAGCTACGCACTCTATCCGCACATGACCGTGCGCGAGAACCTTGCCTTCCCCCTGCGTATGGCCAAAGTTCCGAAGGCCGGGATTGAGGCCAGAGTCACCGAGACTGCATCACTCTTGCAGATCGATCATCTGCTGGAACGTAAGCCCCGGCAACTTTCAGGCGGACAAAGGCAACGCGTAGCTATTGGGCGTGCCATTGTACGCGAACCCAAAGTGTTCCTGTTCGACGAGCCGCTGTCGAATCTCGATACTGAGTTGCGGGTGCAGATGCGGGTGCAGATTGCCAAGTTACACAAGCAGCTTGGCAACACCATGATCTACGTGACCCACGATCAGGTTGAGGCAATGACAATGGCCGACAAGATCGTCGTACTCAAGGACGGCAATATCGAGCAAGTGGGCAGTCCGCACGACCTCTATCACAATCCGGCATCTCGCTTTGTCGCCGGGTTCATCGGATCGCCTAAGATGAATTTTCTCAGCGGCCACATCGAATCAGCGCACGCGACGGGCATGGGCGTCAAGCTCGATGCAGGCGCGACAATCCTCGTTCCCGTCCAGCCGAACCAGTCGCTTGTCGGCAAGCCGATCACGGTCGGAATTCGCCCCGATGATTTCTCTCCATCCGCGGCGGAGAAGACCGATATTGGGATCGAGATCGACGTCGATTTCGTCGAGCATCTTGGCAGCGTCACCTACATCTACGGCAATGCTGGCAGAGAATCGATGGTTGCCAAGGCACCGAACGCGGCGGCGCCCAGTAGGTCGGGCAAGGTCCGTCTTGCGGCTTCGCCGGCGGACTGCCACCTCTTCATGATGAACGGAAATGCGCTGCGACGGTTGCATGCGCCGGCAAATTGGAGCTAGCCTTCCGACCTGCCCTGCAGGAGGCGGGACGGCATGCACACGCGGGTGGACCAGGTCAAGGGCGGCGGGATCAGGCGGTTCTTCCGGAACTCTCGTTCTTTTGTACTCGGGGCGGGGATCGGATCAGGCATGGCCGCCAGAGCTGCCGAGCGGGCGGGCGCGGATTTCGTGCTTGCGCTCAATGCTGGCCGGTTTCGCGCAATGGGTGGCTCTTCACCTGCCTCAATTCTTCCGATCCGCAACAGCAACGAATTCGTGGCTGGCTTCGGTCGGACCGAGATCCTGCCTTCAACGAAATTGCCAGTCTTTTTCGGGGCCTGTACCTTCGATCCAAAGCTCGACATCGACCGCTTTCTCGAGCGCATTATCAGGTGGGGCTTTTCCGGGGTCACCAACTTTCCTTCCGTGATCCACATCGATGACTACAGAAGATCTCTGCTGGAAAAGTCCGGCCTTGGCTACGAGCGGGAAATCGAACTCCTGGTCAAAGCTGCACAACACGGCCTGATGGCAATCGGCTATACGCGCACCCAGCCCGAGGCAAGGCGCATGGTCGAAGCCGGCGTCGAGGCCATCTGCATCAATTTCAATCTCAACCGGCCGATCGAAAGCGGATGCGACCCCACGATCAGCCTGTCGGAGCTTGCCGCGCGCACAAGCGCTGTTGCTCGCGTCGCTCAATCCATCGACAGGAACACGATCTGCCTGATGGGGGGCGGGCCAATTACGAAGCCTGACGAACTCCTCGATATCTGCCGCGAAACAGGTGTTCAGGGCTTCATCGGCGGCTCGTCGCTCGACCGCGTCCCGTTGGAAATGTCGGTCCTTGAGGTGACTTCAGGCTTCAAGACCATTCACTTGTTGCGGGAGAAGGTCGATCTTCTCGAGCGTCAGCTCCAACTGAGCGGATTCAGGCACGGTGTGATCGCGCAATCCTCAATCATGAAGCGCGTGCTCGAGACCGCAAGGCGCTTGGCAGGCCATCCCAGTCCTGTGCTGGTGTGGGGCGAGGCGGGGTCAGGAAAGCGACGAATAGCCAGTCTGGTCCACGCCTTCAGCGACAAGAAACTGACCAAGCCTGCGCTGTTTCAATGTCGGCCCGGCCCAGCCATCGATACGGTCGGCGTCCTGTTCGGCGCCGGGCAGACTGAGACCAGGCGACGCCAAGTGTCGCTCCTGGAAACCGCAACGGATTCTACGATCCTGCTCATGCATGTCGATCAATTGTCGCGGGACGGGCAAGAGCGTCTTGCCGACTATCTGGAAACCGGCAGTTTCACGCCGCTGAATAGCGTAGCACTGGCACGTTCCTCTGCACGGATCATTGCAACTGCAACCGTTGCTCGCGGGGGGGCTCTTAACGCTGTACTATGCCCTCGGCTTGTTGCGCTATTTGCCGGGCTGGATATTGGGTTACCCCCGCTGCCCGATCGTCTCGAGGACCTTCCGCAACTTGTTCAGCATTTCACGGTGGAGGCTAAAGGAGATTCGAATGCCCAAACGCTCGGTATAGAAAATTCTGCGTTCTTGGCGCTCGCAGGCCACAACTGGCCGGGCAATTTGAGAGAATTACGCCAGATCGTGAATCAGCTGGTGACGTTGCAACAAACGCACATTACGGCTGATGTCCTGAGGCCACTCTTGACGGCGTCATCACCTCTGAAGCCGACAAGCGCGTTCTCCGAACGCGAGTGGATCATCGAGGGCTTGAAACGAAACAAGCTGCATCGAGGGAAGACTGCCCGGTATCTGGGGCTTTCAAGAAAAACTCTGTACAACAAGATCAAGGGGCTGAGGATCTTGGAGTAGCAGTTGCCCTCTTGTTTTTGCCCACCGGCCGCCTTGAAGCTGTCACGTCCAAGAGCGCGAACTTCGGGATCGACGACCCCTGTTGGTCAAGCCTGGCCAATTCCATCTCGTCGCAAATCCTCAGCGTGAGAGCCGTTTCCGGTAAGTAGACAATGCCATGGAGATGCGGACCAAGTCGTCTCTCTGCCGATATCATCGCAGCATCATCGGCAGCGGCGAACAAGATCTTAAACCCCAGGCTAGCAAACCATTCCATGCGCCGAAGTTCGAGCTCCTGGCCGGAATCGACCGGTTCGCCAGCCGCAGATCGCTCAATCATGGACGCTGGTGGGAAATTTACTACTCCGCTGACCCCAGCTTTTTTCAACGCTTCGGCAACGTCCTCCCAACACGCGAACGGATCGATCATCATGATGGCCGCGTACGTGTGGGCGCGCTTTATCTCGGAAACGTTTTGCAAGCCGCGCAGCAGACAGTCATTCCAATCGATAATGGGCAAGGTAGCCATCACGAGTATGGAGCCCTTCGGAAGGCTGCGCAAAGATGGTGCGTAGATTTCCAACGACGCACCTTTACGGCCGACGGGCAGAAGACTGGCAAGTTTCCCGACGCCTGTCACTTTCAACGCATTATACCCGATTTTACTCATCGTATCATTCGCCGATCTTACACGTGATTTGAACCCGGTCTACATGTGAGCGCACGCCGGATCCGCTGGCAGACCGGGCTTGTCTGCTTCCTCCCTCGACTTAAGCCGCTGTTGGAGAAGTCCAGCAGCGGCCTCTTTTTCAGGTTCCGGGCCAGTGAGGGCATGCGATGCCACCCATTCCGTCAGAAGCTTTCCGAGCAGGCGTGCTTTTTTGAACTGCGGGGGACCATCTTCGAAGCACTCGCAGGAGTGCGGCTCCATCCGGTCCTTCCGCGGACATACTAATCAGATTGCAGGTAAAAGCAGGTCGGCATTCTGCGTGCGACACCCGATAAGTCTGTACGGCGCGGCGATCTCCTCCTAGTCGAAGTCCTCGATCCCGGACACAACTAGGACGGCGATGGAGAAGCACGCAGACTTTCTTGGTGCTCAAGATAGAACTTGTTCATCTTGGCTATGACCTGCGGAATGTTCGTCTCGAACGATCTACTGAAGCTGGTCTCTCATGTCGGCCGAGGCGCTCGCAGGCTCGACGCACCTGCAGGTCTTCGTTCCAATGCTCGTTGATATCTGCTCAGCCTCCACGCGCGTCAGTCTCGGAAGGGTGATCTTCGGCATGTCCGGCCTCCTGTTAGGCACGACAGAGGGTTGTACCAATTGTAGAGCTCTTGCCGGGTGGCGCCGCCCGATCTTCGTACATTCCGACCGCGAAGCCTCCGGCCAGATCGTAGCCGAAACTTGTTGGGCGTTGCGTTAGCCTTGTGAGGACGAATTCGCGCGGCTCCTGCAGGGGGAACGTTCGCAGTATTCGAGGCCGATGCCCGTTGCGGCTCGGACCGATAGCCGGTCGCGAGTGGCCATGTGAGCGCCGTTTAGGACAGTGATCGAGACCGTCGCATCAATCGTGACCCGACGAGCAATTTGGCAAGCAAGTGCGGGCTAGTCGGGCGACCATAAGAGGGCAATGCCCCGATGTCAACCAAGAGAGCTGAACCAATCCGCAATTGATATATCTCAATAATCGTGCAACCCTTGCCATGTGTATGGAGTGGCCACAGAGGGCGCCCCGATAATTGGCAACAAGGACGTGAGATGACTAGGAACTGGGATGAAGCGATCGAGCGCATCAAAGATCGCATTCGTTCGACAGCGCAGCAGGTGGGCGATGGTTTCCCGCATTGGGCTGATCCAAATACCGGAATCTGGAAAACGACAGCTCATGGTGATTGGACCGGCGGCTACTGGCTCGGAATGTTGTGGCTTGCGTCGCGAGACGAGGAAAGCGAGCGCTACAAGCATTTGGCTGACGAAGTCTGTAAGCGTCTCGTATCCCGCGTAAATGCCGACACAGCCTTCAAGGCTGCGACGTTCTACTACGGTGCCGGCCTGGGGGCGCTGCTCGGAGGAAGCAAGTCAGCGCGAGAGTTGGGTCTCGCGGCGGCAAGAGATATCAAACATCGATTCGACCCCAAGCTGGGTTTGGTGCCGCTCGGAGCGAATGCCGAAGAAGGATCACATGTTGGAGCGACCGCAAGCAGCATCGATAGCTTGGTCGTATCTCTGCTGCTCTTTTGGGCTGCAAGGGAGTCGAACGACAGCCAAATGCTGGACGTCGCCGCCAAACATACAGCCCGGGTTCTCTCAATCCATCAACGAGAAGATGGTGCCTTCGTTCAATCCTCTTCCCTAGACGTGCAGAGTGGCGAAGTGCTTCAACGCTATACGCATAAGGGATACAGCGAAAGCAGCGTTTGGGCGAGGGCGCAGGCATGGGGCGTGCTGGGTGCGACCATCAGTTGCCTCTCGGGAGGCATCGACGAGCGCTTCCTTGCTGCCGCAGTCAAGGGTGCGGATTGGTGGATTGATCACGTGCCAGCCGATGGCATTTCTTACTGGGACTTCAACGATCCTGCGGCCCCGAATACTGAACGAGACACAGCCGCGAGCGCCTTCATGGCATCTACTCTGTTCAAGCTGAGTACGGTCGCGCCCTGTGAAGGCAAGCGTCAAAAATACAAAGATGCTGCGGAAAAGACGGCCGCCGCTCTCGTCGATGGCTATCTCACCCCGTTGGGAGACGATGACAACAGACCCGTCGGCATGCTGGTCGAGGGCTGCTTCAACAAGCGGGAAGATTCTCGGCCCGAGGACTACGTCAAAAACGCCGAGCTTATCTTCGGTAGCTATTATTTGTTTGAGGCGCTGCTGATGCTCAGCGGTCGCCTGCAGCCCACTGAGGTGTAAGGAACGCGAGATGCGACTAGTTCAATTTGTGACGCCGGAAGGCCGTCGGCAGGTGGGCGCCATTCTCAATGATGGTGCCCGGCCGGTGGTCGTTAAAGATGCGACGAGCGTCCGCGAGCTTGCGCTGGAAGCCGCGCGCTCGGATGCGTCCTTGGAACAACTTATTTCGGCACGGGGGGGTGTGGGAGAAGTCGATTATGACGAAATTGTTGCCGAGAAGAGGTTGCTTCTGCCGCTCGATCATGCGGAGCCGTCCCGCTGCACCATTTCCGTGACGGGCCTAACGCATCTCGGAAGCGCCGAATCTCGAGATGCCATGCACGCAAAATTAGCAGCAGATGATCTCTCCGACTCGATGCGCATGTTCAAACTCGGTCTTGAAGGTGGCAAGCCGAATCATGGAAGCATCGGGGTGCAGCCCGAGTGGGCATACAAGGGGGATGGTTCGTGGGCGGTGCCTCCCGAGCATCCGCTTAGTTTGCCGGCGTGGGCCGAAGATGGCGGCGATGAAGCAGAGGTCGTGGGCCTCTACGTCATCGGCGACCAAGGGGAGGTCCTGCGTGTGGGCTTCAGCCTCGGCAACGAGTACTCGGATCACGTGATGGAGCAGCAGAACTATCTCTATCTCGCCCATTCAAAATTGCGCGAGTGCTCTTACGGTCCCGAAGCCTTGCTCGGCGAGCTCCCGAGTGACGTAACGGGTACCGTGCGCGTATCGCGGGCCGGTTCAACGATCTGGTCTGACAAATTCATTTCCGGCGAAGACAACATGTCACATACCATCCGCAACCTTGAACATCACAACTTCAAATATCGCGGTTTCCGTCGGCCGGGTGATGTTCACGTGCATTTCTTCGGCGCGAGCGTTTTGAGCTTCGCCGCCGGGGTCAGGCCGCGCAGCGGTGACGTCTTCGAGGTGGAATCGAAAGCGTTTGGCCGACCATTGCGCAACCCACTTATCGCGGACGAAAAGACGGAGCTCCTTTCAGTCAAGGTACTGTAGGTTTCACAATCGAGGCAGGTCTACCTAAGTGACGCTTGGGTCCTTCATGGAGCGAGTGACCGTGCGGCGAGGCGGCGGTCACTGACCTCTCCTTTATCCGGAGCGCTCCGCCGTCTTTCGACACGTCGGAAATCTGTTGAAAATCAGCGGCTTCTCGCCCAAATTCGTGATTGCGAGCTCGGCCTCGGGAGTTGAAGGTCAAGGTCCTCTAAGATAAGCGGTTGAAATGCAAAAATGGTATCCCGAACTGCGCCCCGGCAAGGCACCCGCTTTTCTCCGTCTACTCGAGGCTATTGAGAAGGATGTTTCGTCCGGGTCGCTTGCTGTCGGGGCGAAACTCCCGACTCAGCGTGACTTGGCGGAGCGTCTCGGTCTCAGCGTCGGCACCGTGATCAAGGCCTACGCAGAGGGGCAACGCAGAAGCCTGCTCGTTGGCCACGTTGGCCGGGGGACGTTTGTTGCAGAACAGCGCCAGAGCTTCCAGTCTCGCGGGCGGGTCATCGACCTGAGCTTGAACATACCAGGCCCCTCGCGGTTGCCGAAAGCGCTCGCAGATAGCAGGTGGACGTTCCCCAGTGACATCTCCGATTATGTCGGCTACCTCTCTCAGTCCGGGGTGATGGATCATCGCAGCCAGTTCGCCAGGCTGTTGCGCGATACCGGCTTCGATACCGGACCTGACAATCTCGTCGTCACGAATGGGGCGCAACACGGGTTCTCGTTGACACTGAGCGCCATTTGTCAGCCGGGTGACAAGGTATTCGTCGAGGCCGCCACTTACCATGGCATGAAATCGTACGCTCATTTCGCCAAGCTTGAGCTGGTCGGGCTTCAAATGGATAGCGAAGGCCTCGTTCCGGAAGCGTTCGATAGAGCGGCAGCTTCGGGCGCTGCGCGAGTGCTGTTCACGATGCCCACGGTCCAGAGCTCCACGGCCGCGATCATGGGAGCGGCTCGCCGCCAGGACATTGTGCGAATTGCACGCAAGCACGACATCCTAATCATCGAGGACGATGCCTACGGCTTCTTGGACCAGGCCAGCATTCCTCTCGCCTCGCTGGCTCCGGAGCGGACGTTCTACGTCAATACGCTGTCGAAATGTCTGGCGCCCGGCCTACGCCTGGGCATGCTCGTCGTGCCCGAACAGTATATACCCCGTATCCATCAGGCCATGCGGGCGACCGTTTGGATGGCGTCTCCCATCTCCTCCATGATCGCCTCCGAGTGGATCGAGAACGGCCTTGCCGCTAAGGTGCGTCAGTCGTTGGCACAAGAAGCGAAGAACCGCGTCAAACTCGCTTCACAGATCCTACGGCCGCATGTTAGGGCCAACCATCCACCGAGCTTTCACGTCTGGCTGGATTTGCCGAGTGGCGCCGTCGAGCATGTTGCCGCCAGAGCATTGCAACGCGGAGTGATCACCACGCCGTCTTCCGCTCTGCTTGTCGATCCGTCGCTGATCTCGGGATTGCGAATCTCGATCGGCGTGCCGGATCGTATCGAGGATCTCGAGTGGGCCTTGCGGCAATTGGCCGGATCGTTAGAGCCCACCAACGAAGCTGACATGTCCATCATCTGAAACCAGAATGCGCCAAGCGCATTCTGGTTGTGCTGTGTCTTCCGGGAGTGGCACCTGGTCAGATGTTGCCGCCGAAGGAATAGGACGTCTTGACTGTCGTGTAGAACTCGGCGGCATATCTGCCCTGTTCGCGCGGTCCGTAGGACGAGCCCTTACGGCCGCCGAACGGAACGTGGTAGTCCACCCCCGCGGTTGGCAGGTTGACCATGATCATCCCCGCTTGAGCATTGCGTTTGAAGTGACTCGCGTACTTCAGACTCGAAGTGCAGATCCCAGCCGACAGTCCGAACGGGGTATCGTTTGCGATCTCCAGGGCATTTTCATAGTTACGAGCACGGATCACCGTTGCAACGGGTCCGAATATTTCCTCCCGTGCGATTCGCATTCGATTGTCGACTTCCGCGAAGAGGGCAGGAAATAAATAGAAGCCCGGCATATCTCGACTAAGCAGTTCGCCGCCAGCCACGAGCTTGGCGCCTTCATCCTGGCCTAGACGAATATAGCTGAGATCTTGATCGAGCTGACGCTGATCGACCACCGGGCCAATGTGGGTTCCGGCTCTGCAGGCGTCGTCCACTACAAGGGATTTCATACGTTCTGCCATTGCTGCAACGAAATCGTCGTGGACGCCATCTGTCACGATAAAGCGGGAGGAGGCAGTGCAACGCTGGCCCGTCGAGAAGAAGGCGCTGTTCACTGCACATTCGATGGCGACGTTGAGGTCGGCGTCGTCCAGAACGACCATCGGATTTTTCCCGCCCATCTCAAGCTGAACCTTTTTCATCGGATGAGCCGTCGTACAACTTTGCGCGATGTGTTCCCCCGTGGAGGTCGAGCCGGTGAATGAAATCGCGGCAATTTTGATATTCTTCAGCATGGCCTCACCAACGACGGAGCCGCGGCCCATGACGAGGTTGAACACACCTGGCGGAATACCTGCGCGCGAGATGATCTCCGTTAACGCGTGCGCCGATCCTGGCACCAGCTCTGCTGGCTTGAATACGACCGTGTTCCCGCAGGCGAGAGCAGGAGCAATCTTCCAGGCAGGAATCGCGACGGGAAAATTCCAGGGCGTAATGAGCCCCACAACGCCCACGGGTTCTCGGGTAATCTCGACGTCCACCCCAGCGCGAACGGACGGCAGCTTCTCGCCTGCAAGACGCAGACATTCACCCGCGAAGAACTGGAAGATCTGTCCTGCACGCGTGACCTCGCCAATCCCCTCTGGAAGGGTCTTACCCTCTTCGCGGGAGAGAAGCCGCCCAAGTTCCTCCTTCCGTGAAAGGATCTCGGCGGCGATCGCATTGAGGCAATCGTGCCGGGTCTGGATGGTTGAACGGGACCAGGCTCGGAAAGCGTCGAATGCCGCGTCAATCGCTCGCTCCACATCGCTTGCCGAAGCTTGCGCAAATTCCCCGACCACGTCGGACGTGTTCGAAGGATTCACGTTCGGCACTGCGTTCGACGCAGCAAGCCATTCCCCGGCGATGTAATTCAAATTCATCGGTGTCCATCCAAATTAGGTTCGTCGAAAAATGCCATGCGGGCGCGATGGCGAATTCATCATCGCTCTACGCCGGCGTTGGTACCGGAATTCCCGCGGGATCCAATTCCACATATATTGGGATATATCAATGTCTGATTGGGCTAGCATATCATTTGACCTGCTTAGGGTTGTGCTGTAGCTTTCGTGTGTCGGCTCGTGGCCGACCAAAATCAGATTCATCAGAGAGGTCGCCAAGTGATCGCTGAACCCGCAGACAACACGCTCACCCAGAAAGCCGGCGCCCTTAATGGAATTGTCGTGCTGGAAGTGGGAATGGTGATGCAGGTCCCTCTTGCCGGCCAAGTCTTGGGCGATCTCGGCGCGGACGTCATCAAGGTCGAAAGACCCCAGGGCGACATCACCCGTGGGCTCGATTTCGAGGCGACTCGGGTTGGCGGAATGAGCTCCTACTATGCAGCCATGGGACGCAATAAGCGTACACTCGCCCTGGATCTCAAGAACCCAGTCGCCAAGGAAATCCTGCTTCAGCTGGTCGATAAGGCCGACGTGCTCATGCATAACTTCCGACCGGGCGTGATGGAGCGACTAGGCCTCGGATTCCCCGAATTGAGCGCGCGCAATCCTCGGTTGGTCTATGCCGCTGGGTTCGGGTTCGGTGAAAGCGGGCCTCTGGCGAGCCGGCCCGGCCAGGATATGTTGGCGCAGGCTTTCAGCGGGCTTGCTCGCGGCGGGCTTGAAGAGCATCAACCGCCTCACTTGACCAATTCGCCTATCGTTGACTACGGCGCTGCTATGTCGCTTGTACAAGGTGTTCTCGCGGCCCTTATTGAACGTCAAACCTCCGGGCTCGGCCAAGTCGTTTCGACCTGTCTGTACGATGTTGCACTCGCCATGCAACTCTGTGAAATTGCGAGCGAGAGCATTTACGGAACGAAGACGAACTGGATCAGTCAGTCGATCTTCTTCAAAACTAAAGACGGCTGGGTGTCGGTCGTTATGCTGTTCCGTGACAATCCGCTTGGGCTGATGTGCCAAGCGCTCGGTCTACCCGACATCAGCACGCGACCTGAGCTGTCAACCCGCGAAGGTCAGGTTGCGAATCTTTCGAGGGTTCAGGAACATTGCGCGGAGGCGATAGCCTCACTCACGACCGAGGCGGTGGTGCAGCGACTGTCTGAGGTGGATCTCCTTTGCACGGCCGTCAATGAGATCGCGGACGCCGTCAGTCAGGCCCAAACTGCGCACAATGGCATCATGTGGCAAGTAGATGTACCGGGGCGCGGAACCGTCCCGTTGGCCGGTCTTCCGATTAGCCTGTCGCGTACCCCACCAGGCATCCGGATCCACCCAGCACCGATCGGTGCTGCCACCGACGAGGTGTTGTCCTCATTCGGATTTTCAGTCGAGACCATTGCCGATGCCCGCAATAGAAGGGCATTCGGCTAGCCGCCGTGACCTTCGTTCGCGGCTTGCGCGAAGAAGCGCCATAAACTCCAAGCCAAACCTTCACGGATCACCCTTTGACCACATCAGACCTCGTCATCGCGTCCACGCCGTCCCCACATGTTCGGCTGTTGAGCATGAATAGACATGCGAAACGAAACGCTCTGAGCAATGAACTCATCGCACATATTGCGCAAGCCTGCCGCGCTGCCGTTTCCGACGAGGAGGTACGTTGCATCGTGCTCACAGGAGGCGACGCCTTCTTTTGTGCGGGCGCGGACATCAAGGAAATGCAGCAGCGCGGGTTCGAAGCCATCAACAACCCTATCAGGCGGAATGATTGGAGAGATATCACGACCTGCGTGAAGCCCATCATTGCAGCCGTTGAAGGTGTATGTTTCGGCGGCGGGAACGAACTGGCCATGCTCGCCGACATCGTGGTGGCGGGCGAGAATGCACAGTTTGGGCAGCCAGAAATCAATATAGGCGTGATCCCTGGCGACGGCGGCACTCAACGATTGACCCGCGTAGCAGGAAAATCATTGGCAATGTTGATGGTTCTGGGCGGTCAGCCAATTTCTGCTCAGGCCGCGCTGCGTGCCGGGCTCATCGCGGACATCGTCCCCACCGGTACGGCGAGCGCGCGAGCGCTCGAGATCGCAGGCCTCATTGCGCAGAAGCCGCCGCGCTCCGTCGAACTCGCCAAATCAGCGGTGCTCGCCGCGTATCAGACGCCTCTGGATGCGGGTGTGGAATTCGAACGACAGGCAATTCGGGTGGCCTTCACGACTTCGGACCAGCAAGAGGGCATGGATGCCTTCTTTGAAAAACGCCCGCCCAGATATCGGGGAGAATGAGATATTCGACGGAAGGGCCTTTGCCTTCCGTCGTTGGTGCGGAACGGCTCCACCAGAACGAGCCATAAGGCGGCGGTCTTTACCAATTGAAATGCCACTACCTGGCCATGCTCCCCTCTCGGCTTGAGAGTAAGGGAGCCGTTCGCAGTATTAGGTTCGCGATGTAACCGCCCAGTGGCTGAGTTCCTAAAACGGGCGATGTGCGACGCCACGGCGACTGACTCGTGCGCACTGTTAGTAATGCGCACCTTCGTCGCACCTCGCAAAAAAGCGCAAACCGCCTTCGCCGTATGACAGGGCCGCGCAGCGATTTACTGAAGTATTGCCGACACCTTGGATGACGGCGGCCCAGCCGTTTGCCTTCCACTATGCTTCGTCAAGGTGGTTAGGGACTACAGCGACATGTCCGCGAACGCGATCACCTCCTCGTGCGCGTGAGTCCCATGGACGGCGACCGGAGATCCCGAGTCAGCCCATCGTAACGCCGCTGTCCATTGCCTTTGCTCTTAGCACTTGAATTGTTGGTGTTGTCAGTTGCGCCGGACGTTGAGAGAGGCGGGCGCTGATCGCTCCCGCGGAGTCCGCGGTTAAGAGCCATTTTTCGTCGAGACGTTCGGCATTTCAGGCCCGCAAGGCAAGCAACGCGCGCATTGGGATAGCGCAAGCGGACCGGGAAATGCGGCGGCTGAGCTATAATACTTGATTCTCCAAAGCCTTACAGGCGCTCCTTATTTCCCCAGGAGCTCTGCTGCTCGCAGACTTAGTATTAGCTAGCCCAATATCGTATTGCTGTGTCGCAATATTGACATTGGGCTATCTGCATGTTGTGCTCCTCACGTACGGACTAGGGCAAGTACGACCGGCGTTGGGAAATAGCGACCGTGAGCGAGAGGCACTTTTCGCCCGCGGGGGATGCCGCCAACTCACCGCGTCATCGCCATAGAAAGACGAACGTGACGCGCAAAGCGCGGGTGCAACAGGAGGGAACGGTGAAATGAGCCAGACGCTCGCATATTGCAGGCTGCTTGCAACATCAAAACGAAACGGCTCGGGGACGTCATCTCCGCGCACCTCTGTCTTCTCGCCTGAGTTCGCCGCGCACAGCGCGGAGGTGCTCGCTTGTATTCCGCATCAGCGCCACTGAAGCCGACGAACGGCGATGACCTCTCGCCTCGCACTCCTGCGCCCATCATCCATGACGAATTGATTAAAGGAGCGGAAGCAAACCATGCAATTGACAGCACACCCGGTAGGCGACGTCGTTGAGATTGAAAAGTCCGTCGCGACGAGGTCAATGACTCTGGGCCTCGGCGGAGGCGTCGCCCTCGAATTCTACGACTGGCAGCTCTATGGCTTCATGGCGGCATTCCTGTCGCCGCACTTCTTTCCAGCCACTGACCCTGTCGTCTCGCTGCTCGCGGGACTGGCAGTATTCGGAGCAGGGTTTGCCGCACGGCCTTTAGGGGCGGCGCTGCTCGGCCCCATCGCAGATCGCATCAGCCACAAAGCCGTGATGCTGATCGCTGTTTCCGCTATGGCGCTATCGTCGCTGATGATCGCAGTGCTGCCAGGCTACAAGGATCTTGGCATCACTGCCACCATCGTGCTGGTTTCCCTCCGCCTGGTGCAAGGCCTCGCCGTAGGCGCCGAAGCGGGCGTTGCCAATGCGATCGCGATCGAATTGGCACCGGCAGGTCAGGAGGGACGATACCTTGGACTGGTCAATGGCACATTCATCATGGTGGGCTCGATCGGAGCCAGCTTGGTTGCTTTCCTGGTCAGCGGCGCCGTGTCCCCTGAAGTCATGCGCGATTGGGCTTGGCGCGTTCCGTTTGGAGTCGGAGGTGTTCTAGGCTTGCTCATCATCTATCTTCGGCAGACCCTTCCAGAAACCCTAATCGCTCGCGCTATGCATCGCGTCGACGAGGACTCGCGCATCCAACAAACGACTGGCGGAGTGTGGAAAGCGCTTTGGAAAGCAAGGCTGTCGCTTTTCGCCGCGATTCTGGTTGTTGGCGGCGTGCAGATCGCTAATTACACGTACAATTTCGGTTTGCCTAACATTGCCAACGGCGTATTCAAGGAGAACAGCACTTATGTGTATGGCATCGTGACGGTCATGGGCGCGATTTGGATGGTGTTCTCGCCGACAATCGGTGCCTTTGCGGATAAGGTGAAACCGTCGCGTGCGTTCGTGATGATGCGCCTGCTGCTAATCCCGTCGTTCTTTCTATCCCTGCTCTATGCCGAGAAGAGCATTCTGACCTTCTCCATCGTTATGTTGGTGGGCGGAACTCTGGTCGGCTGCAATATGGCGCTATATAACTTTATTGCCACAACGTTGATGCCCAGAAATATTCGGACCACCGGCGTCGCCCTCGGGTACGCTATTGGCGCAACGATATTCGGCGGTACCACACCATTCCTGCTGCTATGGCTCCAACGCTCTAATCTGTCCTGGGTGTTTCCATTCTATGGCACAGCCGTCGCGTTGCTTAGCATCATAGTTTATCTGATCGCGAAGAAACGAGGCGGCGTGTACGTCGGGGATTAGGCACGGCGCGGCTTCGTCTCCTACCTCTGCCTACCCCAGCGTGAACGATACCCAGCACGAAAGGCCCCGCCTTTGGACGGGGCCCTTCTCATTCAGACCGATTGCAACACGGAGAAATGGCCCGCTCTGGATCGAGCGTCATCCGCAGATTAAGGACGTTTGTGATCTATAGTCGCAATCTTCGCCTCGGCGGGCACAATGGGCAGGTTTTCGTTCCTCGTATCTACGACCAGTCGATGGTGGCCGCGGCGCCCCCGAAGTCGGCCGCGGATGGATCCTGGCGCGACGTCGAGCGCAAGCTGATCGGCGCAGGGAGCACAGCCATCAGCATCCAGCCGTTCTAGCCCCGCACTCGTATAGCTCCAGCGTCATTGAGGACCACGTAGGCCAGGCGCGTAGCGCGCCCGAGCGGCGAGCAGTATAGGCATCGGATTAACGCCAGTTCTCCGGCTGCAATCAGGATCGGCGCTGAGGCGGTCTTGGATACCGAATTCTATTCTAACCCATTAGTTTCTTCATGTTCATCTCGGGCCTTGCGAGCGCGTCTGCTGGAGGTCTAAGCCGCCTCCCGATCATGATTTCGGCGGCACGAATTTCTCTCGCTACGACACCTAGGCTCCCGAATCCGCATGCGGCCACCAGGCGCCCATCTGCTGCGAGGTAAAACAAGATCTGAGCCCTCGCACCAAAGTCTCTGATTATGGGGATTCCTCCTTCCGGAACGAGGCCCACGATTTGCAGTGTCTCGTCGTATTGATCCGACCAAAACCAAGGAACGTCCTCGTAAGGACGGTTCTCGCCCAGCATGTTCGCCGCCGCCGCCGCACCTTGCCGCTGGGCGTTGCGCCAGGCCTCCAGCCTGATTCGCCTTTCATAGAGGCGGTGAGGAAACGAACAACAGTCACCCGCCGCGAAAACGTGCGGATCTGAAGTCGCGAGCGTCTCGTCCAGAGCGATACCGTCCTCGATTGCTAGTCCCGCCGCTTGCGCAAGGCCGACATTCGGCGTCGCTCCGACTCCAACGATCACGAGATCGGCGTCGCGTGAGCGACCGTCGGCCATTACCACCTTGGAACGGCCTTCGCTCCTATCGATGCGTTTGACGATCGCGGCTATCTCGATGCGCACGCCAGAACGTTCGTGCTTGGCTTTGATCAACTCGGCCATAGAAGCTGGCACTGCCCGCGTAAGTAGCCGCGGTCCTGCCTCGAGTACGGTCACCGAAGCACCTCTCGAGACGGCGCTCGCGGCAACCTCAAGCCCGATGAAGCCGCCTCCGATCACGATCACGTCGCATCCTTGACCAATGACATAGCGGATGCGCGTGGCGTCCTCGTACGTCCGTAGTGTCGCCACCTCGGCTCCTTCGGCGATCGGAACGCTCAGTTTCCGAGGTCGGCCTCCCGTGGCCAGTAGGAGACGGTGATACGCTATCGCTGAGCCGTTTGAGAGCGTAACCATGTTGGTCACGCGATCAATTGAGACCGCTTCGCTTCCCTGAAGATACTCTATTTCCAACTCGGCAAGGCGTTGTGACGTCACAATGAGCTTGGGTCCAGGGTTCATTTTGTCGAGCAGGAGCGCCTTGGATAGAGGCGGGCGCTCATACGGCAGTATAGATTCGTTGCCTACTAAGACCAGTCTGCCCCGCCATCCACGTTCGCGCAGGGCGATGGCGGCGGCTGTGCCGGCTTCGCCCGCGCCGACAATCACTATTGTGGATTTTGCACTCAAGTGGCCACCCGATCGCCAGTTGAAGGCGGCGCATCGTTTGCCACACTCTCGAACACGTTGCGCACGAGGGATTTGAGTAAGAGAGCTTCCTTCCAGCGATCTGTGCTGTCGTTGCCTTGTCGGTCGGTAATTGCATAAGGCTGCGGACCAAGTTCGCAGACGAAAGCGAGACGAGCATCCGCACCAGCGCGCCTTTGCCAGCTCTTGAATCCATACTTCCACCAACAGAGAAACAGATCCAACCAGATTTTGTGCTGAGGGAACGTGATCTCAATTTGTATCTGCTCGCGCGATGCAACGCGGCCATGAAATGCCCAGGTGCGGTCGAGCACCTGCCGCACCTGCGCTTCGTCTTCGTCCGAGATCGGATACCAAAACTCGCGGCCCAATAGGACGTGCGAGAGATCAGCAAGCATGCGCATCTCGGGAACCTGATCCATCAACTCGAGTGTAAACAGGAGATCTGTCGTCATCCTATTGCGATGCGTCTCGAAGTAGATCGGCATGTTCGCATCTTGCGCCACCCTGATCCAGCCTTCCAGCAGCGGGACACAGTCGGCGACACGGCGCAGGCGAATGTCAGGCTGGACGTCGAGATGCACGACATCGAGGCGCCGAGCAAGGTCAATGGCAGCTTTCAGGTGATCGATCGTCTGCGGGAAGCACATACCCTCGACTGCAAGTCCCGAGCCGGCTAGGGCACGTGCAATCAGGGCGACGCGCGCAGGATCGGTGCACGAGGTGCTAATGCCGTCGAACCCGGCTTCTTGGATCATCGCTATGTTCTGATCGATGGAACGTTCGACCCCGTCGGGCTGGCGCCGTTCCATCGCCCAAAGGGACTGTAGTATAAGCAAGCTCTGCTTCGACATTGTCCTGCATTCCGCCCTTTGGCTCCAATTAGAGCTTGATGAAGACGGTGTCGTTCTCGACCTTCACCTCGTAACTGCGCAAGTCGACGCATGCGGGCAAAGCACGCGACTCGCCCGTTCGGTAATCGAAGGTCCCGAAGTGCTTGGGACACTCAATGATTCCGCCGTCAACGATGCCATCCGCTAAATGGACTTTCTCGTGGGAGCAGTGGCCATCGATCGCGAAGTAGTCTCCCTCGGGAGAGCAAACAACTACAAACGTGCAGCTACCATGATCGAAGCGAAGGGTCTCTTCGGGCATCAATGCATTGGTAGCACAGGCGGCAACCCATTCTCCTTGGCTAGTCATTCCCTATCCCTCTGAATCTAAATCGCAACAATTGCACCGATGCCTTGGCAAATCCGCGACCCGCGCAAATGTCCTTGGCGGGCGGACGGGAGGCTCCCGCGCCTGCGCAGTGCTAGTAAGAAGAGAGCCGGACGGACATTCCGCAACATCAGAGCTAACTGCCGCGCGCCCACTTCTTGGCCCTTATGCGTTTGTACATCCTCTCGTCCGCTTCCGGAGAACCGTCGTGAGCTGTGCCGAACCACTCGTCGAGCGGGATGCGACGCTCACCGTAGTTCACTTCGAAATACTTGTGGTGGAGGTAGTGATAGAAGTTGTCTGTGTTGACGGCCTTCGCATCGTCTACGACCACCCGGTCGAAACCGGTGTGAGACTTCGCGGCGGACAACCCTGCGTGCATGAGCTGAAACATTGCATGCACCGGGTGGGAGGGCACGACGAAATGGATCAGCACGCCGGAAAAATAGGCGATGTGTTCAAGGGGAGACATTGACAAGCCCGACCACGGCCCCGGGTTTACGTTCTTGTGGTGTACTTTGTGTACGATGTGGTACAGCGGCCCGATATGAATGAGCCGGTGAATCAGATAGAAGTGCAACTCGCGCCAGACCGGCATCACCAACACGAGGATGGCGCAGTACACCGGGTGCTGTCCGAAATCGACGTACGGCAGATAGCTGTTAGCGTAGAGCCACCAGGTGGCCGCCTCGTATGCGGTCCATACCGGCACCGCGCTACACATGGTCCAAAACACGTTCTCAGCCGTCTGGCTTCCGAACATAAAGGCCGTATTGTCGGTGTCGGGCCACTTTGCATTATACTTGAAGTTGGTTTCCTGGCGCCGTTGGATATAGAGGATGAAGTGAACGCTGCCATAGACTAGGAGCGTTAGCCCAGCGTTGCGCAGCAGAATGAGCAAAATCCAGTCAGCGCGGAATTCCCGCATCGTATCAAGCGCGGGTGTCAGATAGATCCACGATACAAGCGAGATCACGAAATAGAGGGTATTCCAGGGCAAGAAGTACCCCGGCAACCAACGAATAACTTTCTTCGGTTGCACTGGCCAGACAAAAATCGGCGCGCGTTCGGGCCTCTTGTTCGGTGTCCAATTCCCGCGTTTGTCGCGCGCCCCGTATAAGATGTCATCCATATTTGCTACTCCATCAACGTTTTGAAGAGAGAGGCTCGCCTACGCGGCCAGATCCTCAGGCGCCGAGACATCATCGCGGTTATCGCCCGCACGAGACTCAGATCAAAACTCAAAAGCCCTCTTGCTTCAGCCTTGACATAAACGCGGCGAATTCGTCGTCGTGGATAATCGAGGTTTCCTGCGGCCCCGGAAACGCATTCGCACTGACGTCAGCGCGAAATGCACTGAGGGCTTTCACACGCTCTTCCTTGACACGCTCTTGCAGCGCTTGCAGGTTCCCATAGGTCCGGGCGTGCCGGGGCCGCCGGCCTTCGCCACCACATATGTCCTCGGTGAAGAGAACGATCACGTCGGCATCAGGTCCGGAGCCGAGCGAAACCGTCACCAGTCCGGTTCGCCGACGGATCTCTGCCATGACTCTGGCGGGGATAACCTCGCATTCGACTGCAAAAGCGCCGGCCTCTTCGAGGCGGCGGAAGCGGTGAAAAAGCGTCAAGGCTTCATCGGCATTCTTGCCGAAAGCGCGAAGCTTTCCGACCCAGGTCGATTTCCTTGGAACGAGTCCCAGGTGACCCACGACCGGGATATCTTCGGCTGCGAGCATAGAGACAGTCGCCATGCCGCGTGCCGTGATCACCGCATCGGCGCCGTCCGTCAGCGCCTTCAATGCGGTGCGTAGGATATCGTCCCGGGTTACGGCATCGGCAAAGCCCAGCGCCGCAGTGACGAAAAGCCGTTTCGAACCCTTGCGCACGGCCTCCACGTTACGGGCGCGGGCAACCAGCATCTGGACACCAGCTTCCTCCGCAGCTGCTGCCTCGTCCGCCGTCTCAGCGGTGACTTGAGTGTAGCGCTTGCCCGAGTCTCGGGCCGCGCACAGATCGGCTACGGTCACCGTGCGCTCAGCTTCGCGCGCGGCCCAATCGTAAATCCGCGGCATCTTGCTCACTAGCTCTCAAAGTTTTTGCCAAAGGTCCGGCGCGTCGATTCGGCGCCTGTGAAGGAATTTCGGAGGGTCGCCTTGCCACCTATCAACTGCGTGTCGTCCTGCGGTCGAGTGTTCATGTACAAAGTCGTCAAGCCGCCGGCCATCACTGTGCACATGGTTCGATATGCGGATGCCCTGCAGCGACAGCGAGACCATGCCAAACGGAGTGCGGCGGGTTTCGACACGCTGGCTGACAGCCGATCCTCACCTCGCTATTGCTTCTCTTGACGACGGAGCAGGCCAAGTCGGCATCTGGAAGCATATGGTTCAGGCTCATTCTGATTCCTTTCAAGCCGACGCGAAAATCGTACGATACATTTCTTCGACTGCTCTGCGTGTTGCCATGCCTGGAATGACCCCGAGCTTGGTGCAGACCAGGGCGCCGCAGCAAACCCCGAACCGCGCGGCTTCGATCACATCCCGTCCTTCGGCCAGAGCCACGGCGAAGCCGGAATTAAACGCGTCGCCAGCGCCAGTCGTGTCCACGACTTCGACCTCGGCGGCTGGGATGGCTGTATCGATCGTGTCGGTCACAATGAGCACGCCGCGGTCGCCAAGGGTTACGATCACATTGGCGGCGCCGCGCTTGCGCAGCATCTCCACTAGCTCGCGCGAAGGGCGCGGATCGTCCGGCCGTAGACCGAGCAGAATACGAAGTTCGCTCTCGTTCGGCGTCAGGTAATCGACTAGCGGGAACATCTCATCAGGAAGCGGCGCGGCGGGAGCTGGATTAAGGACAGTTTTCTTGCCATGTTTTCGGCCCAGCTCCATGGCTCGCATTGCTACCTCGACCGGGGGTTCGAGCACCGCCATGACGACGTCGCTCTCCCGGATGCGGCTCTCGGCGCGATCTACATAAGCCGGATCCATAGCGTTGGTTGCGCCATAGTCCATGATGATGAAGTTCTCACCGCGCTCGTTGAGAATGATGAAGCCCACCGCCGTCGGACTTTCAGCGATCTGCTTGACATGCGCTGTACCAACGCCCTCGGCCTTGAACAGATCGGTTGCGATATCGGCGAACTTGTCTTTGCCGATGATGGCCACCAGCGAGGAGTCCGCCCCCAGCCGCGCGGTCGCAACCGCCTGGTTTGAGCCCTTTCCGCCAGGCCCCATATCGAAACTGCTGCCGAGCATTGTGACGCCAAAGACGGGAATGTTCGGAGCCCGAATGGTAAGTCCCACTGCGAAGCTGCCAACGACGGTGATTTTCGGTTTACCCATCGATTCCTCCCTTGAAGGTGCTTAAAGCTCGCGCTTGTGTGGATTGCCTCCACGATATCGGCATAAGGGAAGTGCGGCGCTCAGTGTGACGGCGCTGTTCGCGGGCGCTGAGTATTGACACCAGCTCCTCCCTAAATACTCGCAGCAGCCGCCCAAGGAGACAAAACGTGCATCCAGGATGGCCCATCGGCGAGTTTGCTTATTGGTCGTTGTGAGCGAGCATAGATGTGCAGCTCGTGCGTAGAAATGGACAAAGCACGCTCTGATTTATATAAAACGCGCATGGTAAAAATACCGCAGCGCACATTTTTCCCTGAGAGCCATCAGTATGTCCTTCCTGATGTCGCCTGGACTCGCTGCGCCTTTACGGTGCTGAGGGCTGGTAAAGTCATCACTGCCCCTGACCATCACATCGCGCGAGATAGCTATCCGGGCCAGGACATTCTCTACTGCACAGCGGGTCGTGGCTTCGTATCGAGTGAGGGACGGACATTGAGTGTTGGGCGCAATCAGTTGATGTGGATCGCCAACGAGACACCGCATGCGCACTGGCCCGACGAGAGCGATCCCTGGACCGTTCTATGGGTACGGATCGACGGACCAAACTGTGCAGCCATTCGGCGAAAGGTGTTCGGCGGTGGTGCAACCCTCGCAACAATATTGGCGCCGAACAACATCGACCGGTGGTTCGAAGAGCTGTTTGGTGTCTTGCGCGCTCGAGATGATAACGTCGATATGGCCCTCAATCACCTTGTGGCAGAACTGCTGCACCTCATAGCAGCGCCTTCACCCAAGCACGGTGAGTCTCGTCTTCCAGACCCATTGCGCGCCATCGTCTCAAAGATGCGGCAGGCTCCAGCGCGATCCTGGCATGCCGAGGAACTGGCCTCCGTCACCGGGCTCAGTGCCGCGCAAACGCGGCGGCTATTCCAAAGGTATCTACAGATCAGTCCGCGGCGCTGGCTGATCCGAGAGCTGGTCCCGGTTGTCTGAACAGAATCTCCGCGTCGATAAGTGGAGGCTCTGCCGGGGTTAGTTAGGCCGCCATGCGGATTGGCAGCGGGTTGAAGTAGGCTTGATCCGGTGTGCCGCCGTCAAGGCTCGAGTGAGGACGTCGGCTATTGTAAAAGTCGAGGTATCGGCCGATCGAGGCGCGGGCATCGGACACGCTGTCGTAGGCCCGCAAGTAAACCTCCTCGTATTTGACGCTGCGCCACAGTCGCTCGACGAACACGTTGTCCCGCCAAGCTCCTTTACCGTCCATGCTGATGGCGATGCCGTTGGTGGCGAGCGCGCCGGTGAAGGCCGAGCCGGTGAACTGCGAGCCCTGATCCGTGTTGAAGATTTCAGGCCTGCCGTGACGCGCCAAAGCGTCCTCCAGTGTCTCGACGCAGAACGCCGCCTCCATCGTGATCGAGAGCCGCCACGACAGAACCCGGCGGGTCGCCCAGTCCAGCACGACAGCGAGATACACGAAGCCGCGCGCCATCGGGATGTAGGTGATATCCATTGCCCAGACCTGGTTCGGGCGCGTGATCTCCACGCCGCGCAGCAGATACGGATAGATCTTGTGCCCGGGCTCAGGTTTGGTGGTGCGCGGACGACGGTACAGCGCCTCTATCCCCATCCGCCGCATGAGCGTTTTGACATGCCGGCGGCCGACCTTGCACCCCTCGGCAGCCAGCAGGCCTCGCAACATTCGCGAACCGGCGAAAGGAAACTCCAGATGTAGCCGATCAAGCTGTCGCATTGTCGCGAGATCGTCGGGCGGCACTGGGCGCGGCAGATAATAGACGCTGCTACGGCTGATCTTCAAAACTTCCGCCTGCCTGGTGATCGACAGATCGTGCTCACGGTCGATCATCGCTTTGCGCTCAGCAATCCCGCCTTGGTGAGCGCTCCTTCTAAAAAATCGTTCTCCAGCGTCAGTTCTCCGATCTTGGCGTGCAGCGACTTCACGTCGATCGCAGGCACGGCGGGCGCGGCGCCGCCAGGTCCAAAAACTCCGGAAGCTCCACCCTCCAGCTGGGCTTTCCATGCCGTAATCTGATTGGGGTGAACGTCAAAGTGCTCGGCCAGTTGAGCTATCGTTCGGTCGCCCTTGACAGCGGCCAGCGCCACCTTCGCCTTGAAAGCCGGTGTGTGGTTCCGGCGTGCGCGTCTCGTCATCGTCTCTCCTGATTCGCGGGCCAATCTTGCCCGCCGTCAGGCAGAAACTCCACTTATCGCCCTGTTCAGATTTCCGGAGCCGGCTCTCCGAGAGCGCATTTTGATGGCGCAAAAGTTACTTTTGGAAACTGACGCGGGGCTCGATGCTATCGCCGAACGCTGCGGTTTCTGCGACGTCTATCACTTCAGTCGTGAATTTAAGCGCAGCACTGGCACGGCCCCCCATACTTGGCGGCGCGCCGAAGGGAACTGAATCGAACGTCGCAGCCTTCAACGTTTGGCCATTAAATGTTTGGGGCACATCTCCAAGATGAAGTAGCTGGATGTTTCCCTGCGGAAACTAGCTGCTAATGCAGCGCGTTACTCTGTCAGATCGCTGCCACATTGCAACTCCAAGCTGATGATGCTGGTTTGCTTGAATCGCCGCGCATCTTCGGAACATCCGACGTGACCGCGACAGGAAGTGGCAAGGTGTGCGGGGTCGGCAGGGGCTCCACACCGCCAAACGCATTCAGCACCGGAGTCGTTTTACCCAATATTACCCAGATCACGTTGCGCGCCCACTTCGGGCGAATGCACTTGCTCCGCAGTATGTGGCGAGTAAGTGGCCATCGTAGAATAATCGATGGGCGGCACGTCCAAATGCCGGGATGAAATTTCTTAGGAGAGCCTCATGTCAGTCGCCCTTCCCACGCCAACCCAGCTTCGTAGCATCGCCGAACAGTGTGGTCTCTCACTGACCGATGAGGACGTTGCCTCGTTCCGAGGCCTGATGCAGGGCTCGCTCGAAGCGTACAATCTCGTCGCTGCAATGCCCGACGAATTGCCGGTGGTCAAATATCCACGCACTCCGGGCTATCGGCCGTCACCGGAGGAGAACCCGCGCAACGCCTGGTACCGCAAGTCGACGGTGAAGGGCGCGGCGAGCGGCAAGCTCAAGGGCAAGACGGTGGCCCTGAAGGACAACATCATGCTGGCCGGGGTGCCCATGATGAATGGGTCGGCCACCCTCGAAGGCTACGTACCCGACTTCGACGCCACCATCGTTACGCGCATGCTCGATGCTGGTGCCGAGATTGCCGGCAAGGTTCACTGCGAGGCCTTCTGTCTCTCGGGTGGCAGCCACACCAATGCGACCGGTCCGGTGCATAATCCACACAGGATGGGCTATTCGGCCGGCGGTTCTTCCTCGGGAAGCGGGGTTGTGGTCGCGCTCGGCGAGGTCGACATGGCGATCGGGGGCGACCAGGGGGGCTCGATCCGCATGCCATCCTCGTTTTGCGGCACATACGGTATGAAGCCGACCTGGGGTCTCGTTCCCTACACGGGCATCATGCCGATCGAGGTCTTTATTGATCACACCGGACCGATCACGGCAACAGTGGCCGATAACGCGCTGCTGCTCGAGGTGATCGCCGGTGACGACGGCTACGATTCGCGCATCAAGGCACCAAAGGTTGACGAATACACCAAGGCCTTGGGTGCAGGCATCAAAGGGATGAAGATCGGCATCCTTAAGGAAGGTTTCGAGCAGCCGTCCGCGGAGGCTGCGGTCAATGAAAGCGTACGCGAGGCAGCCAAGCGCTTTAAAGATCTCGGTGCGACTGTTGAGACCGTCTCCATTCCGATGCATCTCCTGGGGGCGGCGATCTGGACCCCGATCGGAACCGAGGGCGCCGTCCAGACCATGATGTTCGGCGACGGCTATGGTCTCAGCCGAGGCGATCTCTACCCGACCTCCCTGATGGATTTCCATCGCGGGTGGCGGCGGCAGGCAGACTCGTTGTCCGAGACGAACAAGCTGTTCCTGTTGCTCGGCACGTACATCAACAACACTTTTGGTTCCAGGTTTTACGGCAAGGCCGTCAATATTTCTCGCCGCCTCGCTGCAACATACGACAAGGCTCTGGAGACCTATGACCTTCTACTCATGCCGACGACGCCGATGAAGGCAACGCCGCTGCCGCCTGCCGGCGCCAGTCGCGAAGACTATTTCACGCGCGCCATCGAGATGTTCACCAATACCGCGCCATTCGACATTACGCATCATCCAGCCATGTCACTGCCCTGCGGAATGGTCGACGGCCTACCAGTGGGCCTGATGCTGGTCGGTCGTTACTTCGAGGAATCCACCGTCTACCGCGCCGCCCATGCTTTCGAACAGATGGGCGACTGGAAGAAGATGTGAGACGGGCTGCGATGGCGTCCGGGTGGATCGCAACATATGACTAACGCATTCATGGCGGCATTCGACATTCTGAGCTTCGGCGCGATCATGGTCCTGATCGTACTGGGCCTCGGAGTCATAGCGAGCATGATGGGCATCTTCAATTTTGCCCAAGGCGAGTTCGTGTTGCTCGGTGCCTATATTACGTATCTCGCCTATAGCCATGGTCTCCCCGTTTGGGTCGGTATGGCGGCCGCACCGATCCTCGTCGGATTGCTGGGTTTTGTACTCGAAGCACTCATTATCCGCCGCTTCTATGCGGCACCGATCGTGGCGATGCTCGGCACCTATGCCCTCGGTCTTATCATCCGAGAAACGGTGCGGGGCCTGATTGGCGGCTTCTATCTGACGGTTCCGGAGCCGATTGGCGGATCTATCGCTATCGCCACGATGCACATCTCGGCCTGGCGCTTCGCGATACTCGTGATCACGGGTTTGGTGATGGGGGCCTGCTATCTGCTCCTGTCGCGCACAAGCTTCGGCCTGCGCGTTCGGGCGACGCTGGAAAATCCAGCGCTGGCGCGCGCCTCTGGCGTTTCGACGACGTTCATCTATGGCGCCACCTTTGCTTTCGGCGCAGCGTTAGCGGGGCTCGCCGGTGCGCTTATCGTGCCGGTTTTCGATCTATTTGCCGATCTCGGAATTCGTTTTCTGATCCAGGGATTTGTTGCCGTCATGGTCGGTGGCGTCGGCTCCTTCATCGGACCGGTGGCAGGGGCTGGCGTAATCGGCGCTCTTACCGCGGCGCTACCTTGGGCAGTGGCACCGGTAGTCGCCGACGTGCTCGTCTTCGTGCTTGCCATCTGTTTCATCAAGTTCCGCCCGCAAGGCCTCATCGCGCAAAGGGGAGTGTAGTCATATGATTGCTGATCGCGTCCAACTCACACGTCGTCGTTTCCTTTCGAACTTCGCTTTCACGGCTGGTGCGATCGCCACAGGAGCCAGCAGTTGGGTGATCCGCCCCGACTGGGCCAATGCGGCCGAAGGCCCCATCAAGGTCGGCATCGCGATCGATCTCACCGGCCCAATCGGCTTTGCCGGAAAGGCGGATGCCAACGTCGCCAGAATGGTGATCAAGGAAATCAACAATTCCGGCGGACTTTTGGGCCGGCCGCTCGAGCTTTATATCGAAGACACCGCCTCTAATGAATCGGTGGCGGTGGGCAATGTGCGCAAGCTGATCCAGCGCGACAAGGTGGACATGGTCCTCGGCGGCCTCGCGAGCTCGATGCGCAACGCGATCAAGGATGTAATCGTATCACGGGGCAAGACGCTCTATATTTATCCACAATTCTATGAAGGTCAGGAATGCACACCATACCTGTTCTGCACCGGCGCCACACCGGCGCAGCAATGCGACACATTTATCCCTTGGCTGATCAAAAACGGCGGCAAGAGGTTTGCCCTTCCAGGTTCTAACTATATCTGGCCGCGCAATCTGAATGCATACGCCCGTAAGTTAATTGAAGCAAACGGCGGCGAGGTCGTGTTCGAGGAGTATTATCCTCTCGACCAGGTCGATTTCTCCGCTACTGTCCACGGGATTATCTCTAACAAGGTCGACACTGTCTTCAACACTGTCATCCCACCCGGTGTCGGCCCCTTATTCAAGCAGCTCTATGAAGCGGGCTATCTCAAGAACGGCGGACGGCTTGCTGCCGTGAATGAGGATGAGAATTATCTTAGCCTTCATCCGGTCAATGAGATGGAAGGGCTTGCGAGTTGCCTCGACTATTACAAAGCAGTCGCCAAAGATGATCCCGTCTCCGCCAGAATTCAGGCGGCCTATGAAAAGGACTATCCTGGAGATTCCCTGTTTGCCGCGAGCAGTGCCGCGCCCAGCACCTATCGCGGTCTGAAACTTTGGGAGGCCGCGGTCAAGGAAGCCGGGAAGGTCGATCGCGAGTCGGTGGCTGCGACGCTCGATCATGCAAAGATCGCGGAAGGTCCGGGCGGACCCGCCGAGATGGTGCCGGGCAAGCGGCACTGTAAGATGAACATGTACACGGCGGTGTGCAAAAGCGGGAAGTTTGAAATCGTGGAACGTAGCAATGGGCTTGTTGATCCCAGGGAATGCTGACGAGTCGCGGCGGAAGCGATGAGCGCGGTAGAGAGGCCATCGGTGCCCACATTAGAAGTGAATTGTGCGACGGCTGAAATGGCGGAAACCGCCTTTGCAGGGCAAGTTGGCCCTGCGCGACGGGTCCTGCTCATCATCGAAGGGCTAGTGCTGATTGGAGCACTAGTCCTCCCGGTGATGCTGCACGACTATCTTACGGTGTTTGCGACTCGCGTCGTGATCCTGGCGATCTTCGCTCTCTCGTTCGATCTGGTGTGGGGGTATGCCGGGATCATGAGTTTCGGGCAGGCCCTCTTCTTCGGCTCGGCAGGCTATGGCGTCGCGCTGCTTGCACGCGATCTCGACATCACCTCAATCCTTTTAGTGCTGCCGGCGGGCACACTAATCGGCCTCGTCTTCGCGCTGCTGCTCGGTGGTTTCCTCCTACTCGGCCGGCATCCAGCCAGCGTGATCTTCGTTTCGCTCGGTACGCTCACCGGCGCCTATGCCGCCGATCGTCTCGCGCGAGGCTGGTACTATCTTGGCGGCCAGAACGGCATTCCCTCGATTCCGCCGATGACGCTCGGCTCCTACGAACTCTCGGAAGGGCCGATCTTTTACTATCTCGCACTGGGGCTTCTCGTCATTGTCTACTTAGCATGCCGCTTCCTGGTGCGCTCGCAGTTCGGTCTCGCGCTCGCTGGCCTCCGCGAGAACGAGCAGCGCATCGCTTTCTTCGGCTATAAGACACAGCATCTGAAGGCCATAGTGTTCGCGATCAGCGGCGCCATCGCAGGCCTGGCCGGCAGCCTCTATGCCTTCCACGAGGGTTTTGTGTGGCCCAACATGATCGGCGTTGTGGTCTCCACGCAGGTCGTGCTCTACGTGCTGTTCGGCGGCTCCGGCACGCTGATAGGCGCGGTGATCGGTACGGCCATCGTCGAAGGCCTCTCTTTCTGGCTGTCGGACAATTACCGCGACATCTGGCCGATCATTCTGGGCCTGCTCCTGCTACTCGTGATCCTTTTCCGGCCGCTCGGGCTTATCAGCATAGTGTTGACGGAGCGCGAGCGCGTGGGTGGCTTCGCCGCGAAAGGGCAACGCAAGAAGAGGGCGCAGCATCATGCCGCTTCTTGAAGCCGCAGGCATTGGAAAGATCTTTGGCAAGCTTACGGCACTCGATGGCGCGGCTCTCACGGTCGGCGAGAACGAGTTCCACGGTTTGATCGGGCCAAACGGTTCGGGCAAAAGCACGCTGATGAAGTGCATTGCCGGGGCGGAAGTGCCGACGAAAGGCAAGGTCAGCTTCATCAACACTGACATCACCGCATTCACGCCCACCGAGCGCGCTCGGGCTGGCATGAGCCTGAAGTTCCAAATCACATCGGTGCTGCCAACCCTCACCCTCTACGACAATATCTTGCTCGCGCTGCAGGGGCACTGCTCGCTTCTTGATCTTGTGTTCTCGCGCAGCCGCAGACAGTTGCACGACCAGGTCATGATGATGCTCACCCAGTTTCGTCTTGCCGATCGCGCGTTTGATGCCGCAGCAGCGCTTTCTCATGGTCAGCAACAATGGCTGGAGATTGCGATGGCGCTCGCGGGCAAGCCCCGGCTCCTGCTTTTGGACGAGCCCACCGGAGGCATGAGTCTGGAGGAGCGCCGCGTCACCGGCGAACTCTTGCGACCAATCAAAGAGCATTGCTCTCTCGTTATCGTAGAGCACGATCTCGATTTCATCCGCGATATCTGCGACCGCCTCACCGTCCTCGACCAAGGCAAGGTGCTTGCGACAGGAAGCGTCGCGGAGATCCAGGCCAACAAACGTGTCCAGGAGATCTACTTACGCCGTGCTTAAACAACAGTTCCTCGACATAAGGCATCTCGACGCGGGTTATGGCCGCAGCCAGGTGCTGTTTGACATTACCCTCGGCATTCCTAGGCGCGGCGGTGTCGCCGTGCTTGGCCGGAATGGTGCAGGCAAGACCACGCTGATGAAGGCCATCGTCGGCGAGCTACCAAGCTGGAGAGGCGAGGTTTTCTTTGATGGCCACGATTTCAATCGCCTCCGGACCGAGCAGCGTGTGCGCGCCGGTATCGGCTATGTGCCGCAAGAGCACTCGGTGTTCGCACGCCTCTCGGTACGTGATAATCTCGCAGTGGGATCGCTCTCCAACACCGACGCTTCGGCGATTGATCGGGTCCTGACGATCTTTCCCAAGCTCGGCCACCGATTGGATCAGGCAGCCGGCACTCTTTCGGGCGGCGAGCGTAAGATGCTAGCGATCGGACGTGCGCTACTGGGAAGCCCAAAGCTGCTGCTGCTGGATGAGCCGACCGAGGGAGTTTGGATCGGCGTGATCGAGGAGATCACTGAACGCCTGACTGCGCTCACCAAGGAGATCGCGGTGGTCATCGTCGAGCAGCACCTGGATCTCGCTTTGCGCGTGGCGAGCCACGCGTACGTACTCGATCGCGGCCGCATCGCGCTGCACGGCGCGGCAGGCGATGTCCGCGGCAATCCGGAACTTCTGCGGTACCTCGCACCTTAGTTTTTAGCGCCAGTCCGAGATAGTTAACTCACTCGCTAAGTGAGCGTGGCTGAGCAGGCGAGGGTTCGCCATAGCAGTCCGGCGAACAGGCCGCTCAAGCGTTGTCTGAGTCAGCGAGGATGCGGCGGCATGTTGTGGCCAACGGCTGAGAGGATGACATTTGCGGCATCGTCGGCGCTGCACTTGAGGTACGTGGCCGAGGTCACCTTCGGCTTTTGTGTGTCCGATCATGGGCTCGATGGGGAAGCGGCGGCGCAGCTCTCGCCTAATGACACCGAAGACGCCGCGCTTCTCCCGGAAATGGAGACGCGAAGGTGAATTTTGTGCGTCGTGACCGCAGTGCCCCTGCTAGGCCCGCTCAATCGCACAGCCACAGAGTGTCTCGGCGCAGACGATGACGTCCCGCAAACGTGTGACCTTCGCAGGGGGGCGGGCATTGCGCCGGCGTGCAGCACGAATAGGCCACCACGGGCCCGGCGGTTTGTTGCTGAGGACGGAGGTCCTCACGTCCAATTCGTAGGGCGCGGCGGCCTTTGCCGAATGCACTCCGGCTCCGGGGCATGGGTTGCGCTTGCAGGGGCGCCAGGATTGCTTGGTCGAGCCCACAGACACGCTACATCAAGTTCCAGACGGACGCGCTTTTGAGAAAAGCTGAGGGGAGGCCGGCAGTCTTCCTATAAGCCGCCGTTTCAGGGCATCTACCCAATCTTACCCAATCACACTCCTCGCCGAGGTTATAGCCAGCGTCGGCTCGGTTTAGACCACATGCTATTAAGAATGATCCGGGAGGAAGATCGTGTCTCACCATTGCACGGGCGACCAGGGGTCGGTCCGGGATGGTAATCGATCTGGGATTTCGGCCGGCGCCTCAGGCGCGGTTGCAATCGTGGCTACGCTGGACACCAAAGGCCCCGAAGCATCCTTCCTCTCGGACATCATCCAAACATGCGGCCGAAAGACCATCCTGATCGATATCGGGACCTCGAACAATGAGGTGAAGGCCGCCCACGCAACTGACGCGAGCCGCGCGCGCTCAGCCTCGCCCGCCGAGCTCCTGAAAGAGATTGCCGCAACTACCCGCATAAAGGTGGCTGGCCTGCTCGCCTCGGGCGCAATCAGCGCGATTGTGGCCATTGCAGGAGGCAAGGGAAGCGCTGTTTTCGGCGAGGTCGTGTCTGATTTGCCTTACGGCTTCCCCAAGCTGCTGGTGACCAGTGCAAGACCAGCGCTCCTGGCCGAACTCGCGATCCACAACGACATCATGCTCTATCCGACCTTGGTCGATTTCTTCGGCATTAACGCGTTCACGGCAAGGGTGCTGGAGAATGCAGGCCGAGCCATTGCGGCCATGCGCTATGTGCCGGCCAAGCATGGGTGCGAAAGAAAGATTGTTGCGATCACGGCCTTCGGTGTGACGACGCCCGCGGCAACTCAATGCGTGGCACGTCTTGCAGAGGCCGGCACAGACGCGATCGTTTTTCCTGCCAACGGTGCTGGCGGTCGCAAAATGGAGCAGCTGATTGCTGCCGGCGAATTCGATGCCGTGCTCGATCTGACCACAACGGAATTGGCCGATGAACTCATGGGAGGCACGGCCAGCGCCGGGCCCGATCGGCTCAAGGCGGCCTCGCGCCGCTCAATCCCACAAGTCATCGCGCCCGGCGCGATCGACATGGTCAATTTTGGTCCACCGGCCAGCGTTCCCGATCAATTTCGCGGCCGCCAATTCTATTCACATACACCGTACACGACACTGATGCGAACCACGCCTGCGGAGAGCGCAAAGATCGGCCGGGTTACGGCCGAGCGGCTCTCGCAAGCACGCGGGCCGGCAGCCGTGCTTTGGCCAGCCAAAGGCGTGTCAGATTACGACCGAGAGGGTGGCGTCTTTCGCGATGCCGATGCCGATGGGGCATGGCTCCAGGCAGTTAAGGACAATCTCCGGCCAGAGATCGTTGTCTGCGAGCTGGACTGTCACATCAACGACCCCGAATTTGCCGAGGCCGCCGTGACGTGGCTCCTCAAACAATTAGGTCAAGGAGGCACGTCCCGTGCAGATGTTTGAGCGAACCGAAATTCTCTCGAGGATTGCAGGTCAGGTCGCGGAGCGAAAAGCGGTCCTTGCCGCGGCGAGCAGCTGCGGCCTCGTCGCAAAATGCGCGGCACTCGGAGGGGCGGATATGCTGGTGGTCTACTCTACTGGGCTCTCGCGGCTCATGGGGCTCCCCACCAGTCGTATTGGTGACTCCAACGCGCGTACGCTGGAGCTTGCGGTAGAAATCCGCAACGTCGTGTCTTCCGTACCCGTCATAGGCGGCGTCGAGGCCTGGGATCCCCTGCGGCTCGATCTCGACAGTCTTCTCAACAGTTTCCTAGCCGCGGGATTCTCCGGTGTCATCAACTATCCGACCATCTCCACGATGGGAGAGAAATGGCGTGACCGCCGCGGCCGCGTTGGACTTGGCTTCGAGCGCGAGCTCGAGATGATTGCGACCGCCCGCAAGAAGAACATCTTCTCGCTTGCCTACGTTGCGAGCCCCGAAGATGCCAAAGCCATGGCAAGCAGCGGAGCCGACTGCATCGTCCCACATGTCGGCGCGACGCGCGGCGGGCTCGTGGGCCATGAGGAGGGCCAGTCCATCCAGGAGGCGATCCGGCGCATCAACGAGATCAACGCGGCCGCGCAAGCGGTCCGCTCGGACGTCATCCTGCTCTGTCATGGTGGGGCGGTCGCGGAGCCCCAGCACACGTTCGAGGTCTATCGGTCGACCGAGTGTGTCGGCTTTGTCGGGGCCTCCTCAATCGAACGAATACCGATTGAACGCTCGGTCAAAGCGGCGGCAGAGGAGTTCAAAGCCGTTCCCCTTCCGCGACATCACTGACGTTCAAAGAAACACCGCAGCGAGGCGGAGATGGACAAGCCGATCAACCAATCAGGCGAACAAAGGACAGCGGCATTGCCACCAATAGGTGCTACTCAAACGTTCGAAACAGAGGTGCTCGTAGTCGGTAGCGGGGCAGCCGGCCTTTCGGCGGCACTCTACGCCGCAAAGAATGGACTTCGCGTGACGGTTTGCGAAAAGTCTTCGCGTCTCGGCGGGACCACGTCGCTGTCGAATGGCATGATCTGGGTTCCCTGTTCGCTTCAGGCGCGCTCCGCCAAAATCGATGACTCGCTTCCGAAAGCCAGGACATACCTCGAGCATGAGCTTGGCAATTACTATCGGCAAGACTTCATCGAAGCCTATCTTGAGGACGGGCCGACTGCGCTTGCCGCTCTCGAGACCGGGACAGAGGTCAAGTTCACGCTGGCCTCCGCGCCCGATTATCACTCAAGCCAGGTCGGCGGAGTCGACAAAGGCCGGGCACTCAGCCCTGCACCCTACGATGCGCGGCTGCTCGGCCCCGACTTCGATCTGATCGGCGACCCCATTCGCGTTGTGCTCGGGGGGATGATGATTTCTTCCAGCGAAGTCCGAAGCTTCCTGAATCCGTTCCAATCGTTTGCTTCCCTCAAGCATGTCTTGCGTCGCGTGACTCGCTACGCGCGGGATCGCTTGAGCTACAGGCGCGGCACCGAGTTCAGCGGAGGCAATGCCCTGATTGCGCGCCTGCTCGTGAGTTTGCGGAAGTTAGGCGTAGAAATATGGCCGGCGTCTCCTCTCGTTGAGCTCGTCATGGAAGACGGGCGCGTCACAGGGGCAATCGTCAAACGCGGCAATTCTGAGATCCGCGTGCGCGCATCCCACGCTGTCATTCTCGCGACCGGCGGCTTCGCCCGCAACGCGCAGCTGAGAGCCGAGCTGAGCGGCCCACACCAGCATGACGACACGCTGGCTCATGCCGATGTTACAGGCGATGGCATTAACCTTGCCTCAAAGCTCGGAGCTGCAATCGACAAGGACGTCGCTTCTGCAGGGTTCTGGACTCCAGTCTCGATGCTCAGGAGTGGGACAGGCTCCCAAATCGTCCCCTACGGATGGCTCGACCGCGGACGACCCGGCGTCATTGCGGTTGCCCCGAATGGGCAACGTTTCGTCAACGAATCCAATTCATACCACGATATCTGCCTCGCGATGTTTGGAAACGGATATCCCGCAGACAAGCGGTTCTACTTCGTTTGCGATCACGAGTTCGTTCGGCTGAGGGGCATGGGACATCTGCTGCCTTGGCCATGGACGTTGAGTATCCGGAAGTACGCGCGGCTCGGCTACGTCACACTGGGCCGAACGATACCGGAGCTAGCCATGCAAATTGGGTTGAATCCCGGCGAGCTCCAAAGGACGGTCGAGGAGCATAATGCGCACGCCGCCACTGGCGTCGATCCGCTCTTCAAACGCGGTGAATCGGCGTTCAACCGCACGCTTGGCGATCCCTCGGTAGGAACGAAAAATCCAAATCTTGGGCCCATCCAGAGTGGCCCCTTCATCGCGCTGCCGATCGTTCCGGCAACGCTCGGCACAGCCGCCGGCTTGGCGACCGATAGCTACGGCAAGGTTCTGGACGCAGAACGCAAGCCAATCCCGGGTCTTTATGCCTGCGGCAATGATATGACCTCACCAATGCGTGGAATTTATCCGGGAGCAGGCATCACCATCGGCCCCGGCATAGTCTTCGCTTACCGGGCAGTTTCGAACATTCTGGCATCCGCTCATCGCGTGCAGAAGGCGCCTGCATCCGCAACGTGAAATCGCGACTCACGGCATCTGTATCGCGACACGAGGTCAATTCGGTCATCTTGATGCCGTCGATTTTGCTGCTTTGGGAAGCAAGGACCATGTCTTCATTCTGGCGGCGTTCTCCTGTTCGAATCTCTGCTGGATGCCTCCCGGACCGCGTTGAGCCGGGGTGATCAATTTCGCCTTCGGCGCAGGTGCATTGCGGCGGCGGGATGCGAGCCCATCACGCGAGAGTCTGAACGCCATCATCGAAGACCGACCTTCGCATTTTATTCACACGCGTTTCATCCTCTTACGTCTGGAATCGACATGCGTCGTTCGCGCCTCGCCAAAATCGTTGCGACCGTTGGTCCGGCGACAGCTGCACCAGAACGATTGCGTGCTCTCTATCTCTCAGGCGCAGATACGTTCCGACTCAATTTCAGTCACGGGAGCCTGGACGATCACGCACGGGTCTATGACTCGATCCGCAATCTCGAACGGGACTTCGGCACGCCAATAGGCGTCCTGCAGGATCTGCAAGGACCGAAGATCCGCATCGGCGCCGTCGAAGGCGGCAAGCTCGATCTACGCGCCGGCGAGAAGGTTCGATTTGTGCTCGACGGAGCTACGGGCGGAACGCAATCGATCCCACTACCTCATCCGGAAATATTCGCGGCCGCACGTCCGGGCCAGACTCTTCTCGTCGACGACGGCCGAGTGCGCCTGCGCGTTGAGAGTCCGGGCGATGGGCAGATCATCGCGACAGTTCTCGTCGGTGGAGCGATCCGCGATCGCAAAGGGGTAAACCTGCCAGGTTCGCTGCTTGCTATATCTCCTCTGACGAAGAAGGACCGCGGCGACCTCGCCTTCGGCCTCGCACTCGGGGTCGACTGGGTCGCCCTGTCGTTCGTCCAGAAGCCTTCCGACCTCCTAGAGGCGCGCGGGCTGATCGGCGAGCGTGCCGGTCTGATAGCGAAGATCGAGACGCCTATGGCGCTCGATCGTATCGACGATATCATTCTCCTGTCAGACGGCATTATGGTCGCACGCGGTGATCTCGGTGTCGAAATCCCGCCCGAGGAGGTGCCGGGCCGACAGAAGGAACTCATCCGCGCCTGTCGGCTGACCGGAAAGCCCGTGATCGTCGCAACACAGATGTTGGAGTCGATGGTGGCTGCACCGACAGCGACGCGCGCGGAAGCCTCAGACGTCGCTACCGCCATCTACGATGGAGCTGACGCGGTCATGCTGTCGGCTGAGTCGGCAAGCGGCGCCTATCCAATCGAGGCAGTTGTCATGATGGACAAAGTAATCAGAAGTACTGAACGGCATCATCTCTATCGGTCGCTGGTCCAAGCCTCGCAAGCCGACGAAGAGATGTCCCCACCGCATGCAGTCGCCGCCGCTGGTGCAGACCTTGCGGTGACCCTCAATGCGAAGGCGATCATCGGTTTCACTGCAAGCGGCACGACGGCGGCGCGCATCGCGCGCAAGCGGCCCCCGGTGCCGGTTCTTGCTCTCACTCCAGATGAGAAAGTCGCGCGGCGCATGTGCCTGCTGTGGGGGGTGCACAGCATCGTTTCAGACGATCCCGCCACCGACGAGGAGATGACGCAGATAGCCGCAGCGGTGGCGCGCAACGAAGGTTATCTTGAAGCAGGTGATTTGGTGATCGTCGTATCCGGCGTGCCGTTTGGGCAAATAGGTGCAACCAACAACGTCCGTATTGTCACCTGCTAAAATGGTTCAGGACAATTTCGCTACATCTGCCCTAAGAACGAAGCACTACGGGCCGAACAATGATCGCCGACAACGCTCTGATTCTTCATCGGTGAGACCAGGAGCTGACCTTGCTTGGGCTCGACTACAGCATTCGGCTCGTTGATTTGCTCCCGGTTATCGAAGAAACGCTTTCGGTCAAAATGGCGCAGTGATGCGGCGGGCCGGATGCAATGCTCTGGCAGTTTTTTTGAGCTCCTCGGAGGTTCGAACAGTACAACGACATTCCACGATGCCGACGAGGTGATGGAAGCTCGGCGGAATACGTTCTTAGGCGGCGGTCGGCAAGCAGGCGTCCGACATGACGATCGGTCAAATGTCGGTACCGTTCGTCCCGCAGCCGTCGTGTGACATTCAAAGTCATGGAGCGCCTTACTGTTCGTCGACAACTGCGATGCCATCTTGGATTTACTGGCTCCGCCAAATCGGACCCTGTCCTCAGCATCGGATAACGAAACGTCAGTCGGCGGCGTGATTGCGAGTAGCCGGTCTTACGGGTGATACACCGCGTACCGGAAACGTGCAGTCCAGCTTATCAGAGTCTTAGCCCGAAACGAGATTTGTAGTGAACAACAACTCCTTGGTGCCGGCCGTCAGCGACTTCCTGGAGCTCTGGGAGCAAACCTTCAATGTGCACGCGCCGGAACGTCTGGTTGTGCTATACGCGGATGATGCGCTGTTTCAGGGTACATCGAGTGATAAGCTCTACATTGGCGCTAAAGAGATAGGCACTTACTTTCATGGCATCGCCACCGTGAAAATGGACGTATGGCATTCCGTCACTTTGGCGCACAACCTTATTTTGGTGGTGGGCAATTATGTCTTTTCACAGTTGCGGAATGATCATCAGGTGTCGACACCGGCTCGCTTCACCTTCGTATTACGTCGCGAGGACGGCGCATGGAAGATCGTACACCATCACTCATCTGCCATTCCCGATGACGGCCGAACCAAGGTTTGCGGTATCGGAGTTTTGTAGCTGAAATGGCACACTCAGGCTGCCTCTCGCCAGCCTGCCCATCGTCCGGCTGGATCGCCCAGATTGCCGTCTCGCGTTCGGTACTTTCGCGAGCTTCCTGCATTGTAGGCGGTTCTGGTTTCAGAATTGGCCTTAATAGAGGCTTTTCCGCTCTTCTCGTCGCTATGCTGGTCAGACAGTCATCCCCAGCGGTACGCGTCTGCCCGCCGCTAACTTGATTAGCTCTGGGGGACTGGGAAGCCGCAGTCGAGGAAGCTAGCTGCGGCCTCGATCGGGCCAACATCCAGCAAGGCACGGGCAGGTCGGCCGAGATGGTTGCCCGGCGGATGCCACTGCAAGATGAACATCTGTAATAGTATGGCCAAGGCCGGCGAGTACGAGATCGTAGCGCGCAGCGCCGGCCTGGCCGACTGGAACGAGTGCCGAAACCGAAGCATCCCCAGCGACGACCCAACATGTACGGACCAGCAGCAGCGATGGCCGGCGATCGCGATGGCATTTGCGGTCTCTTGCTCGCTGCCCCTTCGCTTGATGCTTTAGCGCCCACGATAGTTAGGCGATCTCTTCTCGAAGAAGGCGTCCATCCCTTCCTGCTGGTCAGCCGTGCTAAACGCATAGCGAATTGCCTGACGCTCGAATTCGAGACCGGCGTCCAGCGTGGTCTGAAACGCCGCGAGAACGGCTGCCTTGGCAAGTTCAACCGAACGAGGCGGCTTTTGCGCGATGACCTCGGCAACTTCGACGGCACGCGCCTGTGCCCGGCCGCTTTCAACAACTTCGGCGACAAGGCCGGCCTGCATCGCTGTGCGGGCCGAAACGGAATGGCCGCTTAGGATCATCAGCATGGCCAGAGATTTGCCAGCCACGCGCGGCAGACGTTGCGTTGCGCCGTCACCGGGCATTATCCCGATGTTGATCTCAGGCTGTGCAAACATCGCCCCTTCGCCTGCAATCACGATGTCGGCGAGCAGCGCCAATTCATGACCGCCGCCGAAGCAGATCCCCTCAACCGCAGCAATAAGTGGTTTGCGGAAATTCGCGATGTCCCGCCAAGCAGAACGTCGCACGGTATTGTCGATTGCCTCAAACCCCCGCTCTCGCATCTCCTTGATGTCGGCTCCGGCAGAGAAGAACGCATCATTCCCGCAAAGGACCACGCAGCGGACATCCTCATCGACCGCGGCACGGCGCAACATCGCGCCAAGCTCCACGATCAGGTCGTTGCTCAAGGCGTTTCGTTTCGCTGTCCTGTTCAACGTCAGGAGGCGCACCTTGGGCCTGGGGAATGTTGAGAGGATAAAATCGGGCTTCTCGGTCATTGATAGTGCCTCCAGAAAACAACGAGAAGATCAGCCCTATACTGAAATCGATTTCTGCGCAAACTTCCGCTGCAGAAGCACTATTTGTCGAGCTTGGTGCTCCGGTGTCGTGCTCGGCTGCGGCGGGGACGACCGGCCCCCGGCGATAGCGAACTGAAAACTCCTATTAATAACGCTTGACTCTGTCTCACCATCGAATTATTTCACTGAAATCGATTTCAGCAACAGCGTGGTTCAACACGCCTTTTGTGGAAGCTGGCGTCTGGTTCGCGAGATTGGCGGCAGTTCGGAATTCACTCGACCAAGCAACGGCCTTGTAACGCCGCGCCGTCCAATAACAATAAAAGCTTCTTCGAGAAGTGCGATTTGGCAACAGGAGGAAATGAAGCCATGCGAACGGGGCGCGGGCCAGCGCGCGGTTTATGCGCAGACGGTTCTAGGAGGTCTGCTCTTGAGCAGCCGCGTAAATCTGAGCCGCCACTCGGCAGCGCGTTGTGTGACCAAGGTGGTACAAGAGCCGGCCGTGCGGCCGCAGCGACTTAAAGAACCGTGACGACAGGCGAGCTCGCCGGCAGCATGCCTGGCATTCCTTTCCCTCTGCGTCCTTCGCGTTGCGAGCCGAACTGTTCAACGTCGCCCGTATCTTCGACCCCGCACTCGGCGCCGCGGAGCGAACGGGCGGCTGCTCGTTCTCGGTCGGCCCGCAGCATCATTAACGCCATCAACAGAGCTCGAAGAGACCATGAACATTATCGCCCAACCCACGGCCGTGCCCGTTCAGCTTGACAATCAAGTTGCCACCAAACGAATGACCGCTGGGCTCGGAGGAGGCGTAGCGCTAGAGTGGTACGACTGGAATGTCTACGGCATCATGGCGGCGTTCCTCTCGCCTCACTTCTTCCCCTCCGATGATCCTACGACCTCGCTGCTCGCGGGACTGGCCGTATACGGGGCGGGCTTCTGCGCGCGGCCTCTGGGCGCGGTTTTACTTGGGCCTATCGCAGATCGCATCAGCCACAAGCGAGTCATGATGATCTCGGTGACAGCGATGGCAGTTTGCTCGCTGCTGATCTCCGTATTGCCGACCTACAACAATATCGGCGTTGCGGCGGCCGTCGCGCTGCTTGTCTTGCGGCTGATTCAGGGGCTTGCCACCGGGGCTGAGGCCGGTGTCGCCAACGCCATCGCTATTGAATTGGCGCCCGCGGGGAAGGAAGGGCGTTTTCTCGGTCTGATTGGTGGTACGTTCATTCAGCTGGGTAACCTCGGATCGAGCCTGGTCGCCTTCCTGGTGAGTGCCTCGGTTGCCCCCGAAGCGATGCGTGAGTGGGCCTGGCGCGTACCGTTTACCGTCGGTGGCGTGCTCGGCCTTCTGATCATCTATCTGCGCTCGACCGTGCCGGAAACTTTGATCCATCGGGCTATGCACCGTCAGGACGAGTCCTCACGCATTCAGGAAACCACGAGCGGCGTGTGGAAGACGCTCTGGAGCGTGCGGCTATCGCTGCTCGCCGTGATCCTGGTGATCGGCTCGGTGCAGATCGCCAACTATGCGTGGAACACGGGGCTGCCCAACATGGCAAACACGGTGTTCAAGGAGAACAGCACGTATGTGTACGGAATCATGACGCTGATGATTTTGATCTGGACGATTGCTGCACCATTCGTAGGCGCCTTCGCGGACAAGGTTCGGCCCTCGCGCGCATTCACGCTGCTGCGCTTACTTCTCATCCCGTGCTTTTTCCTGACTTTGCTTTATACGGAGAAGAACATCACAACGTTCTTCCTTGTCACGGTGTTCGGCGGCGCCATCGTCGGCTTCAACATGGCCCTCTATAACTTCATCGCTACCACCTTGATGCCGCGCGCCGTGCGGACCACGGGAGTAGCTCTCGGTTATGCGCTCGGCGTCTCGCTCTTTGGCGGAACGTCACCGTATTTGCTGGTGTGGCTGCAGCGCGAGCACATGGCCTGGATGTTTCCAATCTATGGTTCGGTGATAGCGCTCTTGAGCGTCGTAGTTTATCACTTCGCCAAAAGGCGCGGTCGCGTCTACATCGGTGACTGACGGCCCTGAACGGGGAGCCATTCAATGAAAACGCCTTCATCGCCGCACTTTAAGCCCGTAGACCTGAAGCAATACTTCAATGCGAGGCGCCGGGAGCTCGATGAGGGGTTCGGCAGCCGCCCAGGCGATACCGGATGGATCGATTCCTTGCGAGGGTCGCAGACGTATCGCGGCATGCCGTTTCTGTTCGGCAACGAGGCCGGGCCGGATGTGCTGGCTTTGCGGCCCGGGGCCTCTCCCGTGGTGATCGAGCTGTCGCCCACATTGGCAAGTTACGTGCTCTTTGTGCAGGTGGCCGCGGACCGTCCACCTGCGAGCCTCTCGGAATTCGGGGAGATCGGGCCGGCTACGCTACCTGTGGAAGGCAATCCTCTGGGCGACCGGGTGTCGACATACGGGCTCCGATACGCCGACGGCAGCGAAGCCGACGTGCCAGTGGTGCGGCGGTTCGCCATCCAACAGAACCACATCTCCTGGAGTGCGAGTGCGTTCGCCGCACTGCCCCTACGGGGGCCCATCGTGCACGCAAGCACCGGCGAAGATTTTGCTCTCGGCGGGGCGCCGAGCAAGAGTTTCTTCCTCGGCGAAGCCCGTACCGAATCGGGGCGCATGGACCGACAAGGGGAGAACCTGTGGCTCTATGCGCTCCCAAATCCGAATCCGGAGAAGGAGTTTACCGCACTAAGCCTGCGGGCCGAGCAGGAGGTCTCGCTAGTATTTGCGGTAACCACAACAAGGCTCACGGAGAATCCGCTGCGCCTCCAGGGCCGACGCAAGCTGAAGCTGCAGCTACCGCCCGGGGTACATCTGAACAAGCTTGGCGAGCTCGACGTCGACCATCGCGGCGAGCAGATCGGCATCGACCTGGGGACCGTCATCTCCGCCCGGGCGGTGCTGAGGTACTCGAGAGCGGACTGGCTCGCTGCTAAGCCTGACGTACAGCCGGTGCGCTCGCACGACGAGGTCATCGTCGAGTACTCAGCGCACGCCGACGCAAAGCTCTACCTGCGCTCGGAGGACGGCCGCTTGCACGTTCGGGACCTCCGCTCCCTGGTGGCCTCCGAGATTCCAGCAGAGATGTCACTGCAGGCGGTCGCTATCGAGCCCGCAACGAGACCCGTGAAGATCCGCATTGTAGAGAAGGGCAGTGGTGTGCGCGTCGCCGCACGCCTGCATATCCATGGGCCCCAGGGGGAGTATCTGCCGCCCAAGGGACACCACCGCAAGGTTAACACCGGCAGATTCGAGGATTTCTCGGGCGAATTTGCCAATGGGCTGAACCAGTACGCCTATGTGGATGGAAGCTGTGATGCAGACCTGCCGATCGGGTCGGTCTTCGTGGAGATCAGCAGGGGCTTTGAGGTGGTTCCACTGCGCTGTATCGTCGAGGTCACCGCGAGCACGGAACACCTGACCTTCGAGCTCGATCGGGTGCTGCGCTGGCGCGAACAGGGCTGGGTCAGCTCCGACACGCACGTCCATTTCCTGAGCCCACAGACCGCCCTGCTGGAGGGCAAGGCGGAAGGCGTCAACGTCGTCAACCTGCTCGCAGCGCAATGGGGCGAGTTATTCACCAACGTCGCCGATTTCGACGGACGCACCACGATCGGAGCGAAGGACTTCGGTGGGGACGGAGAGTTCCTCGTGCGTGTCGGCACAGAGAACCGGATGCAGGTTCTGGGCCATATATCGCTGCTCGGCTATGAAGGCGAGATCATCAATCCCCTCTCGTGCGCCGGATCGAACGAAGCGGCGATTGGCGATCCACTGGAAGCCACCATGGCTGACTGGGCGGAGCGCTGCCGCCAGCAAGGTGGACTGGTTGTGATGCCCCACGCGCCCAACCCGCAGGCCGAACGGGCCGCCGATATCGTGCTGGGCCTCGTTGACGCTATCGAAATGATGTCGTTCAACCCGCGGACGGCGCAGATCAGCGCATTTGGCCTCGCCGACTGGTACCGTTACCTCAACATCGGCTACCATTTGCCGCTGGTAGCCGGCTCCGACAAGATGGATGCCGCCGCGCTCCTTGGAGGCTCGCGGTCTTATGTGCAGCTAGGCGCGCGCGAGTTCACGTATCGCAACTGGATGGATGCCGTTCGTAGCGGCGACACGTTCATCACGGTCGGCCCGCTCGTGGACATGACAGTTGAAGGACGGCGCCCCGGGAGCAAGATCGCGCTTCCCTCGTCAGGCGGCACCGTCAGCGTCGATTGGAGGATCGAATCGGTCAGCGTCCAACCAACAAGGTTGGAGTTGATCCGCAACGGCATCGTTGTCGATGAAGTTCGATGCGCCGACTTGGCGTGCAGCGGTCACATCTCATTGCGCGTCACCGAGTCCTGTTGGATCGCGATACGTGTTCGGGGCAGCGTAGCGGGCCGCGAGGCAGACATCGCGGCCCACACCAGTGCGGCGTATGTCAACGTGGGCGACAAACCCATTTTTGCAACTGCGGACGCAGTGTCGGTCCTTGCACAAATTGAGGGATCGATCGCCTACATGGATACCCTTGCTCCCAAGAGCGACGAAGCGCGGCACTCGCGGCTGCGAGTTGCCCTGGAGCTTGCACATCATCGCCTGCATCACAAGCTACACGAGCTCGGCGCCAGCCATCACCATGCGCCCATTCATTCCGTTCACGTTGAACGCGAGCATTGAGAGCGGAGAAAAGCTTGTGTCAGTTGCTGTTCCTTTTTCTCGCTCAGCCGTCGCCGGCATGCTTAGTCACATCCTCATTCGCCGCACCAGGGATATCGGGCATATCGGCATGCGCCGGCGCATCCGAACCAAGACCTTCACTTCAGTTGAAAGTGGATTGCAGTGCTAAGTGCGCCTGCGACGTGCCGGCCGTTGGTTGGACCTTGGCGGCGCGGTCGATGCCCGCATCACCAGACGATAAGGCAACAGGACACTTCTGGGCACCGGGTTTCCGACGATGGCGTTGATCAGATAATCGGCGGCTCCCCGGCCGATTTCAGCTGCGGGAACACTGACAGTCGTGAGCGGCGGGTCCATCTGTGCAGCGAGCTCAACATCATCAAATCCTGTTATGGAAAGCGCGGCCGGCACGGCCAACCCCATTTTGCGAGCCTCTGCCATTGCACCGATGGCAAGCGTGTCGGTCGTGCAAATCACCGCCGTGGTATCGGGATGCTCGGTGAGGAGCTGACGAAGTGCGCTGCGGCCTTGGGCAAGCGAGTAATCCGCCTTGATGATCTGGCTCGCCTTAAGCGGTAGCCCAGCGTCGGAAAGCGCGCGCTGAATGCCCTCCAGCCTTGCGCGGGATCGGTCGTTGGAAGCCGCAACAACGTTGGCGATCGTACCAAAACGGACGTGTCCAAGCCGCAAGAGATACTCGGTCATCTCGCGCGTGGCGCTTTCGTTATCGATTCCGATCGCAGGGATGCCGCCAGCTGCCTTTGAAACATAGGTCGTGATCACGGGTACGGCGGCCTGCTCGATCAGAGTCCTCAGCTCGCGTCCGTGGGAGCCGCCGACCAACACAATTCCATCGATGCCGCGCTCGAGGAGGCTCTGCAGTTCCTGCAACTCGCGGCGCTGGTCATACTGGGAATTCGCAATGAACAACGTGTAGCCGCTCTCGCTAAGGCGGTTCTGTAGCGCCTCAACTCCTTCGGCAAAGATGCCGAGCGCCAGCGTCGGAACTATGACTCCAACGGTCCGCATGCGTCCCGACTTCAGCGCTCTTGCTGCGCTGTCTCGCGTGTAGGAGAGATCGGTGATGTGGCGCATCACTTTGTCCCGGAGCTCCGGCCTCACGATTTCGGGATGATTGAGAACGCGCGACACGGTGGCAGGGGACACATTGGCTTTTCGCGCGACATCTTCGATCTTCACGCGCGGCTGCTGGCGTCCTTTGGGATCGATTGCTCGTTTCTTATCCATTGGGTCTATCGGTCAGAGAAGGATGTCTATGTCGGATCTACTTAAACCATTGGAGGGCGAGCATTCTCAAGCTCCGTCTGTGCCCGATACACCTTTTCCGATGGAACGCGGTTGCATTAACTCAGGCTTCAAGTTGGCTTACCGGTCTCGTTCCTCTTGACTCTCTGGATCACAATGCATATTTCTGAAATCGATTTCAGAACGGACAACGAACGAAATTCCTTAACTGAAGAAAAGCCGAAGGCGGGACCATGGTCGATCTTTTGAAGGGCGTTCGCGTCCTGAGCTTCAATCACTTCCTGATGGGCCCGGTGGCTGCGCAGTTCCTCGCCGATCTCGGAGCGGACGTCATTGCTGTGGAGCCGCCCGATGGCGCATTTCAGAGAAAGTGGGGTGGGGCCGACAAATGGGTCGACGGACAATCCATGCTGCTGCTCACGGGGAACCGCAACAAACGCAGCCTCACGCTTGACCTGAAGAAGCCCGAGGCAATTGAGATTGCTCGGAAGCTGATTGCGACCTCGGATGTCATGTCGGAAAACTTCCGCCCAGGCGTGCTCGACAAGCTGGGCCTCGGCTATGAAGAGGCCAAGAAGATCAATCCGCAGATCATCTATGCCGCAGCCTCCGGCTATGGTCCCGATGGGCCCTACGTCAACCGCCCCGGTCAGGATCTTTTAGTGCAGGCAATGTCGGGACTTGCCACGATCACCGGGAGCCGTGAGCAGGGCCCAAGGGCCGTCGGAGTTTCGGCAGTCGATCATCATGGTGCAGCGCTGTTTGCAGCGGGTATTCTGGCGGCGCTTGTGAGGAAAGCCCGCACAGGGCAGGGGGGCCGCGTCGATGTTAGTCTCCTGTCGGCGGCGCTCGACCTGCAAATGGAATCCTTTACCTGCTATCTTAACGGCGAGCGGCCCGACGATGTCCGTCAGCCCGGCCCCATCGCCGGTTGGTACTTCGGAGCCCCCTACGGCATCTATCCGACACGAGACGGTCATATTGCGATCTCTCTGGGATCCCTCAGCGCATTGTCTGAAGCCCTCGACCTTCCTGCCGATCAGCGCATTCTGGATAATGAGGCTTATCGCCGGCGCGACGAGGCCTCAACTCGGATTGCCGCGAACGTCGCAAAGCGCACGACGGCCGAATGTGTCGCGTTGTTCGAGCCACGCGGTATTTGGCACGCTTCGGTTAACGACTATGCAGATGTCGTGAGCGACCCGCAGGTCGTACATAACGAACACTTCCAGGTCGTCCGTGGCGCGACGGGTACGCCGGTCACGCTCGTTAGCCACCCGGTGCGCTACGACGGCAAGCTGCCGGAAGTCCGACTGCCGCCTCAAACACTTGGAGCTCAGACGGAGGAAATCCTCAAGGAGCTTGGCTATGACGACAGGCAGCTGAAGGAGCTTTCCAAAAAGGGGGCCGTCGGCACCCTGAGCTCCGCTCGCGCCGCTTGATCGCCTGGCGTGCAGGGTCGCCGTGGGACAAATCAAGCAGTTCCGCGAGTCGGGATGCCGAAGCGCCGAAGTCGTTGCATCCGACATCAATCGCTGTGAGGGCCTGCCATGAGTTGGTGGAACTACGCACGTCGCGCTCATGAAGGGGCGGCCGAATCCGTCAGGCCGGTGCTCTAAGCACGCCGAAGCCGTCGAGGAGAACCGACGTGAAATCGATCGGGCGTTGTACGGCTAGCACCGTCCATGGTGTCCGAGATCTTTGTAAGTGATAAAGGAGTGTCGGGTATGAGCAAATCACGATGGGCTGAAGCGATCGGCCACATGCAGACACGGGTCGATCAGACGCTTTCCACCGTGAAGACGGGATTTCCGCATTGGGCCGACAGCTCGACCGGCAAATGGACGACCACGGCGGACGGCGATTGGACCGGTGGCGCATGGCCTGGCATGTTGTGGCTGCTCGCGCGGCGAACTGGGAAGGCAAAGTACCTCGATGCAGCTCGGTTGTGGAGCAGCCGCTTGAGGCCGCGCGCACATCTGCAAACCGCTTTCAAGGGCTTTGGGTTCTACTATGGGGCGGCGCTTGGCGATATTCTGTGCAAAGACAACGATGCAGCTCTCCTAGCCCTTGATGCTGCAAGCTCACTAAAGGCGCAATTCGATTATCGGCTCGGCCTCATTCCGCTAGGCGGCGATGCCGAGGAATCAGAAGACGTCGGCAATTCGTTCAGCAGCATCGATTCCTTACAGGCAGTGCCGCTTTTGTATTGGGCTGGCGCAAAGACAGGGGATTCCTCTTACGATGGAATCGCCGCACGCCACACCAAACGCGTGCTCGACATTCATATGCGTTCTGATGGCTCAATCGTTCAGTCAAGTGAGCTCAATCCCGCGACGGGCAAGGTCGTCCGCCATTTCACGCACAAAGGGTACAGCGATAGTAGCGTGTGGGGCAGGGCACAGGCGTGGGGTCTCGTCTATACGGCGATCGCGCTTGCTCATGATCCTCATGAGAAGCGCTGGATGGAGCAGTTGATTGCGGGGGCGGACTGGTGGCTGTCGCACGTGCCAGCCAGCATGGTAGCGTTCTGGGACTTCGATGACCCTGCCATCCCCAATGCGGAGACTGACACGGCGGCAACTGCAATTACGTGCTCGGCGCTTCTGAAGCTGGCGCGGCTCGCGCCGACAGCGGCACTGCGCGCTAAGTATCGTGAGGCAGGCGAATCGACCGCTAGGGCATTGATCGACAATTATCTAACGACGGCAGGTCCAAACGACACCCGCTTGCCTGGGATGCTGGTCGGTGCCTGCTTCAACAAGCGTCGCGATGCACGCGCCCAGGATTCGGCAAACAAAGCAGAGACGATCTTCGGATCCTACTATCTGTTTGAATCTCTAAACATCCTCGATGGGCTGGTCGAGGCCGAGAAGGTCTGATCACTTTGTCTACTTACTGGCTGGATTTCTCCTAATGCCAAACGAAACCTACCCAATCTATACGGGCCTCTTCCCTGTCGCGCCGACGCCCTTTACGGAGACCGGAGATCTCGACCTCGAGGGCCAGCGGCGGGTTATCGACTGCATGGTCGATCAAAAGGTCGACGGCATCTGCATCTTGGCCAACTATTCCGAACAGTTCCTGCTATCCGACGACGAGCGGAAGCTGCTGGTCGACCTCTGCCTCTCACATGTCGCTGGCCGCGTTCCCGTCATGGTCACCTGCAGCCATTTCTCTACCCGTATAGCGCTGGCGCGCGCCCGTCATGCGGCCGAAAGCGGCGCAAGCCTCGTCATGCTGATGCCGCCCTATCACGGTTATGGTCTGAACGCCGATGAAGTGGGCACGCTCGAACACTTCAGCCGTGTCGCGGATGCGGCCAGGATTCCAATCATGGTCCAGGATGCGCCGCTCAGCGGCGTGACGCTCACGGTGCCATTTCTCGTGCGACTTGCGCAACAAGTGCCACTCGTTAGCTATTTTAAGATCGAGGTGCCGTTCGCCGCGGCAAAGCTGCGTAGCTTGGTCCAGCTCGGTGGCGAGACAATCATCGGTCCATTTGACGGCGAGGAAGCCATTAGCATGATGGCGGACCTCGATGCTGGTGCGAGCGGAACCATGTCGAGCGCACTGCTACCGGATCTGCTCCGGCCTGTCATTGATCACCATAGGGCCGGACGCAGATGTGAGGCTCGCGAGGCCTATGCCAGGGTGTTGCCGCTAATCAACTTTGAGAACCGGCAATGTGGTCTGCGCGCTGCCAAGAGCGTGATGGCCGAAGGTGGCGTGATCAAATGCGAGGCAGTGCGACATCCCCTTGCGCAGATTGATCCCGACACGAGAAGAGGCTTGATTGAGCTCGCACACGAAGCCAATCCGCTCGCCCTTTATTGGGGGCACTGAATCGTTCGTCCACGGCTGGAGGCTTCAATGAAGATCACGACCCGCTCTGGTCGACAGTGAACGTGTTCTAGCGTGCCATCCACAGAATCGAGTGCGAGCTCTACGGTAACGACTTGGCCCGGCAGCGGCCCGGTCGCAACGAGAACGGGACGGCAGCGAGGTAACGCCTGTTTTGCTGGAGCGACTGACGGCAGAAGGGCAGTCCCTGATCGAACGACGCGACGCCTTCGAGCTGTTGCGCAACTAGGCCGCCCACACCCGCTTATCCGACCAGAGTTCCATCCCTCGCATACCTGCTCTGCTCGGCATGCCGGCCGTCGCAGGACGAGGCGTGGTGTTCGTGATATCCAAGCGGCGCATCGGCGAAGGGATAGGTGGACATGAAACAGGAACTACGCGCGGCCGTCGAGGGAACGATTCACGCCTACGTTGCCGATACCTATGGCCTAGGGTCTCGACAGTTGTGAAAGGTTCTGACGCAGGCCAAGACGACCGTGAGCAAGACAGACCACCGCCAGCTTCGCGCATTTGTCTCCTGATGCGAGGATCTATTCGTGATTGCCTGCAGTACTCGCGGATACTCAGGCGTAAACTGTGACCGCACCGGCGGGCGGGTTTTCCGAGATCGTTTTGCAGTGAGCCAAGCGAGAGAGATGCACGGGTTCCATTCGCAAGCAATGCAGCGACGTTTCTTCATTGGCTTTTCTTCCATCTCCTTCTTCATCGTCGGCGCCGGGATTGTCATGCCGGCGTGGGTTGCGTTCGATGTGGGCGGATCGAACCTGGTGGGCCTGGTTCTGCTGGCCTCCAGTCTTGCCGGTTTTGCCCTGGCGCCGCTTAGCGGACATGTCGTCGACCGTCACAATCGCCTCAGGGTCACCGCATCGGGACAACTCGTCAGAGCTGTTGGCTTGCTAATGTTGGCTCCGGTACACCTTTTGCCCGATGCGCTCTCGCGTCCTACCCTCCTTCTATCAGCAGTTCTCGGAGCTTTCGGCTATGCGCTTCTGGCAGGCGCCATGAGCGGCATCCTGCAATCGCTGATTCCCGAGACCGAGCGCATGCGCTTTAACATGCGATTGTCGTTCTTCAATCAGGCGGGGATGGCTTTGGGCACAGGTGCGGCCGGCTACGGCATCGCTCACTTCGGCAGCGCGACGACCGCCGCCCTGTTTGCCTTCGTCGCGATCTCCGTTCTGCCCCTGTTGAGGAATCTGACCGCGTATCCTACGCGCACACACGCAGCGAAGCGCCTCAATCTGTTTTCGGCTTCTCGTGAAGCGATCAACTATCTTGTGAACGAGCCACAAAGCCTGTCCGCGTCGGTATCAGTGGGCCTGGTATTTGCCGTCATTCAGATCACAAACCTGTTGTTACCTGGATTCGTCATTCATTCGCTCGGCGGAGGTAGTCGCCTCTTCGGTACACTCGAGATGACGGCTGCGATTGCGGGCATGGCCGCTCTTGCCGCTGCGGGGATCCCAGCGGTGGCCAGGAGAATCGCTCGCATGACGACGCTCCTTGTCGCCGGCGCGGCGGGCTCGTTGCTCGTCCTGTCCTATGCGACCGACCCGCTTGTCGCAATTGTGCTCTATACGGTGGCTGGGATGCTGTGGAATCTGGCGCGGGCGGCGGCCAACGGACATCTCTTGACTGTCGTCGATTCGGCGCTGATCGGACGCGTCCAGGCCTTTACCACTCTTCTAACGGGTGCGGTTGGTGCGCTGATCTTCCTGCTTCCTACTTTGCTTCCGAATACGACCGAAGCTCAGCTCTACATGGCATGCGGCGTGATGATCCTAGTCACGACCGCGCTCCTCGCTCTCTGGACTCGCCGCGGCAGACCCGCTCGCGCCTGACAGGTCAGCATCGACGATGGGCAATGCCGCCGAGTTCTGGGGCCGAAGGGCGACATCGTGGACGGTCGCGGACGATATCCCCCGGCATACTATTGTCTATTGCTGATTTTTCTCCGCTTGCTCAACGCCGCCAATACTGCCGCCGACGCCGGTTCCCCCGCGCCCGTCGCAGTCTTGTTTCACGCCAACATCCGCCCCCGCAGCCCTGATGAGTTTTCTGAGCTCTTGAGCCGTATTAGCGACCTTCCATCCTTGACGGTCGGACATCTGGCGCACCTCCTCATCGGTGGCGGAAAGGATTTCCACGCTTAGCGATTCGAACAATCGCTCCAGATCGAGACTCGGGTGCCAGCGTGTCATCACTTGTTCCAGTACTGGTGTTGGCGCAGCAACGTGCGCCTCATCCGTCGTCGTGTCGTGTCGTAATCGAGCTCGGACATCTCATGGATCTTGCAAATCTCTCTAGCCGCCAGACCATCAGCCATGCCTGCGATGATTTTCAGCGCCAGTGGATCACCCTCAAACAGCCGATAGATGTTGGCCAGCGTCTGTGCGGCAACCAAGATCCGCTCCGGATCGGGCACCTCGTCGGCATCTCCACCGGGCCCGCTCCGCTGGTCCTCGTTATCGCGGCTCACGAACAGCCTTTGCTCAAGACGCGCACGACGCCAATGGTCGTTGCAGATGCTGCGCATCACGCCCGACAGGAAGCCCAGGATGGGCACGCCGGGCGGCCAGGGGCGCGAGCCGTCGAGGGTGCGTGCAATCGCCTCGTTGAGGATGTCGGTCCAGGAGAGCCCTCCCGGCAGGTCGCGGCTCCACAATCGTGCAAGAGCTTTGAGCCGCACGAGATCGATATCGGACAGGGCATCTATCGCAGATGCGACATCAGTCGCATGGGCGACCGCGTTGGCAGGATGGGGAGTGATAGTCAATGGTTCCATGTTCACTGTGCTATGCGCTCCAGCCAGCCCAGTGCGGACAGCCGAAGAAAAACATTTTTGACGTGTCTGCCCGACCGGAGTTCAGACGCATCGTCTGTATCGCAACAGGAGAGCCTTCATGGACGACACGTTGGCAGCGGCGCGCCGCTGGTATGCAGAAGACCTGGGATACAAAGTCCCGGTCCTGCGTAACCCGAAGCTGATCGACGCCTTCGCCTCGCCACCGTTCGGCGCGAGCAATTCGTAGGCCCTGGGCCGTGGAGCATCATCTCCGACCCATACAGCGACCCATTTCTGACCCCTGATGACGACCCGCGCTGGCTCTACCATGACGTTCTCGTGACGATCGATGCGAGTCGTAACCTCAACAATGGGATGCCCAGCTTCTGGGCCCGCAATTTTGACCATCTCAACATCGCCGCCGGCGAGCAGGTACTTCAGGTCGGTGCCGGCACCGGATACTATTCGGCGGTGCTGGCCGAGATTGTCGGACCCGCTGGTCGTGTGACGGCGATCGAAACCGACACAGAGTTGGCGTCGCGGGCCCGAGTGAACCTCGAGAGCTGGCCCCAGGTCGATGTCGTCTCGGGCGACGGCCGGGCGGTAGATGTCGGCAAGGTTGATATCGCCATCGTGTTCGCCGGAGCCACTCACCCATCCCGTGTCTGGCTTGATCGCCTTGTCGAAGGTGGCCGGCTTCTGATGCCTATGACCGACGATACCTGGAAAGGCTTTCTTCTCCATGTGGTACGGCGTCGAGACCACTTCGAGGCCTCTTCCATTGGTGCCGTCTCTATTTATCCTTGCAGGGGTGGACGCGATGAGGACGCTGCAAGACGTCTACATAACGCGATCGAAGGGTTGCCGCTTCGCAACCTTCCAATTCGCGCGTTGCACGTAGGTGAGCCGAGATTTAACGACTCAGAGAATGTGTGGTTTAGCGGGCCGGGCTTCTGGCTCGAGCGTGATCCTCCATGCTAAGATGACCTACACTGATCGAGCGCATACCTGTTCAGCCAAGTTGAAGATCACCGGCTCCGACGAGAACGCGCGTGGTCAAGTACTTTTAGACGTCGGCGTTTGCTCCACGAGTAAGGTCGTGATGCAGGATCACTTCTTTGCTAATGAATGATAGGAACTTCTCGGCAAACTCTGGGTCAAGGCTAGCTGCCTGTGCGAGCGTGCGTAGTCTTTCTACCTGGCGTTCCTCACGAGCTGGATCTGCCGAAGGCAATTGAAGTCGCGCTTTTCGTTTTCCGACCTGCCGAGTGCACCTGAAACGTTCCGCGAGAATGTGGATAAGAACCGCGTCGAGATTGTCGATGCTGCTCCGCAGTTCGTTCAATTCGGATGGAGTTTCCAAGTTCGCGTCTCCTTTCTATGCAACCATACTTTCCAGCTGGACACCCGGGTCTCTGGCTGAAACATTTTCAGGCTTTCCGAGTCACTGGGCCCTAACAGCCCGGTCTGATTGAACTAATTCGATCAATCTCAGTACGCCACCTCGGCATTGAAAGCATTTCTGACTCGAGCGCAGTAAATCAGTATTGGCCCATGTGGCCATCGAGGTCTGCGGGTCTTGGATAGCCAGGCGGCCAACAATCTCAAGAACCACGTACGTTACTGCACTTTCAGTGCTCGGCATAATAACGGCATCCGCGGTGCCTAGTCAGCCGCCGCGGTGCGGGCCAGCGCGACCAGGCCACCCGCATTCTTAATTTGGGCGCGGTGAAGGATCGTCGAGCGTGCCAAGTGGTGGATGCCCTTGCTCTATGAGGTCTGGTCATAGGGTCGTATGCCTTAGTCGAACCCACGGACTGCCGGAGTGGCAGCTTCTGCAGCTGCAACTTCACTCATAAAGGCAACAGCCAGTCCGAAGCCGATGAGGCCAATCAGGATCGACCCTGCAGCAAGGGATGTGACCCCGCTAGTTTCGACGAGGATACCGCCGAGAACGGCCCCGATGGCTATTCCTGCGAAGGTGGTCGAGCTGTTCATTGCCAAAATTAGCTTCGACCTCTCCCCGGCTAGATCGAGAAGCCGGTGCTGGATCGGAACGAGATACATGTAACTCGCGTTGCCCCAAAGAAATGCGATGAGCACGGTTAAGGCACCATGATGCCCGAATCCAACCAGAGCTACGAGAACGATTAGTTGCGCGCCGATCACCGCAATGAGAACTTTGTAGGGGCCGAAGCGATCGGTTAGAAAGCCGCACGCTGCGTTTCCTGTCACAGCTCCGAAACCGTACGCAAAGAGCGCGGCTGAGAGCAGCGGCACGCCTGTAAGCAGAGAACCGGTGATAATGACGCTCACATAGGAGTAAACAACGAACTCGGAAATGACCACGAATAGGGTAACCGAAAGAACACCGTAGATAGCCCTGGGAAAGTCTTTCGAAGCCGGGCCGTTTCCGCGCTCCGGCGCCTTTGCAGAGACACCGGACATCATAGGGGCAAAGATCAGCAATGCCAGGAGCCCCGCAACTGCCACGAAACCGAAGGCAAAACGCCAGCCGATGACATCAGCGATCCAGCTGGTCGCCGGAACACCCGCAACTTGTGAAACGGTCATACCACCGAAGATAAGGGACAATGCCGACCCTTTGCTACCGGGCGGCAGGAGCTCGGTTGCCAATGCGGTGGCCGCCGGGGTGAACATGGCTGCGCCGTAGGCTGAAATGACGCGAGCTGCAGCCAGGGTTGCAAAGTTCGGAGCGATTGCACAGATCACGTTGCCGATGATGAAGATTGAAACGGATAGGATCTGGACATTGCGGCGGCTTGCGGCCCGGAACATCCAGGCATTCAGCGGCGCAAAAAGCGCGTAGGAGAGTGCGTAGATTGAGATTATCCATCCCGCCGCACCGGTTGAAATGTTGAGGTCACGAGAAATCACTTCTAGTGCCCCGATGATGACAAACGTATCTAGGCCAATAGCGAACGCAGCGATCATCAGAGCGGCAAGGATTAGCTTTGTTCGTTTATCAGGAGGAGATAAGCTCATGATCCTTGCCATTCAGTTCATCGCGAGGTGTTCAAAGCCGTCATGCAACTCAGGATAAGGCGCGGCCGATGGTCGTGCCTGAATACCCGAGGACGAGGGCCAAGCTGCCACGGCCCCAGCACCTCTCCACATCCTGTGTGATCTCAAGCTCGGCGGGATATTCGAGCACCAATCTGCGTAAGCCCCGCATCATACAAGCCTTCCAGGAGTTTTTTCGCTACAACCGGCGCTGTTGTTTCGAAAAACGGCTTATTTGATGCTTTTGCGTCGATCTACCCCACCCCGGCAAGCTCGGCGAGTATGACGTCTCGCAGCATGGCCCCTTCGAAGTGGAGATATTTCACGCTGGCATGACGCGTACATCTTCTCGCCCGGCAGGGCGTGCAAATGCGGAGCGTCAGGATGCAGCGATTCGGTGCACGCGACCCGCTACAGATCACGATTTGGCCCATCCCGCTGCAATTTTGCGGGAATGCTGCGGCCACAATCTGAGATAAGTTTTGGTGAATGGTTGCGAAGGAATCACCAATGAGCAGCACAAAAGTTGATGGCGAAACGGTATTGCGCCCGGCTTGCACTGGCGATGCCCAGTCGCTCTATGACGTGACGGCACAATCGGTTCAAGAACTGGCAATCACCCATTACAAGCCCGAGCAACTGGAGGGGTGGATGGGAGAACGTACTGCCAAATATTACGAGGATGTCATCGCTGCGGGCACCACGATCATAGCCGAGCAGAACGGCGAGGTATTGGGGTTCGTCGACTCAGTTCCTGGCGAGGTGACCCGCCTTTTCGTTTTGCCGAAGGCAGCAGGCCGCGGAATTGGTGAGCGATTGCTCAAAGCTGGTCTTGAAGCCGCGGCAAAGGAACACCCAGGACCAATCAAAATCGAGTCAACCCTGAACGCGCAACGGTTCTATGAACGTCATGGCTTCAGGGCCATCCAGAAGGGCTACTTCTCTCATGGGCTTGGCGGAGATCCGATCGAGATTGTCCTCATGGAAATGGCACGATAGAGCAGAGTGCAGAGCACTTGGTCCTCAGATATCAATCTCTATCTGCAGGCCGGCGCGATTTCGAAACATCATGATCGAGCCTTCCTCCCAAGCCGCACGACGTGCCGCCATGAACAACCTAGACCATCGTCTCACCTCTTCCGATCGCACGTACGAAGCTCATTTCGACCGCTCGAACCATCGGTGCCTTCGCCATTGGTTCGAACACATTTGTCATCATCGAGGCAGTCGATGTCAGCTTGCCTGCTTTGCTGCGCCTTAGACCCCAATTCGCTCTTCGCACCGGCCAGCCTGCCACAGCGGAGCTAGTTTTTAATTAGTCGCCGCCGCGTAGCCTCGAGTTCGGCGATTTGCCAGGACGCGCGGTATGGAGACGACCGGCACAAGCATCGACGCGGCCCTCTGATGCTGGCCGATCTCCAGGACATCGCGCCAAGCGCATCTGCGGGCTCGTGCGCTGGAACTTGCGACCTCATAACATCGCTCACGCCGCACAAGCGCGCTCAGCTCAAAATGACGTACCAGGGGCCGTCACAGCACTCGTACACAGAAGCTGGGGCAGGAGATCCCGATCTTCAGGAGGCCGCGTCGCGGCGAATTCCGCCCTTCGTTGTCCGATGATCGCCGCGCGCTGGGCATTCAAGACCCTGCCTCGCAATCCGTTTTTGCGGAGCGACTTCGCTGGAATGCGCGGCAACTCGGGATTGGTCATTTATGGCTGTTTGCGCTGACTCGGGCTGAATTCCAAAGCATAAGCTTTCGCCTCAATGCGCCGTTTGCTATGATATCACCGGAATGATGACGGAGTGCGCTATGGAGCCTCAGTGGCTGACGCATGGGAAACGATTGCAAGCTATTGCGTCTAGTGGGCTCCATTTTGCGCGAGATCAATTTGATCGAGAACGTTACGAGGAGATTGCCTCTATAGCAAATGAAATGCTCGCCGATTTGGGAAGTGTTCCCATCGAGAGGATAGAAGGGCTCGTCTCTGATTTCGCGAAGGGCTATGCGACACCGAAAGTCGATGTGCGCGGAGCGATCGTAGAAGAGAACAAGGTCCTTCTGGTCCGTGAGAAGAGTGATGGTCTTTGGGCCTTGCCTGGCGGCTTTGCAGACGTTGGCCTTTCTGCTGCCCAAAATATCGCAAAGGAGTTGTACGAAGAGGCCGGATTGAAAGTGTCTGTTCGTCGCCTCTACGGAGTCCGACACAAGGCCGGCGCTTCCTATTCGCCTGATGTCCGGGATTTCTACAAAGTTTTCTTTCTTTGCGATAGGCTCTCAGGCGGTGAGGCCCGGCCCAGATTGGAGACGAGCGAGGCGATCTTTTTCCCGAAAGATCGGCTACCTCCGCTGTCGCGAGGTAGAACTATCGAGAGTGACGTTGAAGCAGCCTTCGCATTCGCAGCTGACGCGAACAGACCTGCCTTCTTCGATTGAGAGCTCGATCCATTCTCTTGGTCTGCACTCTTTGGTCCGCCAATAACGATTTTGCCGAATGAAGAGCTCCGCATGACAGAGAGAATCATTCGGGCGCCATCAACCACGGCGCCTTGCGCGTGCTTTGAAAGTCGGTTGCTGGTCGCTATCTTCGCTTCTAGTGAAGATCGCGACTGAGCCCTTCGGCACTCATTCGGTGGTGTAGTGCGCACGCTGCGCACAACGCTCAATGGGTTTCGGGTGCGTCATCGCAGCTCAACGTAGCTGACGTTGGTCAAGCAGCTTCATTAGCGATCACGTCGACCAACAAAAGTAAGGGCGCTGAAATTCGACTGCATTGGTGACCGCCTCTATGCCACGCTCAAATGCGTTCGCCTCGCTCGCGAGCAATCATAATTGCGCATTCGATACGACCCAAACGTGTGGCCTCTCGACCTTTGCAGGAGCCCGCTCTACTCAGCTGAACTAGGTGTGCATCTCTTTTCGCCTGGCCCGACCTGTCTTCGAAGTTCAAGTGTTGGAAAACCTTCAACTCAGCGAATTTTCAAAGAACCTCGCTACCGGCGTACGTGGCGCTAACGGCTCCCTTACTGTTCATCTGCTTTACGAGGTACTTACACGAAGAGCCTTCCGGCTGGAGCAGCTTGCGGACAGTCTCTCAAAGCACAGAAATTTCAGCTCCGTCGAATCGAAATGCCCTTTGACGCCTACACTCGGAGAACGATCACGTTACGCGGCGCTGCTTATCTAGCCCACCGGAGACGTTCGCTGCGGCCATCTATCAACGGGCACAGGAAGCCGTCTCGTGCGCTCTCGGAACGCAGCATCGACACCTTCGCGGAAGTCGCAGAAAGCCTGCGAGTTGCCGCGTACGAAAGGCCTCCGAACTGACCCGGCGCGAGCTTTATAGACAAGCCGTCGGTAAGGACACACTGCGTTTGACTATGGCTGATGCAGGCGTCGCCAAATCAGCAGCCCCGCCGTTGCTTTGCAGGCGAGCGGGGGCGGAAAGTCCGCTAGCGGAGCAAAGAAGGTGATTGATTCCCTCCACTGCTTGTGATTGTTATATGTCAATAAAGCAGCAATCGGAACTAATGAACCATGTCAACTGAAGGGCAGAGAGCACTCTGTCCGATCGAGGCGCGGCCGGTCTCGCTCGCGACTTGGTTCGAACAGGAGATGTTACATGGCTGAATCGCGTGCCGTCGCCGTTATAGGTGGGGGCGTGGTCGGCGTAAGTTGCGCGCTCATGCTGGCGCGGGAAGGGCACAACGTCACCGTGGTCGAGGCGGGGCGCATCGGCCATGGCTGCTCTTGGGGCAACGGCGCACAATACAATGCGGGGTCGGCTCTCCCCATGGCGCATCCCGGTGTCATGTGGCGGGCGATGCGCTGGTTTGCTGACGCTGATGGTCCGGTGCGCTTGGCCCCCCGGGAGTTACCTCGCACCCTACCTTGGCTCGTCCGCTTCCTGCGTACGGGGCGCCCGGAGGCTTGGGAGGCGGCGTATACGGCTTTGCACGCTCTCAACCAACCGTGTGCCGTGCTTTATCACGACATGCTCGGCGACTCCGATTGGAGACGATTATTCCGGCCGAACGGTGCGCTCCACGTGTGGCGCGACCTAACGCCAAGCGCGCTAGATGAGCGAGTGGACAATCTGCGGACGAAGCATGGCGTGACCTTTGAGAGGCTGAGCGCCGACCAGCTTCGCGAATTGGAGCCAGCTTTATCCCGCGACTACAAACGCGGGATATACTTTCCAAACAGTGGCCATGTGACTTCCCCTCTGGCCCTCGTAGAGGGTCTGATGGAGCGAGCCGCTGCGCTTGGCGTTTCAATTCAGGCCGCGCGGGTTGAGGCCGTAGAGCCGAGCACGGAAGGTGTAACGCTGCAGACCAGTGCCGGGCCCCACCGCTACGACACCGTCGTTATCGCAGCGGGTATCACTAGCCGCGATCTGGCCCGCTCCCTGGGAGTTTCCCTGTGGCTGGCCAGCGAGCGTGGCTATCACATTACGATGCCGGGGACGTTCGGCGCCATCAGCCGCCCGGTCACCGACGCAGCGGCAGCCTTCGTTGCAACGCCCCTCGACGCAGGACTGCGCATCGTCGGCATCGCCGAATTCGATGCGCCCGATGCGCCGCGTGATGCGAAGCAGAACAAGAAGCTGCAAGCATACGCCCGCACAATGCTCCCGGACATATCCATCAGCCAGGTGAATGACTGGATGGGCGTAAGACCATCGACTCCAGACAGCCTCCCGATCATCGGCGCCCATCCCAAGCACGCGTCCATCTTGTTCGCCACTGGTCATGGTCACATGGGCATCAGCGGAGCCCCCATGACTGCGGCTATCATCTCCGACCTTGTCGCGGGCCGCGCACCACGTATTTCGAGCGCGCCATACCGCCTGCGATAACCAGTAAGCCGCGCAAGTTTAACCTTGCGCGGCTGAACAGTTATGTTATGGTTCAATCAGTAAATTGACCTAGTTCAATGCGAGGAGGCCCTGATGAGCCGTTGGATCTGTACGATCATCGCTGCTGTGATTGGTGCGGTCGCGCTGTGCGGCCCGGCTTCCAAGCCGGCGCGCGCCGAAAACCCCTCCCTGGTGCTCGACCGCATCAAGGCGAGTGGCAAGCTCAAATTTCCGGTCATGGTTGCGGAAGAGCCAGGCTACATCAAGGATCCGCGCACGGGCGAATGGTCCGGATTTTTCGTCGACTGGGGCAAGGACATCGCGACTCTGCTCGGCGTTCAGGTCGAATATTATGAGACGACCTGGGGCAACCTCGCTGCCGATTTTCAGGCGGGTAAAATCGACCTTGCGGTGGCGCTAAATCCGAACCCTCGCCGTGGCCTCGTCATCGATTATGTGCCGGGCTCCATCGTCGAGGGCATCTGGGCGCTGGTCGCGCGTCCTGGCTTTACGCCCAAGACCTGGCGCGAGATGGACAAGAAGGAAGTGCGCATCGCCGTGCAGAAGGGCGGCACAATGCAAGTCATCGCCGAATCCGTGATCCCGAACTCCACCATCGTCGTGGTGCCCACGCGCGACCAGGCGGTGCTCGAGCTACAGTCAGGCAAAATCGATGCGATGATCATTGCCGACCAGGATGCGGCCCTTCTCGACTCCAAGGGCGTCGGCAAGGCCGTGGTACCGACGCCTATCCTGCGCAACCCTGCGACGATCGGTATCCGCCGCGAAGCCGGAAACGAGGGCTTCTCCAACTTCCTGGCCAATTGGATGTCGCAGCAGAATTCGCTCGGCCTCGCTTGCTCGCGCATCACTCGTTACATGCTCGATCGCGGCATCGACATGAAAGTGGTTCCCCAGTCCGGCAAGTATTGCTGACGCCATGCGTACGAGCCGTCTCTTCACAGTCATCGACAGCCACACCGCAGGGCATCCCACCCGAACAGTCATGGCAGGCATCCCTGTGTTGCGCGGGGACAGCGTCCGCGAGCAGCGGGACGATTTCCGTAACAATCATGACGGCTTGAGAACGTTACTGCTCCATGAGCCGCGCGGGCATGCCGCCATGGCTGCGGCCGTGCCCGTGGCTTCCCGTGAGGCGGACAAGGGGCTGTTTTTCATCTTCTCCTACGTCTACGCCGACATGTGCGGGCACGCCACGATCGGCTACATCGCCAGTCTGGCCGCAACGGGAGCTCTGCCGCAGGGCTTTGAGCAAAACGGCATGTCGATCGAGACCCCGGCGGGTATCGTCCGTGTGACCGGCACGTTCGAAGCCGGCCAGCTCACGTCCGTCTTGTTGCGCAACGTGCCCTCTTTCGTGCTCGCCTCCGATGTTGTTTCCGAGGTCGAAGGTCTCGGCACGGTGAGCTGCGATATTGCTTACAGCGGGATTACCTACGCATTGGTCGACGCTGATAAACTCGATCTTCCGTTCAGCATTGATCACGCCAGCCGCTGGTGCCGTGTGGGATTGGGAATCAAGGAAGCGCTGAATCAAAGCGGAGTGCCGAAGGTCGACAGCGTTCTGTTTTATCAGTCGATCACGGGTGGCGGCCGCCATCTGGTGATTTTGGCCGGCAATAAGTTCGACCGTTCGCCTTGCGGCACCGGGACCTCCGCCCGATTGGCCCAGCTTCACGCCCGCGGGCAGCTGGCCGTGGGCGCGCACTACCGAGCGGAGAACATTCTTGGCGTGCCCTTTGAGGCCAAGGTCGCCGAGTTGGGCAGAGGGCATGATGGCCAGCCCGCGGTGATCCCGGAGGTGCGGGGCATGGCTCATATAACGGGATTCTCCACGCTCGTGCTGGAAACGGACGATCCGCTGCCAGCCGGCTTTCTTCCCAATTGATGGAGAGTGCCATGAAATTCGATCCCTCCATCGTCTTCGCGAATTGGGACATTCTGGCCTACGGGCTGCTCGTCACTCTGAAATACACGATCTACACCTGCGCCATCGGGCTCGCGATCGGCCTCTTTGTGGCGCTGCTTCAGCTCACCCCATGGCTGATCTTGCGCTGGACCGGCCGTGTCTGGGTCGAGTTCTTCCGCAACATCCCGCTGCTCGTGCTGCTGATGTGGACCTATTATGCCTTGCCGATCTTTCTTCAGATCCAGATCGGAAAAGAAACTGCGGGCATTCTGGGTCTCGGATTCTATGCCAGCGGCTTCTATGCCGAGATCCTGCGCGCTGGCGTCCAGTCGATCGACCGTGGCCAGACTGACGCCGCAATCGCCTTGGGAATGGGGTACGTGCAGCGCATGAAGCGGATCATCCTGCCGCAGGCACTCCGCCGCATGGTGCCGCCGCTGATGGGCCAGACCATCATGCAGCTCAAAAATACGACGCTGCTCTCGGTGCTCACCATCCCTGATCTGCTTTATCAGGCAGGCTACATCGCGAGCTTCACCTACCGGCCAATGGAGGTCTACACCGCGATCGGCGCCGTCTTTATCCTCTTGCTGTTCCCCCTCAGCGCTCTTTCTCGCCGCTTCGAGCGCAAGGAGGCCGCGTGATGACCGTGACATCCGCCGAAATCGTACTGAGCGTTCGGGGCATCGAGAAGTCCTATGGTAAAAACCATGTACTTCGCGGCGTCGATCTCGACGTCCATCGCGGAGAGGTGGTCTGCCTGATTGGCGCGAGCGGCTCGGGCAAAACCTCGCTGCTGCGATGCATGAACCTGTTGATGGAGCCAGACCAAGGCGAGATCGTCATCGAGGGGGCGCCTCTCTTCCGTCGCTCCGGGGCCGAGCGGCTGAAGCTCTCTGGCCGGCAGGTCAGCGCCGCGCGCGTCAAAACCGGAATGGTGTTCCAGAGCTTTAACCTGTTCCCCCACCGTACGGCGCTAGAGAACATCATCGAAGCCCCAGTGGTGGTGAAGAAAGTGTCGCGCGCCGAAGCCGAGGCTCGGGGTCGCGAGCTCCTCACCCGTATGGGTCTTCCCGAGGCCGGGCACAAATATCCTTCGCAATTATCGGGCGGTCAGCAGCAGCGCGTTGCCATCGCCAGGGCGCTCGCTATGCAGCCCACCATCATGCTTTTCGACGAGCCGACCTCGGCGCTGGACCCAGAACTGGTTGGCGAGGTGCTCGCCGCGATCCGCCAGCTCGCCGCCGAAGGAATGACCATGGTGATCGTCACCCATGAAATCGGCTTCGCCTATGAGCTAGCCGATCGAGTGGTCTTCATGGACCAAGGAGTCGTTGCAGCCAGCGGAGCTCCGCGTGAACTCCTGCTTTCGAACGCAAACCCGAGGCTCGCTGCCTTCGTCGGCCGGTTCACTGAGCAGGCCCGTCTTCTCGGCCCCCTCACTTCGCAGGCGGCCGCACCTTCAACCACATCTCCAGCATAGGACAGTAGATCATGACCAACGTGACCTGGGGCGGTATCTTCCCCGTGCTCGTCACTCCCTTTGGCGCCAATGGCTCGATTGATGAGACCAGATATAAGGCGCTCATTGACGATGCGATCGCCAATGGTGCGCAGGGCGTCGTGGCGGCTGGCAGCACCGGAGAATTTTATGCGCTCACCAAGGCCGAGCGCGCGCGTCTCTACAAGTTGACCGTTGACCATGTGGGCGGCCGCCTTCCCGTGCTGGCGGGCGTCGCCGATTTGCGTGTCGAGGACGTGCTTGAAGCGTGCCAATCGGCCGTGGCAGCGGGGTGCGCGGGGGGCATGATCCTGCCACCTATCTACGCCATGCCGAGTCCGCGTGAGATCGTGACCTTCTTCGAACACATCTCCCGTAACACGTCACTGCCGCTGATGCTCTACAACAGCCCGCGGCGCGCCGGCGTCGACATCACGCCAGCCCTTGTCGAGCAGCTCTCCGCACTGCCAACGGTGGTCGCGATCAAGGATAGCTCCGGCGTCATTACCCAAGTGACTGAGCTTGTGCAGCGTGTCGGGAACAGACTTCGTGTCTTCGTCGGCTACGAGACAATGATCGTGCCCGCCCGCGCCGTTGGTGCTCACGGCGTTGTCGCCATGGCGCATCAAATCGCAGGGCCTTTGATCCGCGACTACTGGGACAAGGCTCTCAGCGGTGACAAGGGATTGGATGATCTCGGCCGCGACGTCTTCGCCTTCTATCGCTGCTTCCAGTCCGGATCCTATTACGCGGCCATCAAAGAGACCATGAGCCAGCTCGGTCGGAGCGCGGGTGACCCGCGGCTGCCGCTGCTGCCCTTGGCAGACGAACAGAAGGCGGCCATCGCGAAGATCATTTCCGAGGCCGGTCTTATGCGCTGGGCTAAGGCCTAAGAAGGCCGGTCCAATCCTGCCACTGGGGAAATCAACGTCGGTCGCAGAGCCCACTTACTTTGAGAGCAGAGACGGTTCACATCGGTGCCACCTCGACAGAAGGGGCTCGGTCCAATCGGACTCTCGTTCACTCGCGCCTGAGCGCAACATATCCGTCTAAGGAATCGAAGATGTATACGAAACTGGCACTCCTGATCGATGGTGAGTGGATCGAGGAAACCAATGCTGGAAGCGAGACCGTTCTCAACCCGGCGACGGAGCAGCCTCTTGGTAAGCTGCCGCACGCCGGGACGGAAGAACTAGACCGCGCACTCACGGCGGCAAACCGGGCCTTCGCAGGCTGGAGGCGCACCTCGCCTTATGAGCGGGGGCAGATCTTGCGCCGCGCGGCCGGCCTGATGCGAGAGCGTTTAGACCATATCGCCACTGTGCTGACCTTGGAGGAAGGTAAGACCCTCGCGGAAGCGAGGGGTGAGATCACCGCCGCGGCAGAGTTTTTTGACTGGTTCGCGGAAGAGGGGCGGCGCAGCTATGGGCGAGTGATCCCGGCGCGCCTGCCCGATATGCGCCAGACGGTCACGCAGGAGCCGGTCGGCCCGGTCGCTTGCTTCACGCCCTGGAACTTCCCGGCAGTAACGCCCGCGCGCAAAATCGCCCCCGCTCTTGCCGCCGGATGCACTTGCATCATCAAGCCAGCTGAGGAAACGCCGGGTACCACGCTGGAGATCGCGCGGGCGCTCACCGACGCAGGGCTCCCCAAAGGCGTGCTGAACGTGGTTTTCGGCATCCCGGCAAAAGTCTCCGAATATCTCCTGCGTTCCCCCATCATCCGCAAAATCTCGTTCACGGGATCAACACCCGTGGGACGTCACCTCGCTCGGCTTGCAGGAGAGACCCTGACCCTCGCCACAATGGAGCTGGGCGGCCATGCACCGGTGATCGTCGCGAAAGACGCCGACGTACAGCGCGCGGCGGAACTCTCCATGACCATCAAGCTGCGCAACACTGGCCAGGTTTGCACTTCGCCGACACGATTTTTCGTGGAACAGCCGGTCTACGAAGAGTACCTCGAACACGCTCGTGCCTTCGTGGAGAAGCAGGTTGTCGGTGATGGCCTGCAGGCGGGCACCACAGTGGGGCCCGTCGCCAACACGCGCCGTGTCGCTGCCATGGACGACCTGATCTCCGACGCCTTGTCCCACTCGGCGCGCCTTGTGGTCGGAGGTGAACGACTGAAGGGGACGGGTCTGATGTATCGACCCACCATCCTGGCGGATATGCCGGACCGGGCGCGGGCTATGAGAGAAGAGCCGTTCGGCCCGCTTGCGCTGGTACAACCTGTTGATGACCTAGAACAGGCCATCGCACGGGCGAATGCATTGCCCTACGGTCTGGCCGGATATGCCTTCACCCGCTGCGCCGCGACTGCCAATCGCATAGCGGAGGAGATGGAGGTCGGCGTCATCGGCATCAACCAGATGGTGGTGACGATACCCGAGACGCCATTCGGCGGAATCGGCGACAGTGGCTGGGGCCGCGAGGGCGGCATCGAGGGTCTGGAGTCCTACACTGTCAGAAAATATGTCGGCCATCTTCATGTCTAGCATCCGATGGGACCGAAAGGAAAAGGAGCGCGAGACGTGAGCTTGGACGGGCCACTTTCCGCCTGGCGACCTCGGCAGCTCGCTTCCGAGGGACCGCGCTATCTAGCCTTGGTCAATGCTCTTGAGCAGGACATCGCCGATGGCCGGCTATCGGACGGCGATCGTCTGCCGCCGCACCGTGACCTGGCACGTGAGCTTAGTCTCTCCGTCGGGACTGTGAGCAAAGCCTATCAGGAGGCCGAACAACGCGGTATCGTCAGCGGTCATGTCGGGCAGGGTACGTTCGTCCGGCGCCGTTCCGCCGCCCGAGCCGAGCCGCCACCTAGAGATGAGCCGATCAATTTGGCCTTGAACGTACCCGTCGAGGGCGGCGAGACCCAGATCCTCTCACAGACGTTCAGTGAGGTGGTGCGCGAGGCTGATCTTGCACCGTTGCTCCGCTACCATCCCCATGGGGGCATTTGGCAGCATCGCGAAATCATCGCTGCTTCGATGTCGGATAGCAAGCTGACCGTCAACCCGACTCAGCTGTTCCTGTGCAACGGCGCTCAGCACGCGATCGACATTGCCCTTCGCTTGGTAGCAAAGCCGGGCGACAATATCCTGGTCGATACCTTCACCTATTCCGGCTTCAAAGCGATCGCGGCGGCCAGCCACCTCAACTTGATACCAGTCGAGATGGACGACGAGGGCATCAAGCCGGAGGCGCTAAAAGAGGCCTGTCGCACGTCCGGGGCGCGGGTGCTCTACTGCATGCCGACGTTACAGAGCCCCACGGCTCGTACGATGAGTCTCGCCCGCCGGCGGCGCATCGCCGAAGTGGCCGAAGAGCTCGATCTCGCCGTGATAGAGGATGATGTTTACGGCTTTTTCTTCACCGAGCGTCCGGTGCCGATCGCCTCCTTGGCACCGAGCCGCACCTTCTACATCACCTCGTACTCCAAGTGCCTTGCTCCCGCCTTCCGGCTCGGAACATTGACGGTCCCGACCGACCACATTTCTCAAACCGAGCTCCTTATGCACGCCTCCGCCTGGTTCGTAGCTCCGATGCTGAGCGAGGTGGTGGTGCGGCTGATCGAGAGCGGCAAGCTTGAACATCTTCTGCGTGAGCGGCGCCTGCAGGCGCTTGAGCGTTACCGGGTGTTCCTGGACGTTTTTCCAAAAGCCGCAAAGCTTCAGTGCCCGGCGTTCTATGCATGGTTGCCATTGCCGCGGGAGTGGTCCGCAGATCAATTTGCCGCCGCGGCCCGCGGCCGCGGCATACTCGTAACCCCACGCATCGCATTCGCGGTTAATGACGGCGACCCCGGCGCAACCCGCATCTGCCTTGGCGCACCAAAAGATGTTGTCGCACTCTCCGATGCGCTACAGACTTTGCGCGAAATCCTCGTCCGGCACCCAGTAAACGTCGTTTCTGTCGCCTGACGTTGCGACCGGCGAGCGGGAGACTTTTACGCCACGCAATCCGTCGCGGAACTATACTGTCGATCAATCGCAAGAAACCGTGCTTGCTCCCGCAACCTGAACTTACTAGCCCTTGGCGAACGACCGCCCATTTCTGCCGACTCTCCAACACTCGGTCCTTGGGATTGCGTCGGTTGACGCGGTCGGCCGCCCTTCGCGTAGAACCGGCCCTTATTATCGGTCGCGTCGATTTAGAATGAAATAGTTGGCCAGCCCGATCGTTAATAGCAAGAAGGCCGACACGACTGTACGAATCAGGATGGAGTCGATCTCGGACTTGAACACGGCGTTGTTGGCTTCAGCACCTGTTGAGAAATCGACATAGGACCCGGCGGCGAGGAGGAAAATGGCCAAAAGACTGGAGAGGAGAAACAACGCGGTCTTCATGTCAGCTTGCTGTTCGCGAGTCTGGATGTGGGTGCGGAAACAGTCTCAGGCAATCGCCTTGACTGCGCTGGAGTAGACGCTGGCCGGCCGCGCGAGTCCGTAGTGCTCGCGCAAGGTCGTGCCGGTGTAGTCCTCGCGGAACAGGCCGCGCTTGCGCAGGATCGGGATGACCTGCTCGGCGAAGGTATCGAAGCCGCCGGACAGCCATGGCGGCATAACATTGAAGCCATCGGCCGCGCCGCCCTCGAACCAGGTCTGGATGTTGTCCGCGATCTTCTCCGGCGTGCCGGCAATGACCCAGTGGCCGCGCGCGCCGGCGAGGCGCTGCACCAGCTGGCGAATGGTCGGCTTCTCGCGGTCGACGATATCGACCACGAGCTTGAAGCGGCTTGCGACTCCGCGCGCGCTCGCTGTGTCGATGAGATCCCGGGGAACCGGGCCATCGAGATCGTAGCCGGTGAGGTCGAGGCCGATCATCTGACGCAGCTGCGTCAGGGAGAATTCGGGCTGGATCAGCTCGTTGAATTCGTTCTGAAGTCGATCGGCTTCAGCCTGCGTGCTGCCGATGAAGGGGCTGATGCCGGGCAGGATCTTGATCTCGTCGGGACTGCGATCGAAGGTGCGGGCCTGGCGCTTGATGTCGGCATAGAACGCCGTCGCGGACTCCAGTGTCTGATGCGCCGTGAAAATTGCCTCCGCGAACCGGGCGGCGAACGCGCGGCCGTCGTCGGAAGAGCCGGCCTGTACGTAGACCGGCCGTCCCTGCGGCGCCCGCGAGATGTTCAGCGGGCCACGAACGCGAAAATGCTTGCCGATATGGTCGAGCGTGTGGATCTTGCTGGTGTCGGCGAAGATGCCAGAAGCCGGATCGTTGACGAGCGCGTCATCCTCCCAGCTATCCCACAGCCGGGAGATCACGTCGAGATATTCGCGGGCGCGCTCATAGCGCTCGTGGTGAGGCGGATGTTCAGGCAACCCAAAGTTCTGTGCGGCCTGCTGCGCACCGGTGGTGACGATGTTCCAGCCGGCGCGACCCCGGCTGAGATGGTCGAGAGACGCAAACAGCCGTGCCAGATTGTACGGCTCGGTATAGGTCGTTGACGCCGTCGCGATCAGCCCGATACGGCTCGTGACGGCGGCAATCGCTGCGAGCCAGGTGATTGGTTCGAAACGAAGGCGCTGGGCGTACCGAACGTTGTCGGCCAGCGCCGGCCCGTCGGCAAAGAAGATGGCGTCGAATTTGCTCGCTTCGGCCCGTTGCGCCAGCTCCTGATAATGGGTGATGTCGAGGATGCGGTCCGGTTCAGATCCCTTATAGCGCCACGCGGCTTCGTGATGGCCGCCCGGATAGATGAAGAGATTGAGAACAAGCTGGCGTTGGTTGCTCATGGTTCGTTTGTCCCGATGCGATGGCCAATGGTGAGACTTGAACGATTAAAGACCCGGAGAGGAATCCCGTGGCTCCGGCTTTCGAGCGAACGCGAAGCGCAGATATCGCTCCAGGCGGAGGCCCTCCGGGGTGCGCTTCGCCTCGACCAAGCCAGCAAAGGCGCGCTCGATCGCTTCCCGTTCCGCTGTGGAAAAGCCGCCGAGGAAGTTACCGAATGCGCTAGCCTCGGACCATCCGAGCGCCGAACTCACGTCGTCATGCAAATCGACCAGTGAACGCAGGTCGCTTCGGTAATCGACGAGACCGGCCTCAACGAAGAGCATTTTGAGCTCGTCGTCAGTGGCTCCGAGCACCCGGTGCGCTTCACTACTCCTCTCGGCGAACCCAGCCTGTTCGATCGCCTGCCGAAGCAAGGTGCGGGACTCGTGAGGTTTGGTCGGGTCCTGAACGTTCAACCCGATCCGGCCGCCCGGCTTGAGAACGCGGTGAATTTCGTGCAGGGCTCGCCGCTTGTCCGCGATCCAATGGAACACGCTGTTGAGATAGACGGCGTCGAAGTCCGCAGGTTCAAAGCGCGAAAGGTCTTCGGCGCGGCCGACCGCGAATGCCAGCGTCTTCGACGCGCGGAGACGCGCGATGGCAATACGGTTCTCGAGAGGATCGATGCCGGTCACACGGCCGTCAGGGCCGACAAGTTCTGCGACGAATTCGGTAAGGCGGCCCGTACCGGCACCGATATCGAGCACGTGATTCCCGGCCTTCAATGCGAGCGGGCCGACGAGGAATTTACCGTGATGAAACTGGAGGATGCCGGCCTGCTCATAGGTCCGAGCAAGCTCGGGTGTGTCTCGTTCAAGGCTGATGACGCCGGGGATCGACATCGTGCTTCTCAAATCTCCAACGGGCCGACGAGACGGCTTGATTGGACGAAGTTTATGTTGTCGGAACGAGGAATGTCGATGAAATTGATTTGCGTTGTTCGGTGTGATGCGAGCATGAATCTAGCGGCGCGCATCCCTGGAAGAGATGATGTTGCAAACTGATCGTGCCAATTGGATGCCCGCGCATGCCGAGCGTCTCGCCCCGGTCTCTGGCTCGCTCCACGACGCTACGCAAATCTTTCAACACGCCGTAGCCCGGCGATGGGTTCGTTGTGCGGGTTGAAAAACAAAGCCGATTCCATTTCATTGACTGAGTATCGTTCGCTTCTACGATTTGACCGCATTTGATGCTGAAAAATCGAGGTGCGAATATGTTTCAGTCCCGATGTCGACACTGCGGCGCGCGAGACCTTGCGCCTGATTGGACCCGATCCGCAGAACTGGATCCCTGACCGTCAGGGGATCGATCACAACGTCGCCATCATCGGCGGCGGGCAATCCGGAAGCGCGTTCGCCTTTGCGTTGCGTCGTGCCGGCATCGGCAAGGTCACCCTGATCGATGCCGCCGGCGACGCTGCTTCGTCCGGCCCCTGGTTGAGCAGCGCGCGCATGAACAAGCTGCGTACGCCGAAAGGGTTGCCTGGGCCCGAACCCGGTTTGACAGGGCTGAGTTTCCAGGCCTGGTATGAAGCCCGCCACGGCGCCGCCGCGTATGAAGCGATCGATCGCATTGCCCGGGTGGATTGGGCCGCCTACCTCGACTGGTATCGCAGCACGCTTCGCATCAACGTACGCTACCGGACGCGGCTTCTCCGTGTCGAGCCGGCCGCTGACCATCTGCGGCTTCATCTCGACCTGGCCGGCGAAGCGCGAACTGAAACGGCCCGCAAGATCATTCTTGCCAGTGGCTTCCCCAGTAACGGCGGTCCGTCCGTCCCCGACGTGCTCTCGCGCAATCTGCCAAAAGAGCTTTACGCTCATACGCTGGAAGCGATCGATTTCGAGAAGCTGCGCGACAGGTCAGTCGCGGTGTTGGGCAGCGCGGCCTCCGCATTCGACGCGGCGGCGGTGGCGCTCGAAGCCGGGGCGAGGGAGGTGCATCTCTTCGCGCGGCGCGACAGGCTTGCCTCGGAGCCGGTGATCAGGACGCGCGGCTATCCGGGAGCTTACGACAATTACGGATCGTTGCCGGATGCTCTTCGCTGGCACCAGGCCATCCGCTTCCGCCGTGCCGGATCCACGCCACCGCCTGATGCGGTCGCGCGCGCCGTCAAGTTCCCGAATTTCCACCTTCGTCTGGCGGCGCCGTGGACGTCGGCCAAGCCGTTCGGGCGGCGGCTGCTTGCGACCACGCCGCATGGCGATATCGCATTCGATTTCGTGATCGCCGGTACGGGTTATCGGGTCGATCTCGCAAAAACACCGGAGCTGGCAGCCTTCTCCGATAACATCCTGTTGTGGCGCGACCGCTTTTCGCCTTCTGCGGACGAGCAGGACGAGACCCTAGGCGCACATCCCTATCTCGGGTCGGGGCACGAATTCCTCGAGAAGGCACCCGGCCGCGCTCCTTATCTCCGTAACATCCACGTCTTCAACCCTGCGGCGTTCGTGAGCTTCGGCTTGCCAATTGGAGACGTCCCGAGCTTCAAGCGTGATATCCCGGCCGTCGTCGCGCAAATCAGCAGGGATCTCTTTCTGGACGATCTTGCCTCGCATGAGGCCCGCATCAATGCGCCGATCGCCGACGATTTCGAACCTGCACTTTATGCGCCTGCGGTGTGGCGCACGCAGAGCGTCGTCGCGGCTGAATAGCAGAAAGCGCAGATATCAATCGGATACGTCGTGCGGGTGCGTGCAACTATTTTCCACCTTCGTCCAACTTTGGAAGCTATTTCCGAAAGTCTTGAGTTAGCATCCTGTGACTGAGCGAGAGGCTGCATTGATGCCGTCTCTCGGGGAAGATCCCGCCGGACCCGATTGCCGCCAGAGCAGACGGCGATACTGCAAGAGGATCGATCACGACCATCAGCTGTGTATTTACTCCGCCATCGCATCAGCGATCGGCGAACGGCGGAGCCTTGTCCAAACGGGATCGCGATTTTGGGGAAAATGACATGACGGACGCAATCACCATCGACAACGTCATTCCGCGCGCGGATATCGTCAAGCGGTCGGCACGTATCGGCGCGGAGATCAGGAACATCAAGCTCTCGGGCGATCTCCGGGACCGGACGATCGCGGCGATCAACCAGGTTCTGCTCGAGCACAAGGTCGTCTTCTTCCGCGACCAGGACCATCTCGACGACGCGGGGCAGGAGAGTTTTGCCGTGAGGCTCGGCAAACTGGTTCCGCACCCGACGGTCGGCGCGACCAAGGGAACGGCGTCGATCCTGGAACTCGATTCCGGACGCGGCGGCGGCCGCGCCGACCAGTGGCACACCGATGTTACCTTCGTCGACGCCTATCCGAAGATCTCCGTGCTGCGCGGCGTCGTGATCCCCGAGTTCGGCGGCGATACGATCTGGTCAAACACCGCGGCATCCTATCTCGATCTGCCGGCGCCGCTGCGCAAGCTCGCGGACGAGCTCTGGGCGGTGCACAGCAACGCCTATGACTACGCCGTCAAGACCCGCGCGAGCGAGGCCGACAGGAAGCACTTCGAGGAGGTCTTCACCGGCACGATCTACGAGACCGAGCATCCCGTCGTTCGCGTCCATCCCGAGACCGGAGAACGGACGCTGGTGCTTGGCAATTTCGTCCAGCGCTTCGTCGGCCTGTCGAAATATGACAGCCAGAAGCTATTCGACCTGTTCCAGTCCCACATCACTGCGCCCGAGAATACGGTGCGCTGGAGCTGGCAGCAGGGTGATGTGGTGATCTGGGACAATCGCGCTACCCAGCACTACGCGGTCAACGATTACGGCGACCAGCACCGCGTCGTCCGGCGCGCCACCATCGACGGCGAAGTGCCGGTCAGCATCGACGGCCGCAACAGCGTCACCCGCGTCAAGTCGACCAAGCCACAGGCGAAGGCCGCCTGAAACGAGCGAGGAGTGAATACAATGGAAATCGCTATCTCTGCGTTGCGTCGCCTGGTTGCCGGTCTGCGTGCAAGAGGGTGGCAACTTGGCCTCGCCGCCCTCGGGCTGATAGGGCTCGTCGGCAGCGCCATGGCCGAGCCGCAGCTCGAAAGGACCGAGGTCCGCTATCAAGGCTGGGCCGGCCAAGTCACGTTTATCGAGCTGGCCGATGACCTCGGCTATCTCGCGCCGCTCAAGCTGAAATGGATCGGCAACACCATCAGCGGTCCGCAGGACATCCAGACGGTGGTGACCGGCGATATCGACATCGGCGGCGCGTTCTATGGCGCGATCATCAAGCTGATCGCGGCCAAGGCGCCGATCAAGGCGGTGGTCGGCTATTACGGCTCGGACGACAACACCTACAACGGCTATTACGTGAAGGATGACAGCCCGATCAAGACCGCGCGGGACCTGATCGGCAAGAAGGTCGCGGTCAACACGCTCGGAGCACATCTCGAATTCGTGCTGCGCGAATACTTGGCTCGTAACGGCCTTACGCCGGCGGATGCGAAGCAGGTGACGCTGGTCGCGATCCCGCCCGTCACCGGCGAGCAGGTGTTGCGGCAGGGACAGGTCGAGGTGGCCACGCTCAACGGCGTGTTGCGCGACAAGGCGCTCGAACGCGGCGGCATCCGCAGGCTGTTTGCCGATACCGACATCTTCGGAAACTTCACCGGCGGGTCCTACGTGCTGAGGGACAAGTTCATCAAGGACAATCCCAACACCTCGCGCAGGCTGGTCGAGGGCGTGTCGCGTGCCATCGCCTGGGCGCAGACGACGCCGCCGGAGGAAGTTCGCGCCCGTTTCGAGCGCATCATCGCCGATCGCAAGCGGAACGAGGACGCCACACCGATCAAGTACTGGAAGAGCACGGGTGTTGCGACCAAGGGCGGCGTGATCGGCGATGCCGAGCTGCAGGTGTGGGTCGACTGGCTGGTCAAGGATGGTCTCTTGAAGCCGGACCAGCTCAAGCCGTCTGATCTCTACACCAACGAGTTCAACTATTTCCGCCCCGGCAAGACCGCGGAGGCGAAATGACTACGACCAAGATCAGATTCGAGCATGTCCGGAAGGACTTCCTGGTCCGCGGCAAGGATGGCGGGCCGGCGCAACGCTTCACCGCGCTGGACGACATCACGCTGGATGTCCGGCCCGGCGAGTTCCTTGCGCTGGTCGGGCCGAGCGGCTGCGGCAAGTCGACCTTGCTGGACCTGCTCGGCGGCCTTTCGCTGCCGAGCAGCGGGCGGATCCTGCTCGACGGCAAGGCCATCAACGGGCCGGCGCGCGACCGCGGCATCGTGTTCCAGCAATACGCGCTGTTTCCTTGGCGGACGGCCGCGCAGAATGTTGAGTTCGGACTCGACATCGCCGGCCTGAAGGCCAGGGCACGGCGGGAGAAGGCGCTGCACTATCTCGATCTGGTCGGGCTGTCCGGCTTTGCCGACCGCTATCCGCACGAGCTCTCGGGCGGCATGAAGCAGCGCGTCGCGATCGCGCGAAGCCTGGCCTACGATCCCGGGGTGCTGCTGATGGACGAGCCGTTCGCGGCGCTCGACGCGCAGACGCGCGAGACGCTGCAAGGCGAGCTGTTGCGGATCTGGCGCAGCACCGGAAAGACCATCCTGTTCATCACGCATGGCATCGACGAAGCCGTCGTCCTCGGCCAGCGCGTGGCGGTGATGACTTCGCGTCCCGGCCGCATCAAGCAGATCGTCGATATTCCCGACGAACTGCATAGCGAAACCGAGGACGTCCGCTCGTTGCATCAGTTCGGGCGTGTGCGGCATGAGGTCTGGTCCTTGCTGCGCGACGAGGTGTTGAAGGCGCAAGGAGCTCAGGGCCCCGCAGCGGACGGCGAGGGCGTCGCAAAGCCGAAGGAATTGGCTCATGTCTAATCTGGAGGTGCTGACGCTGCTGGAGCTGGCCGAGGGAAGTCCGAAGGACCGAGCCGCACGACGCGCCGGCGCGCGTACCGCGGCGCCGGGCGACTTCGCGCGATGGTTCGGTGCCATCGGGCAGCGATCGCTGCTGCTGCTGCTGTTCCTGACCGTCTGGGAGACGGCGCCGCGGTTGGGTCTGATCGACGTGACGTTCCTGCCGCCGTTCTCCGAGGTGATCGCCGCGGGTTGGCAGCTCGCGCAGAGCGGTGAACTCTATGAGGACGTCGGCGCAAGCCTGCTGCGGGCGCTGAGCGGATTCCTGATTGCGGTCGTTCTGATGGTGCCGCTTGGCCTGCTCACGGGCTGGTACGCCCGGCTTGGCGATCTGCTGAACCAGACCATCGAGATCGCGCGCAACACGGCGCCGCTGGCGCTGCTGCCGGTGTTCATCCTTTTGCTCGGTATCGGCGAGCTCTCGAAGGTCACGATGGTGGTCTATAGCTGCGCCTGGCCGCTGCTGCTCAACACCATCGCGGCCGTGCGGCAGGTCGATCCGCTGCTGGTCAAGTCGGCGCGGACGATGGGCGCGACGCCAAGCCAATTGTTCCGCAAGGTGATCCTGCCGGCGTCGCTGCCAACCATCTTCGTCGGCATTCGGCTGGCAAGCGCTTCCGCGATGCTGGTGTTGGTCGCTTCCGAGATGGTCGGTGCCAAGTCCGGGCTCGGCTATCTCATCATCAACAGCCAGTACAGTTTCCTGATCCCGCAGATGTATTTCGGCATCCTCGGCATCACCGTGATCGGCCTCGTCTTCAACGCGATCCTCGAGGCGCTGGAACGTCGCTTGATGCGCTGGAAGGCGCCCGTAGCGGCCTAGCCCCGTTGTTGCGGGCCGTAGCCTGCGTCACGAAGCTGTTTGGCGGCGCATCTTCGGTCACCCAGACGTTGCCCCCAATCGTCGAGCCGCGGCCGATCGTGATCCGGACGAGGAGGGTCGCGCTCGCCCGATGAAGAGCGCGGCGCGATGGACCTGGTCGCACAGGCTGTCGAGCGCAATGCTGAGGCGGTTGAGGAGAACGACATGCAGACGCGCCCCGGTTCTGCCTAGGCACAAAAGTGCTACGTGCTCGCGAAACAGTGGGCTCGAGAACGAAGATGACCTTACGAGCTGCTCCATGACGACGTCGTGACGGCCGATCACCTCCCGCCGCAAAGCATCACGGGGGCGGCTTTCCACATTGTGTGTGCGCTGTCTGAGATGGACGTGACTGTGGCGAGCGAGCTTCGCCGAGCGCCCATTGCTCAAACGATGAGGGGCGACTCTTGGCTGCACTGCAACGCCGATGGCGCTGCACGATAAGGATGCGGAAAGGACAGGGTCGCGCTCCTATCGCTTGGGAAGGAGACCTGATATTTTATCGTCGTAACCCTTTGATCGAAATCTTTGAAGACGCTCCATATTTGATCGTACCCCGGTGGGGAGTTTTGTTCATGCAAAGCGATTTAAGGTGCGCCGGGCGTCACGCGGCGAGTGCCGTTGAGGTGGAAGAGCTCGCCGCCGAGCCTCTAGCAACCGGCAGGCCCGAAGCTGCAAACGATAACAACGAGGACGGCCCCTCGCTCCTCGTTCCATTTCCTGACGGTTGGTACGCAACTTGTTGAAACATGGTCCGAGATCGGGACCTAGCTTCCGAGTGCGCGTACTATCCGTTCGACCGTACGAAGCGGTGTCCCGCTCTTTTCTGACGTGTCCCTTGCGAAGCTGCCCGTACCGCCAATTTGGCGGATTGATCTGCGGTCGCCGCCCTTCTTCGTCTCGGATGCACCGCCTCATAAGCCGGCTTCCGCTTTCCGACCAGCTTCGCCAGTTGTGCCGCCCTCAGGTCGCGGCGGATCAGGTTCTCATTGATTTCAGCGAGCCAGACGATCCCGATTATAAAGACGGCAGAACGAAATTTCCCGAGAGCAGGAACACTATTCACAGGGGCGAGGTTTGTTCTTCATCAGAGGCTAGGCATCGCGGAGTTCTCTTCCATGGCTACCCAGATCGTAATGGACAGCACAGGCGACAGCAGACATTTTTTTGAGCGAGAGGACCCGAAGGGGCTCGCCGAGGCTGAGCGGCGCTTCAAGAAGTTCACCGCCCAGGGATTTACCGCTGCCACTCGGACGCCGGCCGGCGATCTCAAGCTGATACGGTCATTTGATCCAACAGCGGAGGAAACGCTGTTCTATCCGCACTTAGTCGGCGGGTAGAACCGTCCAGCATCAAAGATGTTTTTGTTCGGACGTAACGTCGCCCAGGGCGCGCGTCTGCGTGCCCTGCGTGCCCTCTATCGGAGCTTCAACGAGCACAATGGCCCGGAAGCGCGTGCACGTCGTCTTTTGCGGGAATGGCTATCTCCAGAACAGCGCGCGCAATTTGATGCCAATGGCTTTTTTGAAGTCGCTGGTTCTCTTACTGGCCGTCGATACCGAATTTATCAGGGCACGATGAGTAATGTTTTGGAGCTGGATGAACAGTTGGAGCCTAAGGTGGGGTGGTGCTTCCTCCCCGAACGGGCGTTGGCAGTTGGCGATGTGATGCTCGCCCAGAAGATCGCACTCGAAACTGACGAAGCCGCAGTTCTCGCGATCGCGAAGTCGTTTTCTCCGAGACTGCCGTTTGTGCCCCGAGCAGTGCGGCGCGGTCACTAGAGCTGATCATGGGCGGGGCCGTCGCTTGTGACGGCGGCGACCCCTCGCCGCGAAGGCGCCGTTACGCGAGACGCGGACCACTTCGCGACTGCATCCAGCATGGGCGCTGGGCCCGATCGACGCAAGATCGTCCGTGCGTTAGTGTTACTTGAACCGCGGCCTAACTACGTTCGGCCGCTTCGTGGATCGGCCGCGTGAGACCATTTCCTCGACAGCTCGCAGCATCCGAGCGGATTCAGACTGAAGATGTCGAGTGTGCGCCGCATCTTTTGGCTCTAAGAATCTCGACGAGGAAGCGGTTCAATCGCGATGTGACGAGACGATTGTCAGAGTCTTGCGAGCGCAACGCCGTGATCTCTCCTCGTGTCTCGACTAAATCGAGCGGGTGATCATCCGGATCATTCGTCAAACCGGGGCTCGCGCTATCCGTAGCAAAAACGCGAAACCGACGCGCCGAATGTGACGGCGCGCCGACTTCGCCATTGATGGACCCGGACGGGGGCAATGTCCTGTGTTCAGCCTAGCGTCGCCGGAGGCCGGGTCAACCTAAGTCGCGAATTAAGCTTGATGTCGGGGCTGCAGGTTGAATGCCGGAACCCGAAATCGCAGACGGCGAAGCCTGCAGACAATCGGACGTTGGCTGCTGTGGCACGGGATGGTTCTGTTCCTATTGGGGTTGCTGACCGGCTTGCCGAACAAAGCTTCTCGAACAGGAGGGTGGGCTTGCGGCGCACCTCTAGGGCGTCAGGAACGGGACTTTCCTTTGGGGCTGGGGTGCTGTTGGACGCAGGTTCGACTATCCGCCGCGCTTGAGCGCGGCACGTTCGCAGCGTTGGTGGCGGGGACATAACGCAATTGGGCGACGACAACGCTCGCCGCTGTGACCGGCACAGCCGCACTCTCACCCATCACAGCCGCGGGTCGAGGTGCGCCGGCCTGGCAAGTGATGCTGGTGACGACCGGCTTCGTGTGGGTCGGCATCCTGAGGCTGGCCAGCTCTTGCATCGTGCTCTGGGGGCTGAGGCGATGAGGTGGGCAGAAAACAACCAGGATCTTCTGTCGGAGGTACCGTACCCGTGCGACGATCGGTTGGTAGTCCTGTTCGGGCCCATGTGGATCCGACCTGCTTTGCAACGCACGCGAGCGTGGCTCGCTTCCGGATCTCCTGCTATACGGCAGCAACCCAGTTACGTAGGCCCTCGATCGTGCGAAAGCCGTCGGCGGCGTAGCAGCGCATGTCCGGCTGAGATGCTAGCATCATCTCCGCCAGCGCGTGTCCGGGCCCGAGGTCTAGTACCTCGGTGACGCCCAGCTCTGTAAGCGCGTCCAGGGTTGCCGCCCAATCAATAGGATGGGCGACCTGGTTTGCCAGCTTCACCGTCGCGCCCGCGACCGAGAAGATGCGTTCGCCGTCACCGCCGGCAAGTAAGACGCGATGGTTTGCGACGGCCGCGTCCCTGTTGACATCGAGTGCCTGTTGCAGAGGTCGGCAGGCCTGCGCGAGCCTTGTCGTATGCGACGCGATTTTGACGGCCAGAAGCCCCGTTCGCGCTCCTTTCCGGGCAGCCTCGTCGCAGAGCGCAATGACCTCCCGCTCCACGCCTCCGATCACGAAAAGAAGGTCCGGATTCCTGATCGCGATCTCGCAGCGGTGTTTTGCAAGGAGAGGTTCAATCGTAGCCCGGTCGAGCCCGCGGATGTAACCCAGGCGACCGGTGGGCCCCGCTGCGTTCTCCATCAGCCGGGCACGAATATTGGTAAGCCGCAACGCTTCTTCGGCAGTCCAGATTCCCGCGATACTCCAGGCCGCCATCTCGCCGACGCTATACCCGGTGACAGCGGTCTCTTCGGTCAACAGGTCAGCGATGCAGGCGTGGGTCGCGAGAGCCGATGTGACGGTCAGGATCTGGCTGGCATAATTCTCGGACAGTTGCTCGGGGCTGCGCGTCCGAACGAATTCTCGCGGGTCCTCACCGAGCCAAGCCGCCGCCGCCGTGAAGATTGACTCCGCGGCAGGCTGGTGCGCGACAAGATCAAAGATCTTGTCCGAAAGCGCACCTTGTCCGCCGCAGAGCAGTGCTAACATCCGCGATCTATCCGATCGACGAATAGCGCCATGGCCAGCAGGTCTGCGGAGCCGCCGGGACTGAGATTGCGGGTCAGGAACGCTTGGTGGATGTCGGCGGCACGCCTGCGCCATTCCGGCGATCCAACACCGCCGGCGGCAAGGAACGCTGACGCGCTGGCTTGCGCGAAGCACAGTCCCTCCGGCCCGCCTCGATGCAGGAGGTTGGTGTCGGTGACGCTACTAATCAAGCTCATGCACGTCTGAACGCGAGCGGCTTCCTCGTCATGAGGCGCAAGCTCGCGCGCTGCCTGCAGCGCGGGTAGGGCGATGTCGTAGACAGACGGGAATCCGTCGGCGGCTTCCCCTCTGGCGCCCCCGGCGCCATAGCGCCGCGCGGCCACAGCGCCGTGGCTGCGCAGCGATACCGGGCCAGATAGGATGTCCTCGCCCCAACGCTCCGAAACCAGCCGGCCAAGAGATTTGCGAATGCCGACGGCACTCCGATAGCCGGCCGCGGCGCAGAGCAGGCCCAGTCCGAAAATCGCGCCGCGATGGGTGTTGACGCCGGAGGTCGCAGCCATCATCGCGCGCTCCGCGGCAACCCCGATGGCGCGCAGCCGGTTCATGCCCGCACCTGCGGCGCCCGCGAGGGCGAGATCGCTGAAGAAAGGCATCAAGGTCTCAGCGCTCAGGCACAACAGCCCGGCGTCCATGTCGCGATGCGCACCGTTGTCGACATGGCTGACAAGCCCGGGCTTCGGATAGGTTTTTACTTCCAGCTTCAGGCATAGCGAAGCAAGATGACCGAGCTGCTCGGCATCAAGCGCGCCGCCCGGCTGTGATTGCCATCTGAGCGCAATGGTCATGAGACATGACCTGTGAGGAAGGCCGCGCGAGTCGTGGTGGTCACTCCTGCCGGGCTCTTCACAAGCACTTCGTCTTCGTCAGTGCCGGTCAGTTCGCGCCATTGAACCCCGCCGGCGGGACCTGTGATCTCACCGTCCAGCCGCATCGGCGACTGCCTTGCGATCCGCGCGATGTCGGACAACAGAATTCCTGTCTTGTCGGCCGACGAGAGAGGCCACAGCAGATCGAGGTCCGAGCCTTCCGAAAGATAGGGCAGGCCGGTAAGGTGCTGCCACGCAAGGCTGCCATAGGCGCGGGTCTCCGGCAGGAGTTGGACCAGTTTCTCGATCGTCTCGCGCCAAGCGGGCGGCGCCGCGGCCGCGGCGTCGGCCAGCAACGGAGGCTGAGCGAACGCGACGATATCGGCTGCGGCCAGCGAGACCGCAATACGACGTTTACCATGGCTCGGCGGCAGCGGCAGTCCGAGCGGAACGAGGCCTGCAGTATCGCTGCAAGCCGGTCGGCGAACGACGAGGGGACGGCCGACGTGCACCCAGCCTGCGACGATCGGCTCGCGGGCGAGTTCCGGATAACGCTTCATCACGGCCGTCCAGCCGGCGGCTGTGACCTTGACCATGCTGTGGCGCGCGAGAGCTTCACCCATTTGGCGCTCCTTGATGTGAAGTGGCTGAGACGACAACGCGCTCGGCAAGTTCGGCCGCTTTCCGCCGGCCGCCACGTTGGGCACCGATCTGGCCGCGATCATCCTGTCCGTGCGGTCGTTGCAGCACGGCCGCAAGCTGCGGCGCCAGCGGCGCATGTTCATCCCAGACGGCGTGAATGCCGCCGGTCTGCACCATGTTGTCGAGCCCGGGCGCGAACACCGGCGTGGCTTCGGCCTTGGCTTTCAAGACGTCGATCGGAAGCTTGGTGACCCGGGCCATCGACGGCAGATCCATCACCGCGGGATGCGCGCCGGGCAGCGCCACCAGCGTGCCGGCGGCAAGCGCGGTGGCGATGAATGCGCCGGCGGCGCTGCCGCCATAGAGCAGGCCGACGGTGCGGTGTCCTTCGGCTTCCGCCAGCAGCAGGGCCTTGGCGAGATGCGACAGATATTCGCTGAGGCCCAGCAGTTCGTCGCGCTTGCTCATGCGCTGGCTGGCGGAATCCACCAGGAACAGGATCGGCGCACGGTCCTTCGTTTGGACGATCTCGACCAGCCGCCCCGCGAGCACGATGGCTTCGTCCACGCCGAGCGGCTGCCCCTGCGTGATGCCGAGCACGTGGATTGGTCCGCCGTCAGGCAGCGTCGCCTCCCCCGCGATCATCGCGCCGGTCGTTTTGATCTTGTGGCCGTTCGGGAATAGGCCGGCCAGGATGTCATCGAGCGTCATCGGCATTCTCCCTGTTGGCTGCCGCGCGAAGAAATGCGCCGGTCGGAAGTGCGGGAATCTCGGTCGGCTGCCCGATGCCGAGCGTCTCCCAGATATCGACGGCGTCCTCAGCCTCGCCAAAGCGCTGCAGCCGTCGTTCGAGGCGCTTCTGCTCGGCCTCGAGAATCTCGGCGTCGCATCGTCTGGCTATTTTGATCGCGTCAATGGCCGCCTCGCGAAACGCCGTCGCTTCGTCGTCGACGAAGATATCGGCACCGCCGATGAGATAGCGGTGCTTGCCGCCCATCGTGCGCCAGACCAGCGCGCGGTCGCGCGAGTCGAATTCCTCGATCCCCTTGTTGGTTTCGATCACCTCGGGGCCGCTGACGCTGAGCCGCCCCTGTTCGGAGATGATCAGCCGCGAGCAGGTGCCCGCGATCAGGCTGCCGCCGCCATAGCAGCCGGCGCGCCCCCCGATCAGGCCGACGACGTGGATGCCGGCGCGGCGTGCCTCGATGATCGCGCGCATGATCTCGGCGATCGCAAGCTCGCCGGCATTGGCCTCCTGGAGCCGCACGCCGCCGGTGTCGAACAGGATCAGCAGATCTTGCTTGAGCGTGCGAGCTGCGCGCAGGAGGCCGGTGAGCTTGGCGCCGTGGACCTCACCGAAGGCGCCGCCCATGAAGCGTCCTTCCTGTGCGGCGACGAACACCGGCGAGCCATCCAGGCGACCGCGGCCGATGACGATGCCGTCGTCGAACTGCTCCGGCAGGTCGAAGATCGCCAGATGCGGGCTCATCTCGCGCTGCTCGGGACCGATGAATTCAGCAAAGCTGCCGGCATCGACCAGCGCTTCTATGCGTTGCCGGGCGCTCGCCTCATACCAGCTCAGCGAAACCGTATTGGCTGTGGCCACCGTCATCGTTCCGGCTCCTCGATCTTGCGGATGCCTTGCGCGAGGCGCAGCGCGACCGTGTCAGGTCGGGCTCCGCCGTCATTGATGGAGATGCGCAAGCCCCCGGCAGAGCGGCGGGCGACGAAATCGCGGACCACAGCGTCCCACACGGAGCCAAAGCCGTGAGCTGCGGTTGCGATGTCGATCGTGCAGCTGTCGGCCGGCGAGGTCCGTTCCAGCAGCACTTCGAGATTGCCGGAGGCGACCACGCCGACGATCGCCTGCGCGCGGGTGCCGCCGGCGCGGTTCGGTGCAGTCAGTCTGAAGCTGAGCTTTTCCATGCGAAACTCCTCACCAGTTGCGGAAGCGGCTGGGCGGGCGGTAGAGACCGCCGGAGGCCAGCATGAGATCCTTGATCGAACGGGCCGCCAGCAGGCGCCGGTCGGCGTCAAGCGGATCGATGCCGAGATCCTCGGGGCGCCGGATCACGCCGCGCTGCCTGAGCTGCTCGACGAGCTTCGCGTCACGCGCGCGCCCGATGTCGGTGTAGCCGGCAACGCCGCGGATCGCCTGCTCGCGCTCGTCCTTGCTGCGGCACATCAGCAGGTTGGCGATGCCTTCCTCGGTGACGATGTGGGTGACGTCGTCGGAGTAGACCATCACCGGTGCCAGATCGAGGTCGAGCTTGCGCGCCAGCTCTAGCGCATCGAGTTGCTCGACGAAGAGCGGGGCATTGCCGTCACCGAATGTCTCACCGATCTGCACCACGAGCTTGCGGCCTCGGCGCAGGGCAGCATTGGAGGCGGGGTCGGCCTCGGCACCCGCTTTGAGCCAGGGTTCGCTCGGGTGACGGCGCCCGCGCGGATCGGAGCCCATGTTGGGCGCGCCGCCGAATCCCGCGATGCGGCTCGTCGTCACCGTCGAGCTGTGGCCTTCGAGGTCGATCTGCAACGTCGATCCGATGAACATGTCGCAGGCATAGAGGCCCGCCGTCTGGCAGAAGGCGCGGTTGGATCGCAGCGAGCCGTCGGGACCCGTGAAGAAGATATCGGAGCGCGCCGCAACATAATCCTCCATGCCGACCTCCGATCCGAAGCAGTGGATCTGCTCGACCCAGCCGGATTCGATCGCCGGAATCATCGTGGGATGCGGGTTGAGCGCGAAATGGGTGCAGACCTTGCCCTTGAGGCCGAGCTTCTCGCCGTAAGTCGGCAGCAAGAGCTCGATTGCGGCGGTGTTGAAGCCGATGCCGTGATTGAGCCGGCGCACGCCGTAGGGCGCATAGATGCCCTTGATGGCGAGCATCGCCGTCAGGATCTGGGTCTCGGTGATGGCGGCGGGATCGCGGGTGAAGAGCGGCTCGACATAGAAGGGGCGCCCGGCTTCGACCACGAAATGCACGAGGTCGCCGGGAATGTCGACGCGGGGCACCTTGTCGACGATCTCCGTGACCTGCGCCACGACGAGGCCGTTCTTGTAGCTCGTCGCCTCGACGACGGTCGGAGTGTCCTCGGTATTTGGCCCCGTATAGAGGTTGCCGTCCCTGTCGGCGCTGACGGCCGCGATCAACGCGACGTTCGGCGTGAGATCGATGAAGTAGCGGGCGAACAACTCGAGATAGGTATGGACGGCACCGAGCTCGATCTTTCGCCCGAATAGCATCCGCGCGATCCGCGCCGACTGCGGGCCTGAATAGGAGAAGTCGAGCCGCCGCGCGATGCCCTTGTCGAAGATGTCGAGGTGGGATGGGAGGACCACCCCGGACTGGACCATGTGGAGGTCACGGACGTCTTCGGGGTCAAGGTTCGCGAGCGCCGAGGCGAGGATGTCAGCCTGCTTCTGATTGTCACCCTCCAGGCACACCCGGTCTCCTGACCGGATCACCGCATTCAAAAATGCGGGCAGGCTCGGGATCGGGACGACCTTTCCCTTCGCGTGCTTTCGGCCGGCCGCCAAGCGCTCTCCCAGGGCGGCCCTTTGCATACCCCAACTACTCATTTCGGCTCCTTGGCATGCGAGGTTGGCTTCCATGAGGCAGAGTGTATGCGTATTGCCTTCCGATGTCAATTAATGTATACGCAGGATACAAAGCGGCAGACAATCGCATACACAGGAGGGAACTTTCGATGCGAGTGCATACACAGCTTCGATCTCTGGGGGTCAGCGCCCCGCTCACAGCCGGGAGGCGCCCGTGACCATTTCCGGCGTAGCTCTGCTCGCGATCTGCACGCTGCTCGGGGTCCTGCTCGGCGACCTGCTCGGCGTCGTCCTCGGTGTGAAGGCCAATGTCGGCGGCGTCGGCATCGCGATGATGTTCTTGATCGCCGCCCGGCTTTGGCTGCTACGCCACGGTCTCCTCAGCCACGGGCTGAAGACGGGCGTCGAGTTCTGGGGCAGCTTCTACATTCCCATCGTGGTCGCCATGGCCGCGCAGCAGAACGTCGTCGCTGCGGCAAAAGGCGGTCCCATCGTTGTCATTGCGGGGATCGGCGCGGTGGCGGTGTGTTTCGCCCAGGTCGCTTTGATCAGTCGACTCAGCGGCCGTGTCGAGACGATGGACGAGATCGAGGCGCGCGAGGCGATCGAGGCGAATGTGCCCCACTTCAAGTCCGGGAGGATCGGATGACCATGATATCCCACGTTCTTGCCGCAAACTCGCTGATCACGGCGTTCGCCGCGGTGGGCATCCTGATGTGGATCTCCGGAGCGATCTCGAAATATCTCACCTTCGGGCGCATTCACGCCTCGGCGATCGCGATCATGCTCGGGCTTTTGCTCGCGTTTTTCGGAGGCCTCGCCACCGGCGGTGAAAAGGGCCTCGCCGACCTGCCGGCGCTAACCGGGATCGGACTGATGGGAGGCGCGATGCTGCGGGATTTCGCCATCGTCGCCACCGCCTTCGAGGTCGACGTCGTCCATGCGCGCAAGGCCGGACTGATCGGTGCGGTCGCGCTCGGATTGGGGACGGTCGTTCCGTTCATTCTGGGCGTTCTCGTCGCCGCAGCCTTTGGCTACACTGACGCCGAATCGCTGACGACGATCGGCGCCGGCGCGGTCACCTACATCGTCGGGCCGGTCACGGGAGCGGCGATTGGCGCCTCCTCGCCGGTTATTGCGCTGTCGATCGCGACCGGTGTATTCAAGGCGGTGATCGTGATGATCGGTACGCCCTTTGTTGCGAAGATGATCGGCCTAAATAATCCGCGCAGCGCAATGGTGTTTGGCGGCTTGATGGGTACGGTCAGCGGCGTTTCCGGAGGCCTGGCGGCAACAGATCGGCGTCTAGTGCCTTACGGCGCATTAACAGCAACGTTTCATACCGGGTTGGGATGCCTCGTCGCACCGTCCATTCTCTACTTCACGGTGCGCGCAATCATAGGAAGCTGAATGGCAGGTCTGTTTAAAGTTGCGGCTGAGGCAGAAGAAGATAGCGGCCTTCTCTCCGATCGCATCCGTAATGCGCTCACCGACGAGATTGCCTCCGGTGCGCTGGCTGCCGGTTCGGCGCTGGAAGAGCAGCAGCTTGCCGATCGCTTTGGGGCTTCCCGCACGCCGGTGCGGGAAGCCCTCCGGCAGCTTGTCGTCAGCGGGCTCGTCGAGGTGCGGGGCCGTCGCGGGCTCGTCGTGGCACGGATGACACCCGAACGCATCATGGACATGTTTGAGACCAGCGCAGAGGTGGAAGCCATGTGCGTCAGGCTCGCGACCTATCGCATGACACCGCTGGAGCGCAGCGATCTGATCGAGCTCCACGACAGCTCGCTGGCAATGGTCGACGCCAACGACGTGGATGCCTACGATGCGTTTAACCGGCTGTTCCACGAAGGCATCTATAGCGCAACGCACAACGCGTTCATGGCCGAGCAGGCGCAGGAGGTCCGTGCGCGTCTCAGCGCCTTCCGCCGCACGCAATTGCGGCAGGGCGATCGTATCCGCAAGTCCCGGGACGAGCATGATTCTATCATGCAGGCGATTGCAGAGGGCGATGGCGATACGGCCGCTCGCCGAATGCGCGCGCACATGTTGAACGCCGCCGCGGCGCTTCGGCGCTACATCGACGACCGCGCGAGCGGAGAAGGTCGAGCGTGACAGTAGGATCACCCTACTTGCGTGTTCGGTAATCGCTGGTCGGGTGAGATCTCCGCGCTACTATTCAGGCAGAAGCCTTGTTCGTTGGAGTTGCGGTTAGTTCAGCCGTTCGAGCTACTTAGGGGCGACATGGGTATTGAAGACAAACCCTCAGATCAAGCATTTGCACTATCTCCTCGTTTTAGCGAGGGAGCGGCATTTTGGCAGGGCGGCAAAGGGATTACTGATCAGCCAGCCGGCGCTGTCTCAGGCGGGTCCAGCAGACTGAGAAGCATTTTGGTGTTTTGCTGTCGCGATCGTGCTTCGGCACCAATCGGGCTTCCATGGGTTTTCGGCCGAGGCGAAAACATTCTTGCATGGGCGCGACAGGCGCTAGCTGACCATGACCGGCTTGTTCACGCCGTAGGCGACGCGGCTCGTGACGAACTGCGCGAAACGCCCAAGTTCGGCCTTGCACCTGCGTATGGCCGCCAAGCCGCTTTTGGGGGCTTTAAGCGCACTCCTGATCACTTCAATCACGCGGCCTATCTGTCGTGGCTAAAAATCCAGCTGTCGATCCCGTAGATCGGCTCTCTCTAACTCCGGCACGATGCGGATCGACTGTCCTCCGCGACCGAGCAGATGGAGACGCCGGCCTTAAACGCGATCCCTGCATGCCCGTTCTCCGCTGCCCAGATGAAACGCTGCGCTCACGGTCGTGATGGGCCACACAACCGGAGTTGGCGGCGCTTGCAGTGACTGCCACTGTGATCCTGGGCCGACTTCGGCCGCCCCACGCGTTCAGGACAAATCTGCCGCTGGCCGCACTACTTGATGAAATCGCTAGGCAGAGAAATATTGGCCTCCATAAAAGTCACGGCATTGCCACCTAGAAACACCCGGTCTGCAGCGAGTTCGCAATCGATCCAGCCGCCGCGTGCCGATGCCTGATAGAGCGTGGAGGTGGAGGGACGCAGTTGCATCGAAATGGGGATGTGGGTGCATGTGATCGCTCCAATTTGAAACAAACGCCGTCACGGGTCTGCTTATTAGCGGTGACTGAGCAATAGCGGTGCCAGGGCGCTGACATAGAAGGTCAGAACCGATGCCAATTCTTGGCACGACTTATGCTCAGGCTTTGGCACCGGGATTTTGCTCATCCCCCGGGGCTGGGAAGCCGCCGCCTGCGATCATTCAAGCAGGCGGCGTTTTTTCTTCTGAAATCGATCGTGATTAATCTGCCCAAATTGATCGAAGCGTGCGCGGCCTTAGCCGTCTAATCGTGTGGGTCGTTTCCTTTCGGCTCTTGCAAGATTTTTGGCAGGTGTCCGCGCGTTTCGCGGTCGCGCGGGGCGGGGCGTTCGGACGGGTCGCGGCCGAGCTTGGACTGGAGCTCGACGAGGTCGGTGAAAACGTCGGCCTGACGGCGCAGTTCGTCGGCGATCATCGGCGGCTGGCTGGCGATCGTGGAAATCACGGTCACCCGCACGCCGCGGCGCTGAACGGCCTCGACCAGGGAGCGGAAGTCGCCGTCACCCGAGAACAGCACCATCTGGTCGATGTGCTCGGCGAGCTCCATGGCGTTCACGGCGAGCTCAATGTCCATGTTGCCCTTGACCTTGCGGCGGCCGGAGGCGTCGATGAACTCCTTGGTCGCCTTGGTGACGACGGTGTAGCCGTTGTAGTCGAGCCAGTCGATCAGGGGGCGGATCGAGGAGTACTCCTGATCCTCGATGATCGCGGTGTAGTAGAACGCCCGCGTCAGTGTCCCGCGGCTCTGAAATTCCTTCAACAGGCGCTTGTAATCGATGTCGAAGCCGAGAGTTTTCGCCGTCGCGTAGAGATTGGCTCCATCGATGAAGAGCGCGATCTTGTCCGTAGAGGAAGTTGACATTCGATTCACGCTTTCGGTGGAGCAGCTCGGAGCAAGCCTGGAAGCATCTCGGATACGCGATGCGCACGGGCGGTCGCATTCTATATAGATCACTACCGAAGATCGTCGAGTAGGCAGACGCTTCAACCTTCTACTTTTTTCAAACGGTATCACGCCTTGGAAACCCGACATTAGCCGAAAGTTGGGCTGTCAGATTTGTAATGTGTCCTGTCTATTTCCAAGTGCTTATTTCAGGGTGCTTGCGCCATGAGAGTTGGCGATTTTGCTCTCTTTAATCTTTGGATTGATCGGCGCGGCCGCGGCTGGCGGTGGTCTGTTTCGAGTCCATCCGGAGACCTTCTGTTGGTTGGAAGGGAGAGAAGCCGGTCCGCAGCGCGTTACATGGCTTCTCGAGCCATGTTCCAGTTGCTGCTGACCGCTCCTTATCGCAACGGAATGAGATCTAAAGATAGGTCGGCGCGGTGGCGTCGACCTGAATGCCAGCAAGGGATTTCGGCGGTGCATCGCATGGGCCGAGACGGACATCCCGGCCATTGAGGCGGGTCTGCAGACGCTGTCGGAGCGGCTGACCGGATAGAAGCGGGGTGCCACGGAGACCTTGAAGGACTGGTCCACCGGCCACCCGAACGAGATTCCGAAAGCGCTTCGTCGCAAGCCTCATCGCGCCGGGAGTCGGTCCACGATGTTGGTGAGAATCTTGGGTGGCAGCCCGATTCCAGAGAGCTTCCAAGTTGTCCCTTCAAGATGCATGCTGATGCTGCCTGCCTCCTGGCCTCCTCCAAGCCGCAATGCAAACTCAACGGGCTTCACAAAGGTGATCCGTCCGGCCAAGGCAAAGATGCTCGAGATGTCGAGCTCGGCCACTGAGGACATCGTTCCGAAAGTAATGTCCTCCGTGGCATTGCGAACAGCTCCGCTTTTCAGAAGTACCGACAGATTTTCTGAGGTCATGAGCTTGGCTGCCAGATCATCAGCGATGGTTGCACCAAAAGCGTTGATGGCTATTCGCTCGATCGGCCGCAGCTGGCGTTTTTGTCCGAGCCGGTCCAGGTAGGCTGTCATCACCTGGTCGACGATGGAATGGCGGAGGCGGGCATATCCGTCCGAGCCAGGATTTGCGCAACATCGGCACCCCGGACTGCGGAAACCAAACCCACCAGCGAAACGAAAGCCGATCCGCCATAGATTCCTACACAGACCAGGACGGCCAACACGACGCCGATCAGCCATTTCATGGAATTGCAATGGAGCCAAATGAGCTTTGTTCCAAGGCCAGCGCGCGCCGGACGCTCGTTAACAGTCGCCAAAGGCACTCACGAGACCAATCGAAATGAGAACGACCGCAAGGCACGTCCATAAGGCTGGTGAGCTGGAGCCGATACGGCGATAAGGATCGCGACGCCGAGGACGACGATGAATACCGAGGTCGCATAGGCAACCGCATTATCCATCGGTCTGAGGGAGGCTTTATGGGCATCCGACTCTCTGGATGTCGAAATGTTCCTATTGAGCGGCCGGCTTCAAACCAAAGGACTGGTGCGGGATTTGACCGGCGGTTTCGACGTCCCTCTCGTCCGAGATGCCCCAGGCTGACACTCCGAAACAGACGGTCAGGAATACGGCCGTCACCAACAGCAGTTGCTAAACTTCAAAGTCGAGCCCTCTTACTTCGCGGGCTAGTCGAGCAACGCCGTGGCCGAGGGGGTGAATAGCGACGTACCTGCATCTTGTTGGCGAGAACGTCCCTGGCGTACAGCCTCTTCTTCTAGGCAGGAAACGGTCCGAAGGACACAGCCTTTCTATTGCTGCTGGCCCTTGGCGACGGAGCCGTCCTCATCGTCGGGGCCTTTGCGGCCGCGCATAGCTATTGACCTTAGGAATCTATGGTGGTCGCCGGCTCACGCTGGCGGGCGCATGGCAAATACAAAGGCCGCAGCGGGAGGTTAAAACCGCTGCGGCCTGCGCACCGTCAAATGAACCCGGGTTAAAAAGACAAGTGAAATATGTAGCCAGCCCCGGTGACAAAAATCTGCCCTAGCTTGGTCTCGTTTGCAACCACCGTTTCGGCGGAACCGAACTCCACTGAATGGGCATTTAGTTCCGAGAACGGAACGATTTTGCTGTTCTCCCGGCGAGCCAGAGCGTGGCGGTGCCAAACGACAAACCCAAGCAGTGGACCGAGGCGCGGTAGACGCTGATCAAACTTTCGGCTTGGCCGCGGCTGAAATCTTAACCGAGGTTTGAGGTATATCGCGTGCGTAAAACGCGCGACAGGAGACATCGACATTTTGCTGCGAAGCGAGAGGGGTGCTGCACACAGAGAGTAGCCGTAAAAGGCGCTGCTAAAATTCCTCTATGCTGGCTCGCCAAACCCTACGGGAAAGCAGGGAATGGTGAGGCCGCCGCGTCTTACCGCACAACGAGGCGCCCGCCCTCAGCGGACGTCTTCGTTCTTGAAGGTTGGAGGCGTCTACATCGCTTGTCTGCGTTTCCAGAGGTGGTCCGCTCGGCGCGAAGGGGCATGGAGCATGGGCTACTTGTTTGTTGTGAATTCCGGTTCGCTAGTTGTATCCGGCGCGAGACGACCCATCAGTCCATGGATGTCGCCCAAGACCCACAGATCGCTCACCTTGTCGCCTCGAAACGTGAAGATCGGCGCACCGTACCACCACACGTGGCGTCCGGTGGGCGCGTGGCCGAACATCGGCTTTCGATGGATGCCGTGGAAGCGCAGCTTGCCCGAGACTGCGTTGTCCTCCTCGAGGAGATCGAGGATGTCAGACGTGTAGTTTTCCAGGGAGTCTGTCACCCATCTGACGTAGTCCGCGAACTGATCGAAGCCGACGAGGACAGGACCGAGAGAGCCCCGGAAGGTGAACCCAGGCTGAAATATTTCGGGGATTAGAGCAACATCCGCATTGTCCCACATTTCCTTGTAGAACTTTCGGACGATCTCTTTCTGAGGGCTTAGAGTAATCCGAGCAAAGTCCATGGCGGGCTCGAGTCCTGGCGGCGGCGCAATCATCTTTGGCCTCTCCTTGACTTACGTTCGTTGCGGGCGACCTAGAGACGATTCAGGGACTGCTCAAGGTCGCCGAGCAAATCTGCCTCGTCTTCCAGACCAACCGAGAGGCGAATCAGGTCATCTCCGACTCCCCTTTGCAGGCGCGCTTCAGGACGAACGGCGCGCCGGGCATGAACCAGGCTCGCGGGATGCATGATAAGCGTTTCAGCATCTCCAAGACTGACGGCAAGCGTAATGAGCTTGAGGTGGTCGAGAAAACATCGGGCGGCATCAAAACCCCCGCGTAGACCAAAGGACAGCATTCCAGAGCCCGCTGACATTTGTCTCTTTGCGATTGCATGCCGCGGATGGGACGGCAGAAATGGATAATTCACCCACTCTACCGCCGAGTGGGCATCGAGCATGCGCGCAATCGCAAGTGCGTTGGACCCGTGGCGGTCCATTCGGAGAGGAAGCGTCTTGATCCCGCGCAGAATCAGAGAAGAAACCATCGGCGACATGACGGCACCGGTGATGTAGCGCAAGCCGCGATCACGTATTTTTTCGATCAACTCGGTCCGTCCCAGCAGAGCCCCTCCAAGAACGTCTCCATGCCCGCTGATATACTTGGTAAGGGAGTGGAGCACGATGTCCGCCCATTGGAGAGGCCTCTGCAGCGCGGGAGATGCAAATGTGCCGTCGACGATGACCAAGAGGCCGGCCCGCCGAGCACGTTGCGCAATGGCTTCGATGTCGAGCACGTCTCCTGTGGGATTGACCGGCGTCTCAAAGTAGACGGCTCTACTGCGAGATGTGAGAACAGTATCCAGATTGGCGGGATCATTGAGATCGACAGGGATGGTCTTTATGCCGAAGCGCGGCAAGCCCTGTTCCGTCATGGTCGTCGTATTCGAATACAAGGTCCGATGGACGATGAGTTCGTCATCTTGGGATAAGAGCGAAAGTACCAAGGCACCGAACGCGGCCATTCCCGAGGCCAGTACGACGGCGTCTTCGGCACCCTCCAAGTTTGCCAAACGGGATTCCAGCAATGCGGTCGTCGGATTGAACTCCCGCCCATACAGTTTGCCCCCCAATGCGGCCACCGCATCTAATTCGGCGACGCTGTCGAAGGCGAAGGTCGACGTCATATGAATGGGATGGGATACCGCGCGAGAGTGATGGGCAGGGTCATAACCATGGTGGATCGCTCGCGTCGAGAACCCGAACGCAGGTTCATCCGTTCCAATTCGTTCCGAAGCAGCCATATTTGGGGATCTCCCATTTTTTGGAGAGCGGTCATTGCTTTCAGATTTACCCCGAGGCGGACCGCCACGGTCGCATCGCTCTACTTTTCGGTCGAAGTCATCTATTGACGTTGACGACGGTGCGCCCGCGCACTTGGCCACTCATCAGGCCGCCAGCCGCGGCGACGACCTCGTTCAGACCGATCTCGACCGCCGTCTTCTCCAGATCGGCTTCGGTTAGCAGGGAAGCGAGACGATCCCAGGCTTCGACGCGTTCTGCCTTCGAGCGGGTCACGCTGTTGATGCCGAACAGCGCCACTCCTCGCAGGATGAAAGGGGCGACGCTTGCGGGAAATTCCAATCCTTGCGCCATGCCGCACGCGGCGACCGCTCCGTCCGGTTTGATTCCGGCGCAAACATTGGCGAGCGTATGGCTGCCTACTGAGTCGATCGCGGCGATCCATCGTTCCTTCTGCAGCGGCTTGCCGGGCTGTGACAATTGTGACCGGTCGATGATCTCGGCAGCGCCCAGGCTCTTGAGATATGGCTCCTCGTCCGGTCGGCCGGTCGAAGCCACGACGCGGAAACCGAGCTTGTGGAGAAGCATGATCGCGATGCTGCCGACGCCTCCGCCGGCCCCGGTCACCAGCACGTCGCCCGCGCCAGGACGGATGCCATACTTCTCGAGGGCTACGACCGACAGCATCGCGGTATACCCGGCGGTACCGATGATCATCGCGCGGCGGGAAGGCATCGAGGGCGGCAGCTTGATCAACCAGTCGGCCTTGACCTTTGCTCGCTGCGCCAGGCCGCCCCAATGTTGTTCGCCGACACCCCAGCCGTTGAGAACTACGCGGTCCCCCGGCGTGTAGGTCGGGTCGGAGCTCGACGACACCACGCCAGCGAAGTCGATCCCGGGCACCAGCGGGAAGGATCTCACGATCGGGCCCTTGCCGGTAATCGCGAGGCCATCCTTGTAGTTCAGCGTGCTGAACTCGACTTCGACCGTCACCTCACCGTCGGGGAGGCGGCTGTCCGGTAATTCAGTGACGTCGGCGCGATATCCCCGCTCGTCCTTCTCGATCAACACGGCTTTGAACAACTCGAACTCCTCTTCACGATTTTCTTCTGGACCTGGCCTTCGGCTCGTCCGGACGCGGCAGGCCGGCGACGAAACCGGCGATGAAGGTATCAAGCGGGAGGCCGTTCTTGACGAGGCGCGCACGCATCACCGCTCCCTCCCAGCCGATCCAGAAAAACTCAGCCAGGGCATCGCAGTCCGCGCTGCCGATCTCGCCAGCCTCGTATGCGCGTTCCAGGCAATGCGCCACCTTCCGCTGCCATCCTTTGACGATCTCGTCCAAGGCGGACCTGTAATCGTCGGGCAGCGCTTCGACCTCTTGGCTGAGGTTTCCGACGAGGCAGCCGCGCGTATAGCTGTATTTCGCCATGCCCGCTTTGGCGCCTTCGACGAAAGCTCGCATCCGCGCCAACGGCGCAAGCGTTCCGTCGTCCAGGGCGCGGTCCAGCTTGTGCCGGAAGAAGGAGTCGTAGGCTTTCATGATTTCGCGGCCGTAGTCGGCCTTGCTTTCGAAGTAGTGGTAGAACGAACCCTTTGGCACGGTGGCGCGGCGCAGCAGCGCGTCCAGGCCCGTAGCTGCAAAACCTTGTTGGGTCATCACCTCCATTCCGCAACGGATCAGAACGTCGCGGGTCGGCGCATAGCCGACTTGGTTTCGGCCCTGCCCATTGAGCTCGCGGTGGTTGTCCGTAGATTTCGCCATTTGTGTTCTCTGTAGACCGATCGTCTAGAACACAACGACGGGGTTTGGCAACCCTGGAAGGTTGGGCTGCCGGGCGGCACATTCGGCTTAGATGTGGCGTAACAGGCATGATGCACGCTTTTTCCGCAACGTTTGCCCGGTCAATGTGCGCCTCCTGGTCGGATCACGATCGTTTCACACTTGACACAAAGTGTCCTTGGCTTGAAGGTGGGTCGTCCTTCGAGGGAGGTGCTGCATGTTTCGATCACTCCGAAAAACTGCGTCGATTGGCGCCGGCGCCGCCGTTCTTTGTCTCGGCTTCCTTGCTGGACCGATCGAGGCCGCCGATGCTTATCCCTCAACCACGATTAAGCTGGTCGTCGGATTTCCCCCCGGAGGGCCAACGGACATCATCGGCCGGGTGATCGGTCGTCTGCTGGCGAAGGAGTTGAACCAAAACGTCATCGTCGAGAACAACGGCGGCGCCGGGGGCATGATCGCCGCGTCCAACGTCTCGCGCGCAAACCCTGACGGCTACACGCTTCTCGTCGCGGTGGAGTCCTCCAATACTCGCGCAAAGGCACTGTATTCGTCGGTGCGCTACGATCAGCAGAAGGGCTTCACCTATATCCGCAAGGTTGCGAAACAGCGGAACCTGCTCGTGGTGAACCCGAAGCTTCCAGTGTCCACTGTTCCGGAACTCGTGGCCTATCTGAAAGCGCACCCTGGAGAAGTAAACTTCGGCGGGACGTTCGGGGCGACGTCCCATGTCGGCGGCACGCTGTTCGACATGGCCTATGATACGAAGATGACGTTCATCAACTATTCGGGCGGCAATCAACCGATCGTCGATTGCATGTCGGGCATCCTGCAGGTGGGCTTCTTCACCGAAGCCACGATCGGCCAGCAGGTCAAGGCCGGATCCCTGAAGGCGCTCGCGGTGACGTCGGCCGACCGGTCGCCGGCCTTCCCGGATCTGCCGACGATCGAGCAGGCCGCTGGCAAGCTTCTCGATATCTCGCCGTGGTTCGGGGTCGCGGGTCCGCCGAACCTTCCCGCGGACGTCGTCGCCAAGGTTGGCGCCGCACTTGACAAGGCTTCGAGCGACCCGGAATTCCTCAAGCAACTGGAAACGATCGGCGCCACGCTGATCACAGGTTCAACGGTCTCGACCTTCACGGCCGAGGTCGGACAGGAAGAGGCCTACTGGAATAAGTGGGCCAAGGACATTGGGGCGCCTCTTCAGAAGTAGCTCGCCGAAGGATCTCCTGTGGACTTCTATTACCAGTATGACGTTCATCTCTCCGCCGAAGAGCGTGATCACGTGGCGAAGGCGCGGGCGTTCTGCGCCGGT